>NZ_CP050152.1:959260-1279013 GCF_011617245.1 Brevibacterium atlanticum | reverse complement strand
GTGCTGGGCGACGGCGAGGACCGGCGGGATGTTGTCGCCGGGGTGGGAGTATTCGGCGGCGAGGAACGTGTCGTGGAAGTCGAGTTCGCGCACGGCGACGCCGTTGGCCCATGCGGCCCATTCCGGGGAGAAGCGGTCGGTCAGCGGCAGGCCGAAGATGGCAGCGCCCGGGCTGAAGGGGTGGGTCTGCGCCTGCTCACGGGCGTGCTTCGGGGCCGAACGACGCACCGAGGCGGCTGCGACGGACGCGTTGTCGATGACCCGGTTGATGACCATCTCGGTGACATCGGCGTCCACGGGAGTCGGATCGGAGGCGACTTCTGCGATCTTCCAGGCGAGCTGATCTTCTCGAGCCAGGTTCTCTGAGCTCTTATGAGTGCGGACTTCATGATTGATCATGGATACCCCTTCATAGTCCTTGACCGGTTCTGGTCGGAAAGTGCTGACACAACTGTAGGCCACGTCACGTGGGCAGGTGCCTGCCGGTCGGAAATTTATCTCGACGTCAAGATATTTTACCCGACGTGTGTGCTGGTTCACCAACATGGGCCCCGCGGCACTTCTGCCTGCGCCCACGATGTGGGACGATGACTGCATGACTCGCACTGCCCTGGACTTCGACGAGAACTGGTTCGACGACGAGGAGTTCGCCCGCGTGCGCAGGCGCATGCCGATCCCCTACGTCAATGCGATCCCCGTGCGGGTGGGCGAATCAGGCAACGTCGAGCGCATCGGTCTGCTGCTGCGCAGCCTCGACGACGGAACGCTCGGCCGGGAGGTCGTCGGTGGACGCATCCGCTTCCACGAGACGATCCGCTCAGCGCTCATGCGTCACGCCGAGAACGACCTCGGCCCGATGGCGCTGCCGGTCATCCCCCCGGCGATCTCGCCGTTCCACATCGCCGAGTACTTCCCCACCGAAGGCTCGTCCCTGCTGCATGATCCGAGGCAGCACGCGATCTCCATGTGCTTCATCCTCGAGGTCCGTGGTGAGTGCACTCCGCGCGCCGACGCGCTCAGCCTCGACTGGCTGACTCCCGAGGAGACCCTGCGCGCCGATATCACCAGCGAGCTGTGCCACGGCCAGGAGTTCATCCTCAAGGCCGCACTCACCCACCTCGGCTTCCCGATCTGAGACGCAGGGTTCCACCCCCGCACATTTTTCTACGCGTCGTAGAATTGCGTTGGTAGACTGGAGGCGACGCAGACGATACCGCATATCGGGGCCGTCGTCGGCTCAGCCTTGATCCGCCGATGCGCGTAGCCGTATCGAGCCGCGCGTGTAATGGAAACGCCCCTCCTGAACCGGGAAAATGGTGGTGTTCGAAGTCAACATTCCTGGCCAGGAAACGGGTACCTTTCTGTGCTATTCGATCGCACGCCCGCGGCTGTGTCCCATCGGCCCGACCAAACCGCCCTTAAAAGGGGCCCGAGGCCGGGGCCGTGAAGGAGACCATGGCAAGCCAGGCGTCGAAGAAGCCGGTGAGAGACGGGGTCACCGCCCCCTCCCACTCATCGCGTCCGCGCTCAGATCCGGCCGAACCCCGGACATCAGGCAGATCGGTTGATTACGGCTCAAACACTCGATCTGCCCACTCGAAAGCGTCGTCGAGGCGCCGAACGAGGTCGCCATTGCCCACCGAACCGTTATATCTGGCGGCCCGAAATACTCCGAAGGCGATCTCGGCTGACAACGTCGCATCCTTTGCCGTGGCACCTCCCTGCTTCAACGCTTCAGCAAGAACCTCCGTCAACCACAGCAGCTTCCGCTCCTCCCGGTCCCTCAGAGACGGGCTCTCAGCCACGAGGCGAGCTCGCAGCGCAAACCGCTCCCCGCCTGCGACCAGATGGACAGACACCTCTCGTAATGCGCTTCGTGCTCGATAGAACGCCGCCAATGACGCCGTCGGCGCCGACCTTGCCTTAGCCGCCCCAGCAATGAGCAGTTCAGCGACGCGCTCCTCGTCCGCGAAGAGCACTTCTTGTTTATCGCCGAAGTAGCGGAAGAAGGTCGTCCGCCCCACCTCGGCACGCTCAGCGATCGCGGAGACGCTCACAGCATCGAAACCCCGTTCATCAAAGAGTTCGTATGCGGCATCGATGATGGACTGCCGGGTCCGCGCTTGGGAGCGGTCTCGAAGAGAGGACGAAGTTGTCATACGGATAGTCTAGCAGTAACATGAACTGGGTCCCAACTGGTACTGAGTTCCAGCGAGCGAATGCACCGCTTGCACCTGCATTGCCCAACTCGATCAGCACCCCATCGCCCAAAGCCGTCGCACCAGGAGCATCATGATTCACCACATCATTCGATTCACCGTCAAACCGGGAGTGTCGAACGAACAGCTCGATGAACTTCTCAGCAGCCTCGGACGACAAGCCACTGAAGTGCCGACGGTTGCTTCTGTTCACGTTGGTCGGGTGCACGGCGAACGCCACACCTGGGGCGCGAACTTCGTACTCAGAGACCTCGACGCCTACTGGGAGTTCATCACTCATCCCGCCCATTTGGAGACTGACAAGATCGGGTGGCCCCTGCTCGATGACTTCACGATGTTCGACATCGTCGAAGACACAGACCCGACGATCGGCGAGGCGATCTCGGCTCTACACGAACGCCGTCTGCGAGAGATCCCAGAACTGTCGGATGTGGTGGCACCACCGCGTAATGCCAGACAGAAGCAGGCTTGAACGCAGTTCGCTGTCGAACTCGACAGATTCGATACTCAAGCACTCAGCTAGGCATGACAGAAGAGGCCCACAATGAAAGCAGTTGCACACACACGGTTCGGCGACTCATCGGTTCTCCAAGTCGTTGACCTCCCGATGCCCACCCCGGGAGCCGGAGAGATCCGCGTCAAGGTCGTCGTCTCCGGAGTCAACCCGACGGATTGGAAAGGACGCGCAGGAGGTCGTTCCGTGACTTCAGAATCAGGACAAGCCCGAGTGCCCAACCAGGACGGTTCCGGAGTCGTTGATTCGATCGGACCTGAGGTCAGTGGTTTCTCCGTCGGCGACCGCGTGTGGGTCCACCTCGCCGCCCACGACCGCCCGACCGGGACCGCGCAGGAATACACGGTGGTGCCGCAGGAGAGGGTTGTCCACCTTCCTGACGTTGCGAGTTTCGACATCGGTGCCGCTCTCGGAGTACCAGCGATGACTGCCCATAGGGCATTGACTGTCTGCGAACTGGGCCCGGGACGTCTTGGCCCAGGAGCCCTTCAGGGACAGACCATCCTGGTTGCCGGCGGGGCCGGTGCAGTCGGACACGCCGCTATCCAGCTGGCTCGCTGGGCAGGAGCCGAAGTGATCACCACGGTCAGCTCCGCACAGAAGGCCACACTCGCCGCGGCAGCAGGCGCCCACCACGTCATCAACTACCGTGAGGGCGATACCGCTGCCGCGATCCGGAAGGTCGCCCCCGATGGAGTAGACCAGATTGTCGAGGTCGCCCCCGGTGACAACGCCGAGCTCGACTCGGCAGTGCTGGCCAATCGTGGTTCCATCGCGGTCTATGCCACCGAAGGCGAGCCATTGAGCCTCGACATCTGGCGACATCTCACGGTAAATGCGCGGTATCAGTTCATCCTTCTGTACACCGTCGGCCAAGCAGCTCTGACGGCCGCTGCCGAAGATATCGTCAACGCGCTCAACGACGGCGCTCTGCCTGTAGGCGAACAAGCAGGGCTCCCTCTGACACGATTCAGTTTGAAACAGACTCCGGCCGCTCACGATGCCGTTCAGTCCGGCACCACCGGCAAAGTCCTCATCGACGTCTCACCGCACGAGCTCGCGGCAGAATAGCCGAGTGAGAGCCAAAACGAACTTCGGAAAGACTGACACCGCCGAATACGCCCGACATCGGGCCGTGTTCCCTATCGATCCGGCCGCCGGCACCCGGGGCTCTACGGTCCTGTTTCGATAGGCACACGAACAGGCACCATAGAGAGAGGAACAGCGCCATGAGCTGGCTCTACTTGGCCCTCGCGGTTGTATTCGAGATAGTCGTCGGGGTTTCCGCCGACAAGGCAGACGGTTTCAAGCACCTCTGGTGGACGGCGGCTGCCCTCGTCAGCGGCGCGATCGCGACTCTATTCCTCAGTCTCGCCCTGCTCACTTTCGATGTCGGCGTCGGCTACGCGCTGTGGACCTCGCTCGCCGAGGTGGGAATCGTTATCGTCGGCGTGCTCTTCTTATCCCAGAAGCTCACGTGGAGAGCGATGCTCGGCATAGCCGTCATCCTCACGGGAGTCATCGGTCTCAACTTGTCGTGAACTCTTGAATCGCAGCCCCAGAGCCCAGTAAGGAGATACTAATGACCGTTCCAACCTCATCTTCCGCTTCTTATGAGACCGGACATAAGGGTCGCGGTTGGAGTGTCCTGCTGATCGCCGGCGGCTTCGAAATCGGGTACGCTCTGTCAGTCAAAGGCAGCGTCGGGTTCACCAACCCGGTCTGGTCGTTCGCAGCCGTCGTGTTCTTCCTCCTCACCATGCTCTTTCTCAGCCTTGCGCTCAAACACATCGACGTCGGCATCGGATACGCGGTGTGGACCGGCATCGGAGCTGTCGGCGCCGCTGTGCTTGGCCCAGTGTTCTACGACGAGAGCCTGACCTGGACCAAGGCTCTCTGGCTGGCAGCGATCATCGCTGGAGCAGTATGGCTCAAACAAGCAGGCGACACCACTCCCGTCGCCATAGAACAGGCAGAGCACTAACCTGAACCGAACTACACCTACTTAGTCGCCGGTGTACTGCCCGTTTCGGTCACCTGGGGAGCGGAGGGCAGACCAGAAGCTGCCGAATGGTCGGCACGAGCAGAATCATTCCTCACCCCCGTATACGGCTGAGGGGTCTACTTCGCAGTGTCGAACAGCTCTCGGCATGAAGATCGGGCAGCTAGGGCGTGTCTCCTTTATTGACCATTCCAGGACTGGCACGGTGGAGACGTGACTACACAGCAACGACACCGAGTCTTCACTGATGAGCAGTGGGAGAAGATTGAACCACTTCTGCCCTCGAATGTCGGCAAGAGAGCCCGACCATTTGAGAACAATCGCCGAATCGTCGAAGGAATCGTCTACCGCTACCGGGCCGGCATCGCCTGGCGCGACCTGCCACGTGAGCACTTCGGGCCCTGGCAGACAGTATGGAAACGCCACCGCCGCTACGCCGCCGACGGCACCTGGGACCGAGTCTTAGCTCGGGTGCTTTCCGATGCTGATGCTGCCGGTGACATCGATTGGAACATCTCCGTCGATGGCACCATCAATCGTGCTCACCAGCACGCGACGAACACGACCCGCCCTGACCAGGACACAGGGGGCTACGTCGAATTACAAGAATCTGCCTGATTCGGAATGTGAACCCGCCGGGCACGGCATCGGTCGCTCACGTGGTGGGCTGACGACGAAGATCCATCACGCCGTCGACGGCAAGGGTCGACCTTTGGCTGTCGTGGTCACCGGCGGACAGCGTCACGACGGGGTGATCCTGCCGCAGGTCCTGGCTGATATCCGAGTACCGCGGGCTGGCGGTGGTCGTCCTCGCACGTGTCCGGACGCCGTTCTGGCGGATCGCGCTTATGGGTCCAAAGGCAACCGCGACTACCTGCGTTCGCGCGGCATCCGGGCGATGATCCCGGAGAAAAAAGACCAGATCGCGACCAGGAAGAAGCGCGGCAGCAAAGGTGGCCGGCCGCCAGTGTTCGACGCCGGTGTCTACCGGAACCGCAACGTCGTGGAGCGCTCGTTTGCCTACGTCAAGCAATGGCGGGGGTTAGCGACGAGATACGACAAGCTCGCCATCACGTATCGAGCGGCTGTCGTGATCAGCGCGATCCTGACATGGCTCCGCCAATAAAGGAGACATGCCCTAGTCCAGCGTTGACACTGTTACGCAAAGGCGAGCGCCATAGCGCGAGGAGATAAAGAAGCCCCCCTGATCAGCATTCGCTGATCGGTGGCATCGCCAAGCCGCCTGCGGGAACCGAGCCCCGGACCTCTTCATTCTGGCGGCCCATCCACTTGAGCGGACACTAAAAGTCCACGAGAGCTGACGAAATGACTGGCTGACTCCCGAGGAGACCCTGCGCACGGATATCACCAGCGAGCTGTGCCACGGCCAGGAGTTCATCCTCAAGACCGCACTCACCCACCTCGGCTTCCCGATCTGAGACGCAGGGTTCCACCCCCGCGCATTTTTCTACACGTCGTAGAATCGCGTTGGTAGACTGGAGGTGACGCGGACGATACCGCATATCGGGGCCGTCGTCGGCGTTCAGGGTTGGCCAGGCCCCGATCGAGAGGTCTGCGATGTCTGCCCAGTCCCGCCAAGCCGAAGCACGTCCCACCGAAGCACGTCCCACCGAGTCGGGTCTCAACCGCGAACTCGGGGTCCTCGTCGGATTCGACGGCTCCGAACTCGCCGCCCAGGCTGTGCGCTTCGGAGCCGCCGAAGCACGGAGCCGGTCCATCCCGCTGACCGTCGTCACCGCGTATGCGCTGCCGACGATGATCTACCCGAACATGGCCTCCATCCCCAACGAACCCGAAGACGACCGGGCGAAGAGGGCAGCGGAGGAGACCCTCGCCGAGGCGGTCGAACTCGTTCGCGATCACCCGGGTGAGAAGAGCTTCCGCACTGCTCCCGGCGACGCCGCCGGGGTGCTCGTCACCCTCAGCTCATCAGCCGAGATCGCCGTCGTCGGCGCCCGCGGCCGCGGCGGCTTCATGGGGCGCGTCCTCGGTTCGGTGTCCACCGCCCTTCCCGCGCATGCGCACTGCCCGACCATCGTTGTGCCGCACCACGCCACGGCCATCGATGCCGCCGACGGTCCCGTGATCGTCGCCGTCGACGGTTCGGACACGGGCCGGGTCGCGATGTTCACCGCGGCCGCCGAGGCTGCCGTCCGCGGGGCGGCTCTCGAGGTCGTCGCGGTGCTGCCCGCCGGTGAGGAATGGCTCTATTGGTACCCCGAGCTCGAACTCAGCTCCGAGGTCACCGGACGCCGACAGAAGCAGATCGCCGCCGGGCTCGAGAAGGAGGCTACCGAGCTGGGTGAGCAGTTCCCGGACCTGCCTGTGTCCGCCTCGGTGCCGGTGGGCGATCCCAAGGAGGTCCTCGCCGATGCCAGCGGGCGCGCACGGCTGCTGGTCATGGGCACCCGCGGGCGTGGGCGGATCAAGTCCGCCCTGCTCGGCTCGGTCTCCCGCGGTGTCCTCGACCATGCTGCAGGCCCGGTGATGGTCGTTCCCAGCTGAGCGGTCATCGGCACCTCCGCACGTTCGCTGCCCTGTTGTACAGTGGTGGCTACGACAGGGGAGCGCCGTCAGGGGCGCTGAGAGTGCAGAAGAAGCTGCAGACCCTCGAACCTGATGCGGTTAGCACCGCCGAAGGAAGTCGAGACTCTTCACCCCTCCTTGCATGAGGAGGCACAATGCCGAGAACCACCACGTCCGATCGCACAACGGCTGCCGCACCCGTCCACACTTTGGCGCCGAAGACGAAGTCATGGCGGGTCGTCGACTATGTCACCACCGCCGTGCTCGGCATCGCCGTCGGGCTGGTGTTCTGGGTGCTGGCGCTGAGCTGGAAGGTCCTCGAACTCGCGTTCCAGGCGTTCCCGCCCTCGATCGGCCTCATCGCGGGACTGTGGGTCCTCGCCGGTCCTCTGGCCGGCGCGATCATCCGCAAGCCCGGTGCGGCCCTGCTGTGTGAACTCATCGCGGCCATCGTCGAGGCTGTCCTCGGATCCCACTTCGGGGCCACCGTGCTGCTGTCGGGATTCCTGCAGGGCCTCGGTGCCGAACTCGTCTTCGCCGCCTTCGGCTACCGGCGGTTCACTCTCTGGGTCACTTCGCTGTCCGGGGTGTTGGCTGCGGCGTTCATGGCCGTGAGCGAGAACATCATGTACAACGCCGAATGGCAGTTCGGCTTCCAGGCGGCGTACGCGGTGTGCGCGATCATCTCCGGTCTCGTCATCTCCGGCATCGGCGCCTGGTTCGCCTACCGCACGATTGCGAAGACCGGGGCGCTGAGCTCGTTCGCCTCCGGCCGTCTGCGCTGATGGCGCTGCCGATCACGGCGCGCGGGTATGCGTGGACGCACGCCGACCGTGACACTCCTGCCGTCGGTCCCCTCGATCTCGATATCGCCGCGGGCTCGACGGTCCTGCTCCTCGGCCCCTCGGGGGCGGGGAAGACGACCCTGCTGCACGCGATCGCCGGAGTCCTGCCCACCGAATCCGGGGAGGCCGCCGGTGAGCTGCTGATCGGCGGTGCCGTCCCGGACCCGCGCCGAGGTGACACCGGGATTGTGCTCCAGGATCCCGAATCCCAGGTGATCTTCTCCCGGGTCGGCGATGACGTCGCGTTCGGGATGGAGAACCTCGGCGTGCCGGCACGTGATATCGAGGTCAGGATTCCGGCGTCGCTGGCTGCCATGGGCCTCGACCTCCGCGAGGATCGCCCCACCGCTGCCCTGTCCGGCGGGCAGAAGCAGCGCCTCGCTCTGGCCGGCATCCATGCGATGTCGCCCGAGGTCATCGTCCTCGACGAACCGACAGCGAACATCGATCCCGAATCCGCCCCGAGCGTGCGGGATGCGATCCTCGCCCTCCGGGCCGCCACCTCGGCGACGATGATCATCGTCGAACATCGGGTGGGGCTGTGGCTCGAGTTCGTCGACACCGTCATCATCCTCGGGCGCGAGGGTGTAGTGGCCCAGGGCGCACCACGCGAGGTCTTCGGGGACCCGGACCTGGCCGGGCTGCTGCGTGAGGGTGGGATCTGGGTGCCCGAGGATCCCGAGGCCGCCGAGGTGGCCGCCCAGGCCTCGGTCACTCGGCTCCCCTCCCCTGCGGGCGCACGGGCCACCTCAGCGGCTCCCGGTGAGGTGCTGTTGCGCACGCGCGACCTGGGCGTCGCCCGGCCCGGCGCGAAAGTACCTGCGGCCACGGGCATCGATCTCGACATCCGTGCCGGTGAGGCCATCGGAATCGTCGGTCCCAACGGTGCCGGGAAGTCGACGACGGCGCTCACGCTCGCCGGACTCATTCCCGAGTTCACCGGTGAGGTCCTCGCCGAGGTGGGCCTGCGGGACGGGGCCGGTCGCCGAGGCGGGGCGAACCATGCCCGCCCGTATCGGTGGCCCTCGGCCTACTTGGCTCCGCGCATCGGGATGGTCTTCCAGGAGCCCGCGCATCAGTTCCTCACCGCGAGCGTGGCCGCCGAACTCGAGCTCGGCCCCAGGCTGGCGGGCTGGTCGGCCGGCGCCGTCGAGTCCCGGGTGACCGAACTGCTCGAGGTGCTCGGCCTCGGCGATCTGGCCGAGGCGCATCCGCACAGTCTCTCCGGCGGGGAGAAGCGCCGGCTCTCAGTCGCGGCGATGCTCGCCCCGCGCCCGGCGGTCCTCATCGTCGACGAACCGACGTTCGGTCAGGATGCGCTGACCTGGGCCGGCCTCGTCGAACTCTTCCTCGATGCGCTGACCGGAGGGGCGGCGGTGGTCGCGGTCAGTCACGATCATGGCTTCCTCGATGCCATCGGTGCCCGCAGGATCACCCTCGGCGCAGCTGTGGAATCGTCCGCCGCTTCGTCCGAGAGTGCTTCCGCTGCAGGTGTGTCCGCCGCTTCATTTACGCGTGTGCCGGGTTCCCGGAACCAGGTGAGAGGTGAGCGCGTTGAGTGACCGAAGTGCCACCGCCGAGGCGGCCGCACCCGTCCAGGATCCCGGCCAGCTCATTCCCATGGTCAGGTCGACGGCGTTGGTGCGGTGCAATCCGCTGACGAAGATCGTCGTGCCCCTCGTGCTCATGGTCGGGGCGCTGCTGAGCATCGATCTCGTGTCCGCCGGCGTCGTCCTCGCGTTCACCCTGCTCAGCCTTCCTGCCTCGGGTCTCGACCTTGGGGCCGCGCTTCGGCGGCTGTGGTTCCTGCCGGCCGGTGCCCTGCTCGCGGCGTGGGGCACGGCGATCCTGGCGGAGAAGACCGGTGCCGTGGTCGTCGACTTCGGCCCGATCCTCATGACAACCGGGTCCTTGGGGGCAGCCTCAGCGATCTTCGTCCGTGCTCTGGCCCTGGCGACTCCGCTCATCGTGCTCGCCTCGACGATCGACCCGCGCGACCTCGCCGATGCACTCATCCAGCACGTGCGCTTGCCCGAGGTCGTCGTCATCTCCGTATTGGCCGCGGGCAGGCTGCTCGGGCTGCTCGTCAGCGAGTGGCAGGTGCTGTCGATGGCCCGGCGGGCTCGCGGCGTCGCCGGAGGATCGCTGGCACGGCGCATGGGAAGCCTGTTCGGCGGTGTCTTCGTTCTCCTCGTCGTCTCCATCAGGCGGGCGACGACGCTGGCGATGGCGATGGAGGGCCGAGCGTTCGGACGACCAGGTCGGACGTGGCGCAGGCGCTCGACGTTCGGCGCCCGCGATCTCGTGGTCGTGGTGTCGGCGGTGGGCGTGTGCGTGCTCGCGATCGTCGCCGCTCATGCCCTCGGTACGTGGAATCCGATCGTCGGCGGTGACTGACAGGCCCGGAGTTGCTCAGACCTCAGGCACGATCAGATCACGGCGACGTTCAGACCTGCTGGAGGAAGCCCTTGAGGTAGGCCCGCCAGTCCTCGAGCGCTTCGGGGCTCGGCAGCTTCGAGGCGGTGATGACGACGAGCGATTTGTCTTCGGACTTCGTCTCGGCCGCGATCTCGATCTTCGTCCCGTCCTCGAGGTTCGCCCTCCAGAAGGATCGTTTCGCTGTCTCCGAGATGCGTGGCTCGCCTGTGAGCGCGACCTCGTTGATGGACCCGTCGACGTGGGAGGCGAGCGCGGCGACGAGATCACTGCGCTGCCCGGCGATGGTGCGGGACACCGCGACGTCGAAGGTGCCGTCGGCTCGCTGTCCGGGTACGCGTCTGCCGATCTCCTGCTCATAGGCGACGACCGCGCCCTGGACCCACCAGCCGTGCTTGTCGACGACGCCCTCGAACTGCGGGTAGAGAGCATCGGCGAGCTCTTTGTGGCTCGCCGATGCTCCACCTGCCTCCTCGAGGCGCTGTCGCGTCGTGGCCCACGGTTCGCCGAACGCCTTCTCGATGGACTCGATGTTCACTGCCTTCGTCGCCATGGCAGCAGTCTATTTGGCAGTGAGTCCCCCGTCGATGGTGATCTCTGTGCCCGTTTCCACGTCAGTGCCGACAGATAGGGTCAATGAATGGATACCGATCTCGTTCTCCCCGCCGGATATAAGGACGCGCTGCAGACAATCAAGAAACAGGTGCAGACTTCCAGGCGCGACGCTCAGCGAAACGTGAACACAGAGCTTGTCGGTCTCTACTGGAATATTGGGCGTACGGTCTTGGACCAACAGAAGAAGTATGCCTGGGGAAGCCGGGTGGTAGATCGCCTTGCAACTGACCTGCGTTCCGCGTTTCCTGATATGAAAGGACTCTCGCGCAGCAATCTGTTCTACATGCGGTCTTTCGCCCGCGCATGGCCGTTGTGGACTGCAGAAGTCCCACAGGCTGTGGGACTTCTGCCATGGCGCACAGTCTGACAAAGGATCCGTTCGTCTTCGATTTTCTGGCGTTGGGGCATGACGTTGACGAACGCCACATCGAGCAGGCTCTGGTGGACCGAATGGTCGAAGTCCTGCGGGAGCTCGGTCCGGGATGGGCTTTCGTCGACCGACAACGGCATATTCACGTCGACGGTCGGGACTTCTACATCGATCTTCTCTTCTTTCATGTAGAACAGTTGCGTTACATCGTCGTCGAGCTGAAAGCCGGACCTTTCACACCCGAACAAACCGGCCAGCTGGGTTTCTATGTCAGCATCGTCGACGACTTGATCAGAAAGAAGCAGCACGCGCCAACTGTGGGGATCCTGCTGGTGTCCGATAAGAGTGAGGCAGTAGTCAGATACACATTGAGCGGAACGAGCAGGCCACTCGCCGTCAGCTCGTACACCTACGAAGCGCTCCCCGATAGGGAGAAGGACTCCCTGCCTGCGGCCGAGAGGCTGAAACGCGCTCTCCGCGCACCGATACCCGGAAAACAGCAGAAATCTACAGAAGTCTGATTCCCCGTCGACTTCGCGTTCATCTCACGCAGCGCCGAAAGGGTCAGTCGATCTTCAGCTCGCCCATCTCGTCCCAGCCTTCGCCGTCGATCTTGCGGGAGACGATCTTCGGGGTCGAGATCAGGTGCGGACGCATGGCCTCGAGGCCTGCGGCGAAGTGATCGCTGTTGACGTGCGGTTCGGCACCTTCGTCGGTGAATGCCTCGACGAGGACGTACTCGTTCGGGTTCTCCAGGCTCTTCGACCATTCGAACCACAGGTTGCCCGGTTCCGCACGGGTCGCCTCGGTGAAAGCGCGCACGGCCTCGGGGAACTTCTCGACGCTTTCGGGCTTCACGTCATACTTCACGACGATGAAGATCATGATGGATTCTCCTCAGTTGTCATCTGGATTTCTCAAGTCGCCGGCTTGACCGCTTCGATGACCATCAGCTGTTCTGCGGCCGTGCCAGTGAAAGGTGTCCGTTGCCAATCACTCCACACACGGTCCATCTGCAACCCGGCCGCTTCCAGGTCCCGCGTCAGGGTCTCGTGTGATCGGAACTGCAGTCGAAGCGTGGTTTCGACGGCGTGTCCGGCATCGATGAAATCGTTCGAGCAGACCATGGTCACGATTCCGTTCCCGTCCGGCTGAGAAGCAGTCGCCGACTCTCTCAGTCTGCCGACCGCCGTTTGCCGTACTTCGGCCGGAGCATTCCACGCGGTCCATCCCCGTGCCTGCGGATTGCGGGATTCGAACACGAGCCGGCCGCCCGGTCTCAGCCCTCGCGTAATATCGACGAGACTGGTCGTCCACTCATTTCCGAGGATATGCATGGCGACGTTCCCACTCATGATGATCAGATCGTTGGCGTCACGGTCGATCAGCTCAGACATACCCAATCGCCATTCGACCCCTGTGCCGCCCGGGCGAGCTGCTGCGCGCGACAGCATGGCAGCAACCGGGTCGATGCCGATTATTCTGCGGCCAGCACCGGACAGGGTGACCGTGAGAATTCCTGTTCCACAGCCGAGGTCGGTGATAGTCGCTGCGGACAGCTCATCAGCAAGCGCTCGAAAGTAGTCATGATCCGGTCCATCGGGATTGTCCTCGTCGTAGATCGCGGCGAGGAGGTCATCCTCATAGGCCGAGATGCCCACTCCCGTCACAGCCGCTGGGCGATGAGCACGAGGAAGTCGCTGCCCGGCTCGAACGGGTGGAGTTCCCAGGTCGAGAACCGCTGGTCGACGTACATCCCGACGGCCTTGATGTCCTCGGCGAAGTCGTCGAAATCGTAGCCGCGTCCGGCACCGAAGCCGGAGACGAACCGACCGCCGTGCTTGAGCGTGGAATTGATGTTGTCCAGGGTCTGTCGCCGAGAGGCGGGGTCGAGGAACGACATCACCTGTCCGGCGCAGAAGGCCACGTCGATGTCGGTGATGTTCGCCTCGGCGAAGTCGAAGTCGGCGAGGTCGCCGGTGTGCCATTCACCGCTCGGATAGTCCTCCTCGGCGACGGAGATGAGGAATTCGTCGAGGTCGACGCCGTAGACGGTGTGGCCTTCCTCGATGAGCAGACCTCCGACCCGTCCGGTTCCGCAGCCGGCGTCGAGGATCCTGGCACCGCGCGGTGACATCGCGTTGACGAAGCGGGCCTCTCCCCCGATGTCGTGACCGGCGGCCACCATTTTGCGCCACCGCTGCGCATAGTTCGCCGAATGATCAGGATTCGCCCTGCGTACCTTATCCCACTGATGATCGAAGCTCATGACCTCATCCTAGGCCGGAGCCCCCATCTGACGGGCCGCGCGGTTGATCACGCTCACTCGAAGACCTCCGCGACCACCTCGGCGACGGCACTCACCGGCTCGCTCGGATCCGGGGAGGTCAGGACGATGATCTCCCGGCCGCCCGCCTCGGTGACGGGATGGAGCTCGACTCCACGCCCGCCCAGGGACATCATGATCGGTGTCGCCAACGTCAGCCCCAGCCCGGTTCCGGCGAGGGCGAGCGCGACCGCGGTGTCGGTGACGATGTGTGTCTCCTTCGCATTGATCCCCATCGCCGAGGTGGCCAAGCGCATCGCTCGGCCGAAGAGCTCCTCGGCCGGTGGGAGGATCCAGTCGGCCTCGGCGAGCTCGGCCGCGCACGGGCGGGGACGACCGGTGGGCACGACGATGCCGAAGTCCTCCGCGGCTACGGCTTCCCAGCGCAGCCCCCGCATCGGCGGCAGCGGCACGGCCGGATAGTTGATCCCGATGCCGAGATCGATGACGCCGTCGATGACCGACGCGGACATCGTCTCGACGTCGATCTCTCGAGCCCGGACCTCGATGTCGGGGTGGCGCCGTTTGAGCCTGGCCACCACCTGCGGCAGCGCCGTCGTCGAGGCCGAGCCGAAGACGCCGAGCGTGACGATGGCCTCGCTGCGGAAGTCGCGGCCGAGCATCGCCATCTCTGCCTGCTGCTGTGCGGCGAGGATGTTGCGTGCTCGTGGAAGCAGTGTGCGTCCGGCTTCGGCCAGGATGAGTCCGCGACCCCGGCGCACGAACAGGTCGGAGGCGACGACCTTACGCAGCGCGGTGATGTGCTGGGACACGGCGCCGACGCTGTAGCCGAGGTGGTCGGCCGCCCGCGTCATCGAGCCGAGTTCGGCGACGGTGACGAAGGTGCGCAGCTGCCCGAGTGTCCAGGTCATGGAGGCATCGTATCCGTCTTTAGGAACACTGAACAGAGTGTTCACAAACTCTCCCTTGTCCTTAACTGTGAGCGCCAGCACAATGGAGGCACAACACAGTTCGCCGACACCACTGTCGGCATCTTCCGCGGCCGTGGCTACCGATGATGGTCGCCACAGTCGCAGAAAGCGAGGTGCTTCATGGAAACCCCGTCAACCCCGAGCACTGCCGAAGACACGTTCCCCGCCACCGCCTCGGTCGTCATCATCGGCGCCGGGGTGATGGGCGCGTCCATCGCCTTTCACCTGGCCGAACGCGGCGTCGAGGACATCGTCATCGTCGAACGCGACACCCCCGGCTCCGGCTCAACATCGAAGGCCGCCGGCGGTGTGCGATGCCAGTTCTCCGACGAGGTCAACATCGCGCTGGCGGCCCGCGGGCTCGAGGTGCTCGCGACCTTCGAAGCCGACTTCGGCATCGACATCGGCCTTGTGCGCAACGGATACCTCTTCCTCCTCGATTCCGAGGAATCAGCCGAGGCGTTCGCCGCCAATGTGGCCCTGCAGCAGCGGATGGGACTCGATTCGCGGATGCTCACCGTCGCCGAGGTGACCGAACTGGCCCCGTATGTGAACACCGATGGCCTCGTGGCCGGGGCTTTCAACCCCGGTGACGGTCACTGCACCCCTGAGGCGGTCGTGTCCGGGTACATCAGCGCCGCCCGTCAGCGCGGGGTGCGAGTGCTCAGATCCTGCGAGGTCACCGGCTTCGAGGTCGGCGACGACACTGGGAGCGGGAACGGCACCGATCGTCGGGTCACCTCGGTGATCACGGACCGCGGCACCATCTCCTGCTCACAGGTCGTGACTGCGGCCGGAGCCTGGTCCGGGCTCATCGGCGAGCTGGCCGGAGTCGACCTGCCGGTCCGACCGCTGCGGCGGGAGATCATGGTCTCCGAACCCGTCGACTTCGATACGACGAGGATGCCTTTCACCATCGACTTCACGACCAGCTACTACGTCCACCCGGAAGGAGCAGGTCTGCTCTTCGGCTGCCCCGATGAGGCAGACGACTGGTCCTTCAATGACAAACGGGATCCGAATTGGCTGGCCACCCTGGCCGAACACATCGAGGCCCGCACCCCGGAGCTCGGCGATATCGAGGCGAAGCGCGGCTGGGCCGGTCTGTACGAGATGACACCGGACCACAACGCCCTTATCGGCGAGGCCGAGGAACTGCCGGGGTTCTTCTATGCCTGCGGCTTCTCCGGGCACGGATTCCTCATGGGTCCGGCCGTCGGAGAAGTCGTCGCCGACCTCATGACCGGACGCGAACCCTTCATCGACGTCTCCCCCATGGACAAACGTCGCTTCGCGACCACCGGCCTGCGCAAGGAGCTCAACGTGATCTGACCGGCACGCACTCACCCTCGCCCACTCGACCGCCCCAGAAACGACAGACCACCACCGACCGGCCGAAGGGCCGATCGACGCAGAAGACGACGAAAGGATCACCATGACCGCACTGCCCACCGACCAGACCATCACCGACCTCCTCACCGCGGGGCTCAGCGCCTGCGGAGTCAGCGCTGACGCGCTCAAGGGTTCGGCCGCCTCGGCGAACCTGCCTGCCCGCTCCCCCATCACCGGACAGGACCTCGGCACGATCGCCGCGGACACTGCGGAGACCACTGCGGACAAGATCGCGGCGGCACAGAGGGCCTTCGAGGCGTGGCGCGATGTGCCCGCTCCCGTGCGCGGTCAGCTGGTTCAGCGCTGGGGTCACCTGCTCGGCGAGCACAAGGAGGAGCTGGCGAAGATCATCACCGTCGAGGCCGGCAAGACTCCATCGGAGGCCGCGGGCGAAGTGCAGGAGATGATCGATATCTGCGAATTCGCACTCGGTCAGTCCCGGCAGCTGTGGGGCAGGACCATGCCCAGTGAACGTCCTGGTCACCGGCTCATGGAGACGTGGCATCCGCTCGGCGTCGTCGGGGTGATTTCGGCGTTCAATTTCCCCGTGGCCGTGTACTCGTGGAACACCGCGCTGGCGCTCGTCGCCGGTGACGCGGTGGTGTGGAAGCCTTCGGAGAACGCGGTCCTCGCCGCCCTCGGGGCACAGTCCCTGTTGGCTCAGGCCGCCGCCGAGGTGGGGGCGCCGGAGAATCTCGCACCCATCCTCATCGGTGGCCGGGACATCGGTGACGTCATGGTCCGCGACGAGCGCGTGGCCTTGGTCTCGGCGACCGGTTCGGTGCGGATGGGGCGCGAGGTCGGCCCCCTGGTGGCCGAGCGCTTCGGCCGGATCCTGCTCGAACTCGGCGGCAACAATGCCGCGATCGTGGCCCCGAGCGCGGACATCGATCTGGCTCTGCGCGGGGTCGTCTTCGCGGCCGCCGGCACCGCCGGTCAGCGCTGCACGACGTTGCGCAGGCTCATCGTGCACGAGTCGATCGCCGATGACTTCGTCGACAAGGTCGTCGCGGCGTATCGGACGCTGAGCATCGGCTCGCCGACTGATGACGGGGTGCTCGTGGGACCGCTCATCAACGAAGGATCGTACGAGGCGATGCATTCGGCACTCAAGCAGGCCGAGTCCGAGGGCGGCACGGTGCTGTGCGGCGGCGGCCGGGTGTTGGCCGACGAGCGTCCCGACGCGCACTATGTCGAACCGGCTGTCGTGCGCATGCCAGGGCAGACCGCGGTGATGAAGGATGAGACCTTCGCTCCGATCCTCTATGTCGTGACCTATTCGGACCTCGATGAGGCGCTCGAGATCCACAACGACGTGCCGCAGGGACTGTCCTCGGCGATCTTCACCTCGGAGCTCGCGGAGTCCGAGAGGTTCCTGGCCCGGTCGGACTGCGGCATCGCCAACGTCAATATCGGCACCTCGGGTGCGGAGATCGGCGGGGCCTTCGGTGGCGAGAAGGAGACCGGCGGCGGCCGTGAGTCGGGCACCGATTCGTGGAAGGCGTACATGCGGCAGGCTACGAACACGATCAACTACTCGGGCGAACTGCCGCTGGCCCAGGGCGTCGAGTTCCTCTGAGACGCGAGTCAAATTGCTCGGCGGGACGGCACGGGTAGTCGCGCGTCCTCCCGCAGGTCGGGGCCATCCCGCCAGCCGCCGCCTCGCGCGCTGTTCCGCCAGCCGCCGCCCGCGGCGTTTCACCAACTACCGGCTGCATGGCGCGCCGCTCCGCCAGCCACTTCCCACATCGTTCAAGAGTTGACGCGAATGTCGAACCGTCGACGACTCGATATTTGCTGCTGACCCTTGAACGAACGTCGCGAGCCCTCGAACGAGTGCTTGAGCCCGAGCTGGTGGGGCCCAGTCAGTCTCGTGGGTGATCATCGCCTTCCTGCTCCCGCTCATCGGGCCGATCTGCTGGCTGGTCGCTCGACCGAAGAGGCAACACAGCCACCTCAGTTGAGGTGTACTGCGCTCCCTCGACCCTGATCAGCCGACACCGAGGTGCCCGACACCGAAGAGTTCGATGCCGAGGAGTTCGATGCCGAGGAGTCCGAGCCTCGGTCAGCGGCTGAGAATCGTTTTCTGTGGTCCCGCAGCAGCGTTGCCAGACAGATCAAAGCGCACGCGGGGAACACGATGAGTGTGAGGACCCAGGGTCCGCCGGTACGGAGATCCTCTTCGCCTGAGAGCACCGAGCCCGCGAGGCTCATGCCGACACAGAACGCCGTAATGATGTTCCTCATGCCCCGCACCCTACGCGCGCACACCCTCATTCACAAGCTTCCTTACACTTTCGGAGCTCTGTAGGCCGACGGCTTCTCCTCGCTCAAGGGTTAGCGCGGATATCGAACCGACGACGATTCGACAGTTGTCGCTGACCCTTGAACGAGCTCGCGGGAGGCTCAGTGCGTGCGTGGACGCTTGAACGAGCGTCGCGCACCTGAACGAGAGCGCCACGAGCCCGAAGAGCGCCGCGAGCCCCCTGGGCACTCGCGCCTGTCTGGTTCGTCACGGATGTACCCCGGATCGCGATGTCAAGGGCGACTGCGACTAGAATCGATAGTGAAACGCGCGTTGTCGGCTGCCCCGCGCACCGTTGAATCGGCGCGCACCAGTGCCCACTCGCGCACTGCAGATACCTCGCGCATCGCCGAAGGAGACCCCGTGATTGAGCTGAAGACACCCGCCGAGATCGACAAGATGGCGGTGACCGGCCGATTCGTCGCCAAGACTCTGGCCGAACTGTCTGAGATCGCGGAACCCGGCATGGACATCATGCACCTGGAGAAGCGCGCCCGGAAGCTCATCGAGGACGCCGGAGCCAAGTCCTGCTACTGGGACTATGCTCCGTCCTTCGGAGAAGGCCCGTTCCGCAACGTCATCTGCCTGTCGGTCAATGACGGCGTCCTCCATGGCAAGCCGCACAGCTACGTCCTCAAGGACGGCGACCTGCTCACGCTCGACTTCGCCGTATCCATCGACGGCTGGGTCGCCGACGCAGCACGCTCCGTCGTCGTCGGAAACGGCAGCGACGAGGATCAGCGACTCATCGACTCCACCTGGAACGGGCTGGAGGCCGGCATCAACGCCGCCCAGGCAGGGAACCGCCTCGGCGACATCTCGAAGGCCATCGGAGACGTCGCCGATGAACAGCGCATCCCGGTCAACCTCGACTTCGGCGGCCACGGACTCGGTCACACGATGCACGAGGACCCGCACGTGGCCAACCGCGGCAAGGGCGGTCGCGGACTCGTCCTCAAGCCGGGCCTCACCCTGGCCATCGAGCCCTGGTGGTCCTTCACCTCGAAGAAGCTCACCGTCGACAAGGACGGCTGGACTCTACGCCTGGCCGACGGGTCGAACGGCGCGCACTCGGAGAACACGATCGCCATCACCGAGGACGGGCCCCGAATCCTCACCACACTCGACTGACGGTCCTGATGCGACTGTTCGGCGCGGACACAGCAGGCCTTGATCGGCAATGACGATCAGAACGATGGCGGCTGACGACTGGCCTGCGGTCGCGGAAATCTACGCCGAGGGCATCGCCGGCGGCAACGCCACGTTCGCCACCGCCCCGCCGAGTCGCGAAGAGTTCTTCGCTGCCCACATCCCCGAACTCTGCCTCGTCGCCACGCGACCCGACGACACAGCGCCCGACGGAGTGGTGACCGGTTGGGCCACCGCCGCCCCGACCTCGGACCGCAAGGTCTATCGCGGCGTCCTTGAGCACTCCGTCTACGTCGCTACGACCGCCACCGGCCGAGGTGTCGGCACGACGCTGCTCTCCGCTCTGTCGAAACGCGCCCTCGACAACGGATTCTGGACTCTACAAGCGTCGATCTTCCCCGAAAACACCGCGAGTCTGCGCATGCACGAACGAGCCGGATTCCGGGTGGTCGGACATCGCGAACGCATCGGTCTGATGTCCCATGGCCCCTTCACAGGCCGGTGGCGGGACACGGTGCTCGTCGAGAAGCGACTCTGAACCTCCGAACCTCTGAACCATCCTGGCGCCCCGTGTCAGCCCTTCGTGCCAGAATTGCGGTATGTCATTCACCTGCACCGAATGCGGCTATTCGACCGTCAAATGGCTGGGGCGCTGCCCCGAATGCCAGGCTTGGGGCACCCTCGAGGAGAAGGGCGCGAATGCTTCGAAGGTGAAGACCAAGGTCAAGAAGTCCTCGGGAGCGAAATCGATCAACGAGGTCGACTCCTCCCAAGCACAGGCACGATCAACCTTCGTCAGCGAGTTCGACAGGGTGCTCGGCGGCGGAATCGTCCCCGGCGCCGTCGTCCTCCTCTCCGGAGAACCGGGCGTCGGCAAGTCGACGCTGCTGCTCGACGTGGCCGCCCGCATCGCGAAGTTCGGCACCAAGGTCCTCTATGTCACCGGTGAGGAATCTGCCGGTCAGGTCCGCCTCCGCGCCGAGCGGATCAACGCCCTCGAAGACTCGCTGCTGCTGGCCGCGGAGACCGATCTCGGTTCGGTGCTGGGCATGATCGAGGCCGAGGCGCCCGAACTGCTCATCGTCGATTCCATCCAGACGCTCGCGTCCTCGGAGGTCGAGGGAGTTCCCGGAGGCGTCACCCAGGTCCGGGAGGTCGCGGCGGCGCTCATCAGGGAGGCGAAGTCCAGATCGCTGCCCACGGTGCTCGTCGGCCACATCACGAAGGACGGCACGATCGCCGGTCCCCGTCTGCTCGAGCACCTCGTCGACGTCGTGTGCACTTTCGAAGGCGAAAAGCATTCGCGTCTGCGCATGCTCAGAGCGGTCAAGAACCGCTTCGGTCCCACCGACGACGTCGGTTGCTTCGACATGGAGGAGAACGGGATCAAGAGTCTCGAAGACCCCTCCGGTCTCTTCCTCTCCCGCAGCGGATCGAACCCGCCGGGCACCTGCCTGACCGTGACGCAGGAAGGCAAGCGTCCACTGCTCGTCGAGGTGCAGTCTCTCATCACCGAGTCAGCCGGGGGTCAGTCACGGCGGTCCGTCTCCGGAGTCGATTCCTCTCGAGTGGCGATGATGCTGGCCGTACTCAGCCAGAACATCCCCGGCGTCCAGCTGGCCAAATCGGATGTCTTCGCCGCCACCGTCGGCGGAGCGAAGCTGACGGAACCGGCCAGCGACCTCGCCATCTGCCTGTCCCTGGCCTCGGCGGCGCTGGGCAGACCGATGTGGACGAAGTTCGTCGGCATCGGTGAGATCAGTCTGTCCGGCGAAGTCCGCAACGTCCCCAACCTCGGGCAGCGACTCAACGAGGCCAGACGCTTGGGGATCACCCATGCCATCGTCGCGAAGGAAGCCATGCGCAATGTGCCGGCGCCGGACAATATGAAGATCAAGGAATGCGAGCACATCGCCGAGGCGGTGCAGGTCCTGCTCAAGACCGCCTGACCGACGTTCCGAGGTCCGATGCCCGAGGCGGTCATTGCCGCCTCGGATTCCGCGGTTCCCGGGTACCCGGCGCGGGCCATATGAGAGAAAGTTCGGGACTTTCGCTCCCGAATAGAGCATCCTGGAGGTATGACCACGACAGTCTTTCCGGCATTGAGGACCTCGGATGCGCAGGCCACGATCTCCCTGCTGCTCACGCTCGGGTTCACTGAGCGTCTGCTGGTCCGCA
This sequence comes from Brevibacterium atlanticum, assembly GCF_011617245.1. NCBI lineage: Bacteria > Bacillati > Actinomycetota > Actinomycetes > Micrococcales > Brevibacteriaceae > Brevibacterium > Brevibacterium atlanticum. The sequence continues at coordinate 1,257,183 of NZ_CP050152.1, read as the reverse complement.
ACGAGGACGACCCGACGGTCGTCGAGCATGCCGAGTTCGCGCTCGGCGACACCGGAGGGATCATGATCGGCTCCGTCCGCAATGACGGATCCGCCCTCGACGCCGTCGGCGGCAGCTCGATCTACGTCGTCGTCGACACCGAACGTGAAGTCGACCGCCTCTACCAGGAGATCGTCGACATGGGGCACGCCATCGTCAGACCAGTGGCGACGCAGGAGCACGGCGGCCGCGAGTTCGACTTCCGCGACCATGACGGAAATTCGTGGGGAGTCGGTTCCTACCGCGGAGCGTGAGGTTCAGCCCTCATCGTCATCGGACTTCTTGTCCTCGTCGGCTTTCTTCTTGTCCTCTTCGGCCTTCTTCTCGTCGGCCGCCTTCTCGTCTTTCTCCTTCTCGGCGGCGCTCTTCTCCAGTTCGAACTTCGCCGGCTTGCTCGCCTTGTCGTCGAGTTTGACGACGAGTTCGTAGTCCCCGGATGCGAAGTCCTTGTTCGTCTTGTTGCAATTCTTGTCGACCTGGATACGATTCCACTTGAGCTTCGCCGTCTTCTCCGACTGCGGCGCGAACTCGGTCGAGACCTCAGCGTTCTCATCCTTCGATGCGGCGCAGTACTTCGATGACCAGACCACGTTGCCGTCCTTCTTGACGACGAACTCCTGCTTCTTCGTGCCGACCTCGATGAGGCAGGTCGCGTCATGGCTGTTTTCGATGACCATCCCGAACTCGGGCTCGTCACCGTCCTTGACGGATTCCGGGTCGACCTTCGCCTTAAGCGAGATCTTGTCCTCGGGGCACTCGCCGCTCGCGGCCTTCTTATCCGGCACAGGCGCCGCCGTCGTCGTCTCCTGCTCCGAAGGTTCGGCCGAGACTTCGCCGTCGTCTCCCCCACTGCTGCCGATCGCTTTGACGATGCCGACGATGCCGAGCACCAGCAGTCCGAGCACTACGAGGCTGAACACGGCCAGCGTAATGCGGCGTCTGCGGTACACGTGGGCAGGCAGCTTCCCGCTAGACTGGCGGGGCTGGCCAGCAGCTCGCTGCGGGTGCGAACCACGATTGGAAGGAGTCATCGCTTTGAGCCTAGGCAATTGCGAATGAGCATCCAAATGACACACCGAGTCAGTCCCGAATCGACTCCGTCGACATCGGATTCGCCCTTCCCTGAGGTGGCCGAGCCGGTGCTCCGACGTGTGCAGTCAACGATCATCTCCTGGTTCGAATCGGCTGCCCGGGACCTTCCGTGGAGGCATCCCGAGACCAGTGCCTGGGCCGTCCTCGTCAGCGAGATCATGTCGCAGCAGACTCCGGTGTCCCGAGTCGAACCGCGCTGGCGGGAGTGGATGTCAGCCTGGCCGACGCCGGCAGATCTTGCGGCGGCCCCCACCGCCGAGGTGCTCCAGCGCTGGGACCGTCTGGGCTATCCGCGGCGGGCGCTGCGACTGCAGGAAGCCGCACGTGTCATCGCCGAGGAGAAGGGCAATACCGTTCCCGACACCGCCGAGGAGCTCGAAGGGCTGCCGGGGATCGGTTCCTACACGGCAGCCGCCGTCGCCTCCTTCGCCCACGGTCGTAAGACGACCGTTCTGGACACGAACGTCCGACGCGTGCTCATCCGCCTCTTCGCCGGGCGGGAACGCCCCGCCACCTCACCGAGCCGGAAGGAGACCGTCTGGGCTTCCGGATTCGTCCCCGAACACGATCACGTGCAGTGGAACGCCGGGGTGATGGAATTCGGCGCTCTCGTGTGCACGGCCCGCAAACCCGACTGCGCAGCCTGCCCGCTGCAGGACCTCTGCACCTGGTACCAACTGGGCAGGCCAGCCTCGGCGACGAAGCCGAAGACTCAGAAGTGGGCGGGCACGGATCGACAGCTGCGCGGAGCGATCATGGATGTGCTCAAGACCGGTCACGCCGCCGGGGCGGAGCAGCCGGGCATCGACATCGATCTGTTCACGACCTCAGTGACCGCACTCGACCCCGATCTCTTCGATGCTCTCAATGAGCCGACCGCGGCCGCGCTGGCCCGAGTGCGCGAGCTGAGCACCGACGCGGAGAGGATCTCCCGACTCATCGGCGACCTCGTCACCGACGGTCTGGCACAGAGGAACGGGCACGGCCTGAGACTGCCCTCCCGCTGAGGTCAGAGGTATCTGATCATCCGCGAGTTGCCCAGGGTGTTCGGCTTGACCCGTGCCAGGTCGAGGAACTCCGCCACACCTTCGTCGGTGGAATGGAGGAGTTCGACGTAGACCTCGGGAGACACGGGTATGCCTTTGATCGGCTCGAAACCGAGAGAGCCGAAGAACCCGGTTTCGAACGTCAGGCAGAACACCCGGTCGACGCCGATCTCGCGAGCATCGGTGAGCAGCTGGCGGATGATCGCCTTGCCCACTCCCCTGCCCCGATAGTCGGGTGAGGTCGCCACCGTGCGCGCCTCGGCGAGGTCGGACCAGATGATGTGCAGGGCTCCGCATCCGGCCAGAACCTCGGACCCGTCGGGCTGAGGATCGACGACCAGCCAGAACTCCTGCAGCGATTCGAAGTAGGTCACTGTGTCCTTGGCCAACAGGATCCGTTCGGCTGCCAACGGAGCCACCAGTGCTTCGATGCCTTTGACGTCGCTGGTCCGAGCGCGACGCAGGTACAGACCGCCAGGGAGCTCATGCTTGTGATGATGGTCCGCGGAGATCTGTTCGTGGTCGAAGCCGGCGTCTGAAGAGCTCATGTCCTCATTCAACACCATCGTCTGCCACGCACACGAAAAGCGCCCGGGGAGACGGCTTCTGCCGTCTCCCCGGGCGCTTTTCGACTCAGTCGATCAGGCGGAGGTCTCCGACGACCCGCCGGAGCTTGCCGAACCCGCACCGGCGAGCTCGCCGGCCTCATCGTCTTCGGGCTTGAGGCTCTCGGTCTCGGCGCCTTCGAAGGTGAACTCTGCGTCCTTGCCTTCGCCCTTGACGTCGACCTTGATGGTCTGCCCGCGACCGATCTCCTTGAACAGGATCTTCTCGGACAGGGTGTCCTCGATCTCGAGCTGGATGGTCCGACGCAGCGGCCGGGCACCCAGCACGGGATCGTAGCCGCGCTCGGCGAGCAGGGTCTTCGCCTCGTCCGAGACCTCGACCTTCATGCCCTGATCGGCAAGTCGGGTGTCGAGGCGCTCGAGGAAGAGATCGACGATCTTGATGATCTCTTCCTTGCTCAGCTGCGGGAACACGATCGTGTCATCGACACGGTTGAGGAACTCGGGGCGGAAGTGCTGCTTGAGCTCTTCGTTGACCCGCTGTTTCATCCGGTCGTAGTTCGTCTTCGTATCGCCCTCGACCTGGAAGCCGAGCTGGAGTCCGCTCGAGACATCACGCGTACCGAGGTTGGTCGTCATGATGATGATCGTGTTCTTGAAGTCGACCTCACGACCCTGGGAGTCGGTGAGACGACCGTCTTCGAGGATCTGCAGCAGCGAGTTGAAGATGTCCGAGTGGGCCTTCTCCACCTCGTCGAAGAGGACGACGGAGAACGGCTTGCGACGCACCTTCTCCGTGAGCTGACCGCCCTCTTCGTAACCGACGTATCCCGGAGGCGAACCGAACAGTCGCGAAACGGTGTGCTTCTCGGAGTACTCCGACATGTCGAGGCTGATGAGCGAGTCCTCGTCACCGAAGAGGAACTCGGCCAGGGCCTTGGCCAGCTCGGTCTTGCCGACACCGGTGGGACCGGCGAAGATGAACGAACCGGAGGGGCGCTTCGGGTCCTTCAGGCCGGCTCGGGTGCGACGGATCGCCCGCGAGATCGACTTGACCGCATCGTTCTGCCCGATGACGCGCTTGTGCAGCTCGTCTTCCATCCGCAGCAGGCGCGAGGACTCTTCCTCGGTGAGCTTGAAGATCGGAATGCCGGTGGCAGAGGCGAGCACCTCGGCGATGAGATCGGCGTCGACGACCTTCGAGGTGTCGGTGCCGGACTTGCGCCAGGCCTCGGTCTGCTCTTCCTTCTCCTTGACCAGCTTCATCTCGGAATCGCGCTCAGACGCAGCGAGCTCGAAGTCCTGAGCGTCGATCGCGGCCTCCTTGCGGTGCCGGGCCTCGAGGATCTTCTCCTCCAGGTCGCGCACTTCCTGAGGCACGGACAGACGAGAGATGCGCAGCTTCGCACCCGCTTCGTCGATGAGGTCGATCGCCTTGTCCGGCAGGTACCGGTCGTTGATGTAGCGATCGGACATGTTCACCGCGGCTGCGAGGGCACCGTCGGTGACGGTGACCTTGTGGTGCGCTTCGTACTTGTCGCGCAGACCCTTGAGGATCTCGATCGAATGCGCCAGCGACGGTTCGGGAACCTGAATGGGCTGGAAACGACGCTCGAGGGCGGCATCCTTCTCGATGTGCTTGCGGTACTCGTCGAGAGTGGTCGCACCGATGGTCTGCAGCTCTCCGCGAGCCAGCATCGGCTTGAGGATCGATGCGGCATCGATTGCGCCTTCGGCGGCACCGGCTCCCACCAAGGTGTGGATCTCGTCGATGAAGAGGATGATGTCGCCGCGGGTGCGGATCTCCTTGAGTACCTTCTTCAGGCGCTCCTCGAAATCACCGCGGTAGCGCGAGCCGGCGACCAGCGAACCGAGGTCAAGGGTGTAGAGCTGCTTGTCCGTGAGGATCTCGGGCACATCGCCGTTGACGATAGCCTGGGCCAGCCCCTCGACCACAGCGGTCTTGCCGACACCGGGTTCACCGATGAGCACAGGGTTGTTCTTGGTCCGGCGCGAGAGGATCTGCATCACGCGCTGCATCTGCTCATGACGCCCGATGACCGGGTCGAGCTTCGCCTCGCGGGCGGCCGCGGTGAGGTTGGTGCCGAACTGGTCGAGCACAAGCGAACCCGACGGGGCGCCCTCTTCGCGGCCGCCGGCCGAAACAGGTTCCTTGCCCTGGTAGCCCGACAGCAGCTTGATGACTTCCTGGCGGACCCGTCCGAGGTCGGCGCCGAGCTTCACGAGCACCTGAGCCGCGACTCCCTCGCCCTCACGGATGAGGCCGAGCAGGATGTGCTCGGTGCCGATGTAGCTGTGTCCCAGCTGCAGTGCCTCACGCAGGCTGAGTTCGAGGACCTTCTTCGCCCGCGGCGTGAAGGGGATGTGTCCGCTGGGTGCCTGCTGTCCCTGACCGATGATCTCCTGGACCTGGTCCCGCACCTGCTCGAGGGAGATGTCCATGCCCTCGAGGGCCTTCGCGGCCAGGCCCTCACCCTCATGGATGAGGCCGAGCAGAATGTGCTCGGTTCCGATGTAGTTGTGTTTGAGAAGTTTCGCTTCTTCCTGCGCGAGCACCACAACGCGTCGTGCTCGGTCGGTGAACCGCTCGAACATATTCATCCTCCTCGGTCTTCTGATTCTTCTGAGCCTAACGACCATCGGCGCGGTTCTATTGCACGTTTCGCCATGAGCCGAAACCGTTTGGCTGTGGGCGAAATTCCCTAGACTCGAGGGACACTCTGTTTGGGCAGAAAGGCCGATTCCATGTCCGTCGACCGTTCGACGATCCGAGAGCTGGCGCTCGACCACGGCTTGGACATCGTTTCCGAGACCATCGCAGTCAACGAACTCGGTCTCGACTTCCAGGTCGCCATCGGCGAAGCGGTCGACGGCAGCCGCTGGGTGCTCCGAATACCTCGACGCCCGGATGTCGTCGCCCGCGCCGCAGTGGAAGGACGTTTCCTCAAGAGCATCAGGCCGCATCTGAGCATTGCGGTTCCGGATTGGCAGGTGCATTCTGAGCAACTCATCGCCTACCCGCTTCTGCCGGGGTCTCCCGGGTTGACGATCGACGATCGCGGACAGCCGCACTGGCATTTCGACGTCGAGTCCCCTGCGTACGCCGAGTCCCTCGCCGGCATACTCGCCGAGTTGCACACCGTCGATCCCGTGCTCGTCCGCCCCTCGGGGATCCCGGACCTCTCCCCCGCCGAGGTGCGGCAGCGCAAACGTGACGACATCGATCGAGTCGTCACTGAGTTCGCAGTGGCATCGAACCTGCGTCGGCGCTGGTCCGCATGGCTCGACGACGACTCCTATTGGCCGACGTTCTCGACCGTGACTCACGGCGAGGTGTATCCGGCTCATCAGCTCATGGACGGACCGATCACCCGGGGCGTCCTCGACTGGACGACAGCGTCGATCGGCGATCCCGCCAGGGACTTCATGTTCCACCGTGCCAGTGTTTCGGCCGCAGCATTCGAGACGACGCTCGCCCGGTATGTCGAAGCAGGCGGACATGTCTGGCCGAGGTTCGCCGAACATTGCGACGAACTCTACGCGGCCACTCCCGTCGAATTGGGACTCTTCGCACTCCACACCCGGGAACCAGAGCATCTGGCTGCGGCGAGGGCTCAGCTCAATCCACACTCATAACCTCTTCACCTGGATATCCACACGCCTCAGCGACCACAGGCTCCCTTGATTCGTCGCGGAATTCGCCAGCGCATTTGACAGACCGCGAGCCGACATGTCTTTCAGCCCCATAATTCCTGACAGATGTCTGAGTTTGAGACATCTCAGTTGCGTTCACCGCGATCGCCGTTGAGTCCGCGAATTGCTCGTGATCTCGATCCGAAAAGGCCCGAGTGAACAGAGCGGACCTCAGTGATGCGAAAAGTCCTGAGGGACCAGCGGTGGAATTCGCTGGTCCCTCAGGACTGTGTTCGGAGTTCGCGGCTGTGAGCCGGGCCCTTTATTTCTCGGCTGCCTCGTAGGCCTCGACGATCTCAAGGGGAATGCGGCCACGGTCACCGAGCTGGTAACCGTTGTTCTGCGCCCATTCGCGGATCTTGGCGGTGTCCCGCTTGGGGCCGGCCGAGCCGCCGCGACGGGAGCGACCGCCGGTGTTGGCTACGCGACGTGCTTTGGCGATGAATGGGGCGAATGTTTCACGAAGCTTATCGGCATTCTCTGTTGAGAGCTCGAGTTCGTAGGTTGCTTGGTCCAGGCTGAAGCGAACGGTTTCTGCCGCTTCCGTTCCGTCGAAATCATCCGTGAGAACGAGGCGCATTTCCCTTGCCATGTTCACTCTTTTCGTAATCAGAGGTTTTTGTCGCATTCATCCTAACATCTGATTCCGAATTATTGTCCACTTCGTTAGCGTCAATCTCCGAATAGTATTTATCGACCTGCTCGCGTTCATTGCGATCGGCACGCAGGATGTTCCTAAACACGTACCAGAACAGCAGTCCCACGCAGATCGAGGGAAGCAGCGCTTTGAGGATTTCCATCATTGCTGTCAGCCCTCCTCGGCTGTGTCCTCGTGTGAAGCCGCCAAGGGCTTCGTGAAGGGGAAGAGAATGGTTTCGCGGATCCCCAGGCCCGTCAGAGCCATGAGCAGGCGGTCGAGGCCCATGCCCATGCCTCCGGTCGGCGGCATTCCGTGCTCCATCGCCATGAGGAAGTCCTCGTCGAGGCCCATGGCTTCGTCGTCGCCGCGGGCGGCGTCGGCGGCCTGCGCTTCGAAGCGCTGGCGCTGGATGACCGGGTCGACGAGCTCGGAATAGCCGGTGGCCAGTTCGAAGCCGCGCACGTAGAGGTCCCACTTCTCGACGACGCCCTTCTTCTCCCGGTGCTCTCGCACCAGCGGTGAGGTGTCGACGGGGAAGTCGGTGACGAAGGTCGGTTCCCACAGCCTGTCCTGGTAGAAGTGCTCCCACAGCTCTTCGACGTACTTGCCGTGCGAGCGGAAGACTCCGGACAGGTCGACGCCGTGATCCGCAGCGATCTTGTCCAGCACGTCGAGACCGGTTTCCGGGGTGACTTCGACTCCGGACTCCTGTGACAGCGATTCGTACATGCTCACGACCGCCCAGTCGCCGCCGAAGTCGTACTCCGTGCCGTCGTCGAGGGTGACGACGAGCGAACCGGTGGCGTTCTGCGCCGCGTTCTGGATCAGGGTCTTGGTCAGTTCCGCGATCGAATGGTAGTCGCCGTAGGACTGGTAGGCCTCGAGCATCGCGAACTCCGGGGAATGTGTGGAGTCGGCGCCTTCATTGCGGAAGTTGCGGTTGATCTCGAAGACGTTCTCGATGCCGCCGACGATGGCCCGCTTGAGGAACAGCTCGGGCGCAATGCGCAGGTACATGTCGATGTCGTAGGCATTCATGTGCGTCTTGAACGGACGTGCCGATGCGCCGCCGTGCATGGTCTGCAGCATCGGTGTCTCGATCTCGACGAAGTCCTGTTCGGCGAAGGTCTGGCGCAGCGAAGACATCACCTTCGCGCGGGTGAGCATCGTCTCGCGTGCCTGTTCGCGGGTGATGAGGTCGAGGTAGCGCTGGCGCACGCGGGTGTCCTCAGCGAGTTCGGTGTGCAGGCCCGGCAGCGGACGCAGTGCCTTCGACGCCAGGGTCCAGGAGTCGGCGAGCACCGAGAGCTCACCGCGCTTGGACTTGATGACGCGTCCGTGCAGGAACAGGAAGTCACCGAGGTCGACATCGGTCTTGAACTCGTCGAGTCGTTCCTGGCCGACCTCGCGCAGCGAGAGCATGCCCTGCAGGCGGGTGCCGTCGCCGGACTGGAGGGTGACGAAGCACAGCTTGCCGGTGGTGCGGACGAAGACGACGCGGCCGACGACGCCGACGATGTCCTCGGTCTCGTCTCCGGCTTCGAGCCCGTCGTGGACGGCGTGGACCTCGGTCAGGGTATGGGTGCGCGGAACCTCGACGGGGTAGGCTTCGGTGCCGTCGTCGAGGAGACGCTGCCGCTTTTCCTTCCGGATCCGGATCTGCTCCGGATCGAGATGTTCGGGTGAAAGGTCTGCGTTCTCAGTGGTCTTCGACTCGGTATTCGCCATGGTTCAAGGCTACCGTGCACCCGCTGCGAGGGGGAATTCGGATGCCCTCGCTCACACGTCGAGGACGCCGAGGATCTCCTGCGCGGCCGCCTCGGTGATGCGTCCCATCGCCAGCGCCTTCGCCGTCGTCGACCGTGCCAGCGCGATGTAGCTGTTGCGCGCCGCGGGATTCGACCGGTTCAGACTGTATTCGCTCAGCGCCGCCAGGTGCGCCTCGACCGTGCCGACGTCACCGCGGCTGACGGGTCCTGTCAGCGCTTTCGCCCCGTTCTGCAGGGTGTTCGCGGTGCTTGCCTCGATGAGGGCGTTGAGGACGTGGGACGGATCCTCGACCCCCGCCTCGGCGAGCATCTCCATGGCTTCGGCGATGATCGTGATCGAATGGTTCGACGCGTGGGTGATGGCCGCGTGGTAGAGCGGGCGGTCGGCTTCGGCGATTTCGATCGGTTCGGCACCGAGCTCGACCACAAGCGCTTCCCCGACCGGTCGGATCGGCGCGGGCGCCGTGACGGCGATCGTCGCCTGTCGCAGCCGGTTGAGGTCGACGTCGGTGCCCGTGAACGTCAGCGACGGGTGCAGAGCGATGGGCAGAGCGCCGAGGCGGGTCCCGGCTTCGAGCACATCCGTTCCGTACCGGCCCGAGCAGTGGACGAGGATCTGCCCGGAATGGATTCGGCCGAGATTCGCCAGACCTGTGACCAGGGGCGCGATCTCATCATCCGGAACGGCGAGGAGCACGAGTTCGGCGCGTTCGGTGATGTCGTCGGGATCGAGGATCGGCACGCCGGGCAGCATATCCGCGGCGCGTTCGCGACTGGCCGCCGAGGTGGCGCTGACTCCGATGATCGCGTGCCCGGACTGCCGCCAGGCCGCTCCGATGCTCGCTCCGACTCGACCGCAGCCGATGATGCCGATGCCCAGCCTGGGCGCCTCGTCCTGACTCATCCTCGTCCTTCCCTGGCGATGCGGGCCTCGTCGTCATAGCTCTGCCTGGCCAGTCGTGTCCGTTCGGCGTGCTCGTTGAAGAACCGTTTTGCCTCGGCCTCGCTCTGGTGGGTTACGCGCGGGTCGATCGGGCCGGCCGTCGAGTGCACGGCGACGGTGCCGAGTCCGAGCGCGCGCATCAGCGGTCCCTGCCGGTAGTGCAGGGACTGCACCCGCACATGAGGCACGAAGTCGACGCGGCGGCCCAGAGCGCCGAGGCGGAGGACGAGCATCGACTCGGTGAGTGCGTAGGCCCGACGCTTCCACACCAGCGGATCGATGAACCGAGAGGATCGCGGCTGCGGGTGGAAGAGCGCCTCGGCCACCTCGGCCCGAGGGTCCTCGGATTTCCGGTCGTACATCGCCGAGCGCACCAGGGTGTCCGCGCTGACTCCCTCAGGCAGCTGGGGGTCGGGCAGCGCGAGACCGACCATGAGCAGCGCCTGATCGACGCTGCCGACCGGCAGCAGCAGGTTCGAGTCGTTCTTCCCACCGGCACTGGCGATGTTGTATTCGGCCTGCCACCATCCGGACCACCGCCACAGCAGCGGCTGATGGAGGCATACGGCTTGGATCCGATCGAGTGGGATGACCTTCCGCGAGGTCGCAAAGAGCCCGTGATTGACGGCGAGTCCGTTCTCACCGAGGCGGACGACGAAGTTGGCATTGTCGAGATTCTTCTTGAACACCGAGAAGGTGGCGAAGACGCCGGGAAGGGCACCGACCAGGATCGGAATGAAGGCCTCGCGGATCCCCAGCACCAGGAAGACGACGGCCATGGCGATGAGGATGACGACGATGACGGCGGAGATGAGGGTCTCGGTCTTGAGCAGGGATGAGGCGACGACCCGGTGGACGGGTACGCGGATGATCTCGCCCTCCTTACCGACGTTCGCCGAGAGGTTGTAGGGGGCGAGCAGTTCGTTGAGGCTGCCTTCGGCTTCGTGGGAGAAGTCATCGGCCATGGATCCGAGGCGTTTGCCCAGACGCACGCCGATGCTGTCGCCGCTGCGTTCGGGAATCCCCTGCTCGGTGCTTCGACCGCCTGCGGAGGAATCCGCCGCTGACCCCGTCGGCGCGGGGCCCGCCTCTCCGGACGCAGCCGCCGTCTCACCGGACTGCTCGCCACGGGTATCCATCTCCCCGTTATCGGGAAGGGGCGGGTGCGCACCTGTGGCGGGGCCCGCCTCGGCGGACTTCTGCTTCTTCGCGCGCACTGCGGTGAGCAGTTCGTCGCGCAGCTCTTCGGCTCTCCGCTTCGAGAGGTACTTGAGCGAGATGTTCGAGTCCGTGCCGCCGGCGACGTCGAAGACGAGTTCGGCCATGCCCAGCACCCGGGGCAGCAGCTTCTGCTGCAGGTCGATCGACTGCACACGGTCGAGACGTGCCTTGCGTAGCTTCTTCGAGATGAGTCCGCGACGGTAGTAGATGGATTCGGTGTCGACGCGGTAGCCCATCACCCTCCACGCCAACCAGCTGAAGAACGCGACGAGCAGGAGCACGAGGATGATCCCGCCGACGACCGCGAGGATCACGACTGGATGAGAGCGCAGCCATCCGGCGAAGGTGAGGTCGACGGACTTGCCGGAGGCGAGGTCCTCGACGGCCGACTGGAAGAAGTTCTGCAGGCCGTACGCGGCGGCGATGACAATACCGACGAGGACCGCGAGGCTCTCGAGGATCGGGGTCAGGGGGTGGACGCGGTGCCATACCTCGGGGGCGGCGGCACCGTGGAGAGCCTCGGCGAGGGTGGGATCGGTACCCGCCTGACCGGTGGGGTCGTGCGCCGGCTCGGGTCCGGTGATCGGTTCCTCGCTCATCGTCACAGTCCCGCCAGGTTGGCTTGGCCGAGCCCGGCGAGACTGTCGCGCAGCCGATCGGCCTCAGCCCGGGGCAGTCCGGGGATCGTCGCATCGGTCGCCGCCGAGGCGGTGTGGAGTTTGACGGTGGCCAGGCCGAACATGCGGTCGATGGGGCCGGCGTCGACATCGACGAACTGCAGACGCCCGTAGGGCACGACCGTGGCTCTGTGGAACATGATGCCGCGGCGCACGAGCAGATCGTCCTCGCGTTCGGCGTAGCCGATGGCCCGCGCCTGGCGGAGGATGACGATGGTGGAGATGATCCCGTAGACGAGGACGGCCGCCCAGATGGCATGGAGCCACGGCACATCGGCGGTGTAGATGATCGCGAAGACCAGGGCGACGATGAGCATCGGGATGAGCAGGGTCAGCGAGGCGAGGACTTCTTTGAGTCCGTACTTCGGACTCACCCGGTTGAAGGGCACATCTGCTCCGATGGAGAACGAGAGGTCACGGTTCATGCGGTTTCAGCTCCAGGCGGGTCTTGGGGCGGGATCTCGCAGAATCCCTCGACGATGATGCCGACGATCATAAGTGCCGCGGCCGAGATCATCGCGACAAGCATACCTGCCGCGAGATCGTTGCGGATGCCCGGCGCCGACAGGAAGTAGTAGCCGGCGTTGCCGAGGTACCAGCCGGCCAGGCCCGCTCCAGTCAGGGCGCTGGCCTTGGCCATGACGGCGACCCGAGCGGCTTGGAGCGGGTCGATCTCCTTGGTCCGGTCTCCGTCGTTCCACTTCTTGATCGGCCATCCGAGGACGAGCAGGACGGCGGCGAGGACGAGCATGCCGATGATCGCGAACCACGGCAGGCCGGACAGGGCGAAGCCCTGGCTTTCGAGCACCACGTCGACCACGACCGCGAGCACCGTGCCGATCACGGCCCAGACGGCGAGGGTGGACGAGGAGGTTCTCTGCATGGAATCCAGTCTCTCAGATCGCGGTCGGTCTCGGTCAGGTGATCCGGCTGATTTCTTGGTCGTCGAGGTCGTGGAGCAGCTCGCCGATCGGGCGTCTGCCCTGCGGGGTCAGCACGGTCACGTCGCCGTCGAGCTCGGCCCAGGGGGCGAGCACGAAGGCGCGTTCATGGGCGCGCGGGTGCGGCAGTGTCAGACGCTCGGTGTCGCTGACCAGTTCGTCGTCGCCGGTGCCGAAGCAGATGAGGTCGATGTCGAGTGTGCGCGGGCCCCAGCGCAGCTCCCGGGTGCGCCCGAAGGCGACTTCGATGCCTTGGGCGACCGCCAACAGTTCGGCGGCGGTGAGGGTGGTGGTGACGATGAGACCGAGGTTGAGGAAGTCGTTCTGCTCGACCCCACCCCAGGGTGCCGTCCGGTAGAGCGAGGAGCGCTTCTCCACGCTGATCTCCGGGTGCCGCTCGAGCGCCTCGACGGCCTGGTCGAGGGTGTCACGGGCGTCGCCGAGGTTGGCCCCGAGGTTGAGGTGGGCCTCGGTGCGTGCGGCCGACCCGGCTGATCCGCTCGCGGCCGAGGTGCGGCGGCGTTCGACGCTGACTCTGACGTCGTTGAAGGTGCGTTGGATCGGCGCGGAGGGCTTGTGGACGACGACCTCGACGTGCTCGCACAGGCTCAGGCAGTGGTCGGCGATGGTCTCGGCCAGGGTCTCGATGAGGTCGAAGGTGGTGTTCTCGACGATTCCGGCGACGCCCTCGGCGAGTTCGCCGTAGTGGATGGTCTCGGTGAGATCGTCGGTGGCCGCAGCCCGGGCCACAGAGGTGTGCAGGGTGACGTCGATGACGAAGTCCTGCCCCTCGCGCTTCTCGAATTCGAAGACGCCGTGGTTGCCGTGGACGCGCAGTCCGCGCAGTTCGATCCGGTCGGGGGCTGTGCCTGTCGCACTCTCGCTCATACCGCTCCCCCGCCCTTCGTCGACTGGGCAGAGCCCTCGGTCCGGGCCAGGTCGTCCGTCCCGACGTGCACCGGGTCGTGGTCGGCGACGGCATCGACGACTCGGCAGGCGATCGCCGAGGTGGCCGGATCGTGGACGCGGACGGCCCAGGCTCCGGCTTGTGCGGAGATGGCCGAGATCGTGGCCGTCGCCTGGTCCTTGGCCGCCTGTTCGGCGAGCTTCGGGTCCTCGGGGCTGATGAGGCTGGAGATGAAGCGTTTGCGGCTGGCGGCGACGAGCAGTCGGTGGTCGAGGGCGGAGAACGCATCGAGGGCGGCGAGGATCTGCCAGTTGTGTTCGGCGTTCTTCGAGAATCCGAGCCCGGGGTCGACGATGATGTTCGCAGGATCGACCCCGACCTCGATGGCTTCGTCGATGCGTGTGCGCAGCTCGTCGATCACCTCGGCGACGACGTCGTCGTAGTGGAAAGTCGCCGCTGCCTGGTCGAGGTGGCCGCGCCAGTGCATGAGCACGATGGGTGCCGCGGACTCCGCGGCGAGCGCGAGCATGGTGGGGTCGGACTGACCGGCGGAGACATCGTTGATGATGTGGGCGCCGGCGGCCAGGGAGTCCCGAGCGACACGGGAGCGCATCGTGTCGACGCTTATCACAGCACCGGCGGAGGCGAGTTCACGGACGACGGGGATGACGCGGCGCAGCTCTTCGTCTTCGTCGACGCGCACGGAGCCCGGCCTCGTCGACTCTCCTCCGACGTCGATGATGTCGGCGCCGGCGGCCATGAGTTCGAGCCCGTGGGCGATGGCCCTGCCATGGTCGAACCAGAGTCCTCCGTCGGAGAACGAGTCGGGGGTGACGTTGAGGACGCCCATGATCTTCGTGCTCTCGCGTCGTCCGGGATTGCGCATCGTCGCCTCCTGCTTCGCAGACATGTCCATCGTCGGTTCTCTCACGGCCGAGTCTCTAGCGGCCGAGGATCAGACTCATCGCTTCGGCTCGGGAGGCGCTTTCGCGCAGCTGCCCGCGCACGGCCGAGGTGATCGTCGAGGCTCCGGGCTTGCGGACTCCGCGCATCGTCATGCACAGGTGTTCGGCTTCGACGACGACGATGACGCCCTGCGGTTCGAGGTGTTCGACGAGGGCGTCGGCGATCTGCGAGGTCAGGCGCTCTTGGACCTGCGGACGGCGAGCGTAGATCTCGACGAGGCGTGCGAGCTTCGACAGGCCTGTGACCTTGCCCTGCTTGCTCGGGATGTAGCCGATGTGGGCGACGCCGTGGAAGGGAACGAGATGGTGCTCGCACGTCGAGTACAGGTCGATGTCGCGGACGAGGACGAGCTCTTCGTGGCTGATGTCGAAGGTGACGCCGAGGACCTCTGAGGGTTCGCGATGGAGTCCGGCGAAGATCTCCTCATAGGCCCGAGCGACCCGCCCGGGGGTCTCGACGAGTCCTTCGCGGTCGGGGTCCTCACCGACGGCGATGAGGATCTCACGCACGGCAGCGGCGATGCGGTCCTGGTCGACCTTGTTCTCGTGCCCTGCCGGGGGCGCACCGAGACCGGCGGCCGCCCCTTCGATGTCGGCCATCAGATGCTGTTCCCTCTGTCGTCGTTCGGGTTCTGCGGTCCCGGCGGATTCTGCGGCACGTTCGGTCCGCTCACACCCGAGGGCCCGGCTCCGGGAATGTCGGTGGTGTCCACCTCGGCGTCGGTCGAGCCCTCACCTGTGGTCCGGCCGTTCTGCGGGGCCGGCGGATCGATGGGGCCGCGTTCGGACACGGGTCGGTCGTCATGAGCCAGCCACACGTCGCGGACGGGGCGTTTGACGACCGAGGCGAAGATCGCGTCGAGGGCCGCCTGGTCGAGCGTCTCCCGTTCGAGCAGCTGGTAGGCGAGGTCGTCGAGGACCTCGCGGTTGTGGGTCAGCGCCCAGTAGGCGTCGGCGTGGGCGGAGTCGATGAGTCCGCGGACCTCGACGTCGATCGAGGACAGGGTCGAGTCGCCGTATTCGTCGCCGCCGCCGTAGCCGCGTCCGGCGAAGGGCTCGGACTGGTCGTCGCCGATCTTGACCATGCCCAGCTTCTCGCTCATGCCGTACTGGGTGACCATCTTCCGGGCGATGTTCGTCGCCTTCTCGATGTCGTTGCTGGCGCCCGTCGTCGGATCGTGGAAGACGATCTCCTCGGCGACGCGTCCTCCCATCGCGTAGGCGAGTTGGTCGAGCAGCTCATTGCGGGTGGTGGAGTACTTGTCCTCGCTCGGCAGCACCATGGTATAGCCCAGTGCCCGACCGCGTGGGAGGATCGTCACCTTCGTGACCGGGTCGGTCTGGTTCATAGCCGCAGCCACCAGCGCGTGTCCGCCCTCGTGGTAGGCGGTGACGAGGCGTTCCTTGTCATTCATCAGACGGGTCCGCTTCTGCGGGCCGGCGATGACGCGGTCGATGGCTTCGTCGAGGATCCGGTTGTCGATGACCTTCGCGCCTTCACGGGCGGTGAGCAGGGCCGCCTCATTGAGGACGTTGGCGAGGTCCGCACCGGAGAAGCCGGGAGTGCGCTTGGCCACCTGGCCCAGGTCGACCTCGTCGGCCAGCGGCTTGTCGGCGGCGTGGACCTCGAGGATGTGCTTGCGGCCCTTCATGTCCGGGGCTTCGACGGGGATCTGTCGGTCGAAGCGGCCGGGACGCAGCAGGGCCGGGTCGAGGACGTCGGGGCGGTTCGTCGCGGCGATGAGGATGACGTTGGTCTTGACGTCGAAGCCGTCCATCTCGACGAGCAGCTGGTTGAGCGTCTGTTCGCGCTCATCGTGTCCGCCGCCCATGCCGGCGCCGCGCTGGCGGCCGACGGCGTCGATCTCATCGATGAAGATGATGCACGGGGCGTTCGACTTCGCCTGTTCGAAGAGGTCACGGACGCGCGAGGCGCCGACGCCGACGTACATCTCGACGAAGTCGGAGCCGGAGATCGAATAGAACGGCACTCCGGCCTCACCGGCCACGGCCTTCGCCAGCAGGGTCTTACCGGTGCCGGGCTGGCCGTAGAGGAGCACGCCCTTGGGGATCTTCGCACCGACGGCCTTGAACTTCTCAGGTTCGGCGAGGAACTCCTTGATCTCTTCGAGCTCCTCGAGGGCCTCGTCCACACCGGCGACGTCCTTGAACGTGACGTCCGGGTTCTCCTTGTTGACGAGCTTGGCCTTCGATTTGCCGAAGCTCATCATCTTCCCGCCCGACATCTGGGAGATGAGGAACCAGAAGACGATGAAGATGATGACGAACGGGATGAGGGTACCCAGCAGCGACATCAGCCACGACTGTTTGGGCACCTCATCGGTGAAGCCCTTGTCCGGCTTCGCGGAGTCGACAGCCTTGACGACCTGATCGCCGCGCTGTTCGATGTAGAAGAACTGAACCTTCTTGCCGAAGTCCTTGCCGTCGACCTTGTAGTCGTCCTTGAGTGTGAGGTCGACGCGCTGATCTTTGTCGACGATCTTCGCCTGTTCGACCTTGTCGTCTCCCAGCAGCTTCAGACCCTGTTCGGTGTCGATCTGGCTGAAACCGGTCTGACTGAAGAGCAGAGCGCCGATCGACACCACGAGCAGCGCCATGACGATCCAGACCAATGGGCCCCTCGTCGCCTTGTTGAGCAGCGGGCGACGTTTCTTCGACTCGGCCATAAGTCCTCTCAGGAAAAAGATGTGGGCAACCGTTTCAGGTTACCGAGGCTGCCTGGGAACATCCCCCACAGCCTAGTACTTCGCACCAGCACAGCCCGAATCCGGGCGGATCTATTCCGCCGCCTGCCCCAGAAGGCAGTCCGGTTCGCCGCGAGCGTAAAACGGGCTCAGCTGTAGACGTGCTGAGCCAGGGTCGCCACGAAGGGCACGTTGCGGTATTTCTCGGCATAGTCGAGGCCGTAGCCGATGACGAATTCGTTGGGCACGTCGAAGCCGACGTACTTGACGTCGATGTCGACCTTGACGGCCTCGGGCTTGCGCAGCATCGTGCAGATCTCGACGGTCGCGGCACCGCGGGTGCGCAGGTTCTGGACCAGCCAGGACAGGGTCAGGCCGGAGTCGATGATGTCCTCGACGATGAGGACGTGCCGGTCGGTGAGGTCGGTGTCGAGGTCCTTGAGGATGCGCACGACGCCCGATGACTTCGTTCCCGATCCGTAGGAGGACACGGCCATCCAGTCCATCGTCACCGGTGAGTGCAGGGCCCGGGCGAGGTCGGCCATGACCATGACGGCGCCTTTGAGCACACCGACCAAGAGGATGTCTTTGTCTTTGTAGTCTTCATCGATGGCGGCTGCCAGTTCAACGAGTCGTGCGGCTATCTGCTCTTCCGAGACGAGTACCTTGTCGATGTCATTGCCGAGATCGTTGATGTCCACGAGTGTCGATTCTCCTCAGATGGGGGCCTGGAGATTCCATTATGGGTCAGTTTCTCCTCCCGGTGCCACCGGGGTCGCCGTGTGGTTCGAGTTCGTCGTCGACGCTGCCGGGTCCCGCCGAGGCCCAGCCGGTGATTCCCATGAGAGCGGAGACTGCGACCATGAACATCAGCGGCACACTCCAGCCTCCGCTGAAGCCGAGCAGACCACCGACGGCCAGGGGACCGACAGCGGCGAGGACGTAGCCGGTGGACTGCACGAACGCCGAGGTGGTGGCCGTGACGGACACGCTCCTGGTACGGGAGGTGATGAGGGCGAGCGCGGCGGGGAACGCGAATCCCCCGTAGGCGAGGAAGACCGCCCACAGTGCGGGCAGCGTATCGGGAGCCAGCAGCAGGCCGAAATAGCCGGCGACGGCGCTGGCGGCGAAGGAGACGAGGAACGCACGTGGGGCGATGCTGCGGACGATGATCTGCGGGGCGAGGAATCCGCCGGGCAGTCCGCCGAAGGTGACGATGGTGAGCATGATCCCGGCGAGGAACGGGTCGAGGCCGGCGTCGCGGTAGATCTGCGGGACCCAGCCGAACTGGACGTAGGCGTTGGCCGATTGGAGTCCGAAGAACATCGCCATGTAGCGGGCCTTCGGAGAGGCGAAGACAGGGCGCCGAGGCGGCTCGTCCTTCCTCTCCTCACCGTCCTCGGTGCGCTTCTGCCCGGGATCGGGAACCGAACCCAGCAGCTTCAGGACGGTCCAGGTGATGAGAGCTGCCAGTGGGATGACGAGCCAGAAGCCGAGGCCGAAGCGCCAGCTGCCGAACGCCTCGGCGATGGGGGCGGTGAACAGCGACGGCAGCATCGAGCCGAGACCGAGGGAGACGGTGAAGGCCGTGGCCCCGAGCGTGGGACGGTGCGGGAACCGGGTCTTGACGTAGACGGGCAGGATGACGTTGCCGATCGACATTCCGGCCAGCGCGAGGACGGTGAGCAGAGCGAAGAACGTCCACTCCCCGACCACCGCGCGCAGCCCGACGCCGAGGACGATGAGGGCGCAGCTGAGCGCCAGGCTCGCAAACAGCCCGAGTCTCTTCAGCAGGGGCACGGCGATGATGCCGCAGATCGCGAAGACGAGGCCGGGCAGCGCCGTGAGCAGACCTGTCTGCCATTCGGCGAGTGCGAACCCGTCGGTGACCTCGGCCAGCACGGGTCCCAGCGATGAGGCGGCCGGTCGCAGCGAGGCGGCGATGAGGATGAGGCAGGCCAGTGCCAGCACATCGAGTCCGCGCGACCGGCGGAACCCGAGTTCTGGCGAAGTCGTCATGGCCACATCCTTTCAGACGCTTGTTCTCGATCGGCGGCGGGGACGGCGACAGTCCCACGCCGCCTCCGATGGTATACCGTTTTGGCGGAAGAGGAATAGGCTGAGCCCATGACGACTGTGAAGAATGTCCGACTGTTTCCGAGAGTGCCCGAGGCCCCGGCGGTCGATGTCGAAATCTCCGAGGGCCGGTTCTCCGGCTTCTCCCCTGCCGCGCATGATCCGGTCTCTGGGACCGATGTTCCGGTGACCGGGGCCGACCATGAGGTCATCGACGGTGCCGGGCGGATCCTGCTGCCCAGCCTCGGCGATGTCCATGCCCATCTGGATTCGAATCGGATGGGTCAGACCTTCCGACCGCACACCGCCGACGGCACCCTGCACGGCTACATCATGAACGATCGGGAGAACTGGCGGTCCGGTGAGCGCGGTGTCGCCGCTCAGGCTGCCTTTGCGATCGAGAAGATCATCGCTTCGGGTGGGACCCGCATCCGTTCACATGCCCAGGTCGATGCCGACTGCGGGCTTGAGCGCTTCCACGGAGTCAAGGAGGCCCTTACCGCCCACGCCGATGTCCTCGACTTCCAGATCGTGGCCTTCCCACAGGCCGGGGTCGTCGCCGAGCAGGGCGTGCGGGAGCTGCTCGATGCGGCGCTGTCCGAGGGCGCCGATCTCGTCGGCGGACTCGATCCGCTGCTGTATGACCGGGATCCGGTCTCCCACCTCGACGTCGTCTTCGGACTGGCGGAGAAGCACGGCAAGGGCATCGACATCCACCTCCACGAGGCAGGCACGGCGGGACTGTTCTCGCTCGAGGAGATCGCGGCCCGCACCCGGGCGGCCGGCATGGACGGGCAGGTCACGGTCTCCCATGCCTTTGCGCTGAATACGAATCCCGAGTCCGAGGTCGCACGGATCCTCGATGTCCTCGCCGACGCCGGTGTGTCGCTGACGACGGTGGCCCCGGCCAAGGGCACGCTGCCGCAGGCGCTGATCGCTGAGCGTTCCATCGCCCTCGGCCTCGGTGAGGACGGTCAGCGCGACTACTGGAGCCCCTACGGCGACGGCGACCTGCTGCGCCGGACCTGGCAGCTGGCGTTCACGAACAGCTTCCGGCGTGATGCCGATATCGAAGGCTGCCTCGACATCGCCTCCCGCGGAGGTGCCCGGGTGATGGCCGGAGCCCGCCCGGACGGTACGGAGCTGGTCGATGACGAGAGTTTCGGCCTGGCTCCCGGCGCCCCGGCCGACTTCGTTCTCCTCGAAGCCGACACGGTCACCTCGGCGATCATGGACTGCCCGACAGACCGCGACGTTTTCAAAGCGGGCCGGCTCATCGCCTCGGGCGGGCAGCTGCTTGGAACACGACCTGACCGCGGTCGATGACGACCTCGGTGTCGCCGGGCAGCGACAGGCGGCCACGGCGCCGGCTGCGGATGAGGGTCATGAGTTCGGCGACGCGTGCGGCGCCGAGGTTCTGTGCCGGCACCCCGAGGGAGAGCAGCCAGTCGCGGATGACCCTGCCGAGCACTGCGTCGTCGAGGGTTGTGAAGGCGCCCACCGGCACGGAAGCGACGCGAAGGAAGGCGGCCCCCGTCTCCTGGGCGTGGGCGTCGAGGAAATCGGCGTCGGCGCGGCACAGGTCGGCGGTGCGGGCGAGGTTCGCGATGATCGGCTGACCGAGGTCGTTCTCGAGGCCGGCGAGCAGTCGCCGGGCGCGGACGCGGGCGAAGGAGGTGTCGTCGTTCATCGGGTCGTTCCAGACCTCGATGCCCTGCGCGGAGCAGGCGGATTCGGTCTGCGCCCGGTCGAGGCCGAGCAGGGGACGCAGCACTCGGCCGGTGCGCGGGCTCATCCCCGCCAGTGAACGGGTGCCCGAACCGCGCATCAGACCGAGCAGCACGGTCTCGGCCTGGTCGCTGCGGGTGTGGGCGGTGAGGATCCAGTCGGCGCCGGCCGTGTTCCGTGCCTCTTCGAGGGCCGCATAGCGGGCATCGCGGGCGGCGGCTTCGAGTCCTTCTTCTCCGGCGGTGATGGTCACGGTGCGGATCTCGGCGGGCATGCCCCAGGATTCGGCGGTGGCGACGACTCTGCGGGCCACCTCGGCGGACCCGGTCTGGAGTCCGTGGTCGACGGTCACGGCCTGGGCGCGGACCTCGCCGCGCCGGTGGAGGAAGGCGACCGCGTGGAGCAGCGCCATCGAATCGGCTCCCCCGGACACGGCGACGATGACCCCCGGGACGGCATCCGAATCCGACCCGGCGGCGTCCGATTCCACGGACCTCGCCTCGGCCACCCCTGCCCGCACGGCGTTGCGGACGGATCCGCTGGCCGGGTCGAGGGTCGGCCGCCTCGGCGGATGAGGTTCACCCATGGACACGGTCGAGCCAGAGCTGCGGGTGGTGGATCTCGTTCGTCGACGGCAGGTTCGCGGGTTCGGCGTAGATGCGGGAGAAGCCAGTCTGCCCGACCTCGCGGCGCACGGCCCGGACGAACTTCGCGCCGTCGCGGTATTGGGCGAGCTTGAGATCCATGCCCAGCAGATTCGACAGGAACCCGCCCTGTCCTGCGTCCCGGCGGGCTTCGAACTTCCGCCGCAGGCGGCGCACGCTGGGGATCACCCCGGCTCCGACCTCGTCCATGACGACGTCGGCATGACCTTCGAGGAGGGAGAGGATCGCGGTGGCCTCGTCGAGGGCGGCACGCATCTCATCATCGCGGATGAGGTCGACGAGGCTGGCCTCACCCTTGATGATGCGACCGAGAGTGGCGAAGAGGTCGACGATTCCGCCGACGCCGGGCATTGTCACCCGGGTGGACACGACCCCGGAGAGGAGGGTGCGCATGTGGTCGCGCAGCCACGGAGCGGTCGCGAACTGGACCTGGTGGGTGGCTTCGTGGAGGGCCACCCACATGCGGAAGTCGCGCGGGTTCACGCCCATCGCCTCTTCGGCGATGAGCACGGCGGGGGCGACGAACATCAGTCTGCCGGTCTCGACGGCGAAGGGGTCGAACTGTCCGAGCACTCGGGTCGAGAGCAGGGACAGGACCCCGGCAACTTCGACACCGGCGCCCTTGGCTGTGGCCGGGGTGACCGGTGCCGGCAGGGCCGCTTCGTCGACCATGCCGTTGATCGACTGAGCATTGGCCTTGACCCAGCTGACCTGGTCGAGGACGAGCACGGTTCCGGCGGCCAACCGGGTGCGCACCGCATCGGCGTGGTCGGGCTCGAGCAGGAACGAGTCGAGGACGAGGTCCTGCGCGGTGAGCGCATTGTCCTTCATCCCGGTCACGAGCGCATCGAGGTCGTCCGGGTCGGGAACCTTCTTCGCGGCGACGAGCTCACGGGCGGTGCGGGCGGCGAACTTCTCATCGACGATCATCGGCAGCCGCAATCCGCGAGGGAGGTGACGATGTCGTCCACGGTCTTTCTGGCTTCCAGGATCTTGTCCTTGTCCACGTCGTCGATCTGGATGGAGAACACGAGATAGCGTCCTTCCGCGTCGAGCACGCCTCCGGCCAAGGAGGTCACGGTTGAGAGCGTGCCGGTCTTCGCGTGCACGATACCCGCGGCGTTCTTCTCATCGAGGAAGCGATCGTGCAGGGTGCCGGTGAGTCCGCCGACCGGAAAATAGCTGATGAGGCCGGCGAGGGAATCATCGGCGACGACCGAGGCCTGCAGGACGGTGGTGAGATCGTGCGGGGCGATCCGATTGTCATAGGACAGCCCCGAGGTGTCCACGAGGTGCGTGCGACCGAGGTCGACGGTCTCGTCCAGTGCGGAGAGCACCGCCTTCGGCCCTTCGGTGAGGCTGCCGTCCTGCCCCTCGGCGATGGCGACTTCGTTGCCGAGCACCTCGGCGACGACGTTGTCGCTGTGGACGAGCGCGTACTCAACGATCTCGGAGATCGTCGCCGACTCGACCCGGGCGAGCTCGGTGCCGTTCGCATCGTCAGTGCCATCGGTGCTGCCTGCCGAGTCGCCTCCCGACTCCCCTGCGGAGTCCTCGTCCTTGCCGCCGTCCCCCTCGCCCACGTCGATGCCGGCCCGCTTCAGTTCCTTCGCGAACGCGGAGCGCGCATCCTCGGCCGGGTGTTCGCTGCGGGCACGCCATTCGCGGTCCTTCGACCCGATGTAGCCGGTATCGATCATCAGCGGTTGGATGGGGGTGATGACTCCCTTGGCGATGTCCGCCCGCTCCCACCCGGAAGAGAAGTCCTCGCCGGTGTAGCGGCTCGTATCCAGGTTCAGCGTCACCTCGGTGACATCGTCGTCCTTGAGCGCAGCCGCGGTGTCCTCGGCAAGGGTGCGCAGCCCGCCGTGCCCGTTGACCGAGGCCGGGTCGGAGTCTCCCGCCGAGAGCAGCGGATCGCCTCCCCCGGTCAGGGTCAGGGTGTCGGTGGACTCGTCGAAGTTCGTCGTCGTGGCCAGGCGGTTCTGCCCGCCGATGGATTTCAGCGCCGCGGCCGCGGTGAACACCTTCGTCACCGAGGCGGGTGTGCGCGGTGTCGTCTCGTCCTTCGCGTACAGCACGTCATCGCTCAGCCCGTCACGGACCTCGAGGCCGAATCCCTTGACCTTCGCATCCTTGAGGATGGCGTCGACCGTCTTCGGAACCGTCGTCGGCACGGGGGCGGAGTCATCCACCGCCGAGGCGGGGGCGGGCACGTCCTTCGCCTGCGCCTGCGGAGTGGGGACGGTCTGGACCTCGATCTGCGGATCCGTGGTGAGGAAACCGGGCAGGTCGGGGACGAGATCGTAGGCGTCGACGGCCACATACCCGCCGAGGAGGAGGACGAGGACTCCGGCGGTGATGCCTGCGGCTTTGCCCCGCCGGCGTGTCCGCTGCGTGCGATCCGCGCGTGGGGATTCGGGGTCCGTCGACTTCGGTACCTCCGGCTCATCGGGAGTGTCGTTCAAACGCGTTCTCATTCCTCGGCGACCGCGATCCGGCCGCCGTCGGTGGACGTGACGGGGACTTGTACCATCTATTCTAGTGATGCACCCCAACCGTGAAGGAGCACTATGGAACTGTTGGCCACAATCGAGATCCCGCGCGGATCCCGCAACAAGTACGAGGTCGATCACGAGACCGGTCGGGTGAAGCTCGACCGCTACCTCTTCACCTCGATGCAGTACCCCGCCGACTACGGCTTCATCGAAGACACCCTCGGCAACGACGGCGACCCGCTCGACGTGCTCGTGCTGCTGCCCGAGCCCCTGTTCCCCGGTGTGCTCGTCGACGTCCGCCCCATCGGCATGTTCCAGATGGAGGACGAAGCCGGCGGCGATGACAAGGTCCTCGCCGTGCCCGCCGGTGACCCCCGCTGGGATTCCTACACCGACATCTCGGATGTGGACAAGTTCACCCTCGACTCGATCGAGCACTTCTTCACCCGGTACAAGGATCTCGAGCCCGGCAAGTTCGTCAAGGGTTCGAACTGGGTCGGCCGTGAGGCTGCCGAAGCCGAGGTCAACGCCTCGATCGAACGCTTCAAGGCAGAGGGCCACTGAGCCTGCGCCCTCGTCGTTCTCAGGACTCGACCGCCCGGATGATCTCATCCGGGCGGTCGTGTGTCTGTGCACAGTGACCGCGGTCACGATTTCTTAGGTCACCCTAAGGGGCAGTGTGAGCCAGGTTATGCCATCGTCGAGTCATGAAACTCGATCATGTGTCATACGCCAGTGAACCTGACGGCTACCGTGCAACGGCCGAGCGGATCTCGGCGAAGCTCGGAGTGGTTCCCTACGACGGCGGTGTGCATCCACGTTTCGGCACCAGAAACCTCATCTTCCCCCTCGCGAACGGTCACTATCTCGAAGTCGTCGAAGCCTTGGAACATCCGGCCGCTCTGTCCACACCGTTCGGCCAGGCCGTGCGGGCTCGTTCCGAGCTCGGCGGCGGTTGGATGGGCTGGTGCGTTTCGGTCGATGATCTCGCCGAAGTCGAAGCCCGCCTCGAGCGCAAGGCCGTCGACGGCAACCGCACACCGGAGTCCGGTCTCGAACTCAGGTGGCTGCAGATCGGAGTCAAGGGGCTCATCGCCGATCCCCAGCTTCCGTTCTTCATCAAGTGGTCCGCCGATTCCTCCCAGCATCCGTCGACCTACAAGACCAACAGCGAAGTCGCCATCGACACCCTGCAGATCGCCGGGGATCGTGACCGTCTGCGCGACTGGCTGGGCACCGAGGATGCCAAACCGATCCCGGAGATCCACATCGACTGGTCCGCGCCCCACGGGACGCCGGGCATCATGTCGGTGAGCTTCGAGACGAAGAACGGCCCCACCACGATCTGAGGCGCTTCAGCGCCGAGACAACGCCGGAGCGCCGAGACCACTGCGCACACACAGTGGTCTCGGCGCTCCGGCGTTGTCTCGATCCCTGTCAGACTCCTCGGCGGGTCTCGGTCCCCGAGGGTCAGTCGCCGGCGGTCTCCTCGGTCGGGCCTTCCGCGGCCACGGGTTCGGCCGCCTCTCCGTTCTTACGGCGCATGTGAGCGGCCGTGGCCATCGCACCGCCGACGGCGAGCAGCCCGGCACCGCCGCCGAGCAGCGGCAGAGTGCTGTCGGTTCCCGTCCACGGCAGGTCTCCGCCGTCAGCACCCGAACCCCCGGAGCCACCAGAGCCCGAGCCACCGGAACCGCCGGACCCTGACCCGCCGGAGCCGGAGCCGCCGTCGCTGCCGGCGCTCGATGCCGCACCGGCTGCGGCGGCATCCTTCGCTCCGTCCTGGGATCCTGCAGTCGAACCGGAGCTGTCGGCATCCGTTCCGGTCGTGTTCCCGCCGGCATCAGCATTCTCGCCACCGCCGTCACCGTCGGCACCGCCGTCATCGTCACCGGAGTCGCCGCCGTCGGCATCGGCGTCCTGGTCCTTGGGCGGCTCCGTCGGATCGGGGGCCGAACCTCCGTCGCCCTTGATCACCTGGACGACAGTCGGACGCGGCAGGGCGGCCAGTCCTGCCTCGACATCGGTCGCGTCCACGTAGTCGGGGAACTGCGAGTGCTGATCGGACCATTCGCCGTCCTCCCCCGGGTGCTGGACGGCGACGAACGCCGAGTCGTACTCATCGTGGACGAGTGGCCCGCAGACCTCGGCCTCACGCGGCACGGAGAGGAACTGTTCGACGCGTCCGCGGTTCTCGCCGTCGATGGTCACCTTGAACAGCCCATCGCAGTAGCCGATGCCGTCGGGGGCACCGTCAGTGGAGATCCACAGGTTGCCCGCGGTGTCGAAGGCGACGTTGTCGGGACAGGAGATCGGCGAGACCTGGTCGGCGGGGAAGCCCGAGAAGTAGGTGGCGTCTCCCTGCTTCGGGTCGCCGCAGACGATGAGCAGGGTCCAGTCGAACTCGGTGCCGGTGTGGTCGCCGGAGCGTTCGGTGATCTCGACGATGTGGCCGTCGCGATTCTCGGTGCGCGGGTTCGCCTCATCGGCGCCGGCTTTTCCCTCGGCTCCGCGATCGGAGTTGTTCGTGCAGGCGACGTAGATCCGGCCGTTGACCGGGTTGGGTTCGACGTCTTCACAGCGATCCATCTTCGTCGGCCCCACCTTGTCCGCAGCCAGCCGAGTGTTGACGAGGACCTCCTCGACGGAGAAACCCGAGACCTGCGACTTGCCGTCCTTGATCAGCGGCAGCCACTGACCGCTGCCGTCGAATTCACCGTCGGAGGGCACGTCTCCGCTGCCGTCGATCTCGGACCTCGGCGAGTTGCCGGTGAACTTCGCGACGTAGAGGTCGCCCTCGGTGAGCAGGGTCTTGTTGTGCTCCCGATCGCCCTCGACATAGGTGTCCTTCGACACGAATTTGTACAGGTAGTCGAACTTCTCGTCATCACCCATATACGCCACGGCGTGGCCCGAGTCGGAGATCGTGATGTTCGCGCCTTCGTGCTTGAACCGGCCCATGTTCGTGTGCTTGCGCGGAGTCGACTTCGGGTCCCAGGGGTCGACCTCGACGATCCAGCCGAACCGGTTCGTCTCGTTCGCATAGCCGGCGTTGTTCGTGTCGAAGCGGTCGACGTCGGCTTCCCAGCCGTTGGCCGATTCCTCGTTGCTCAACCCGTAGCGCTGGTCAGCCGCCGAGGTGCCCGGAGTTCTGAAATAGGAGTTGAAGTTCTCCTCGCCGGAGACCAGGGTCCCCCACGGGGTCAGTCCGCCCGAGCAGTTGCCCAGCGTGCCCTGAACCTTGTCGCCGCCTGGGTAGTCCTTCGTCCGCAGCAGGTCGGAACCGGCTGCGGGGCCGGTGAACTCGTATTCGGTGTCGATGAGGAAGCGCCGGTTCTTCTGCCCGTTGACGTCGACTGTCCACGCGGATCTCTCGTCCTTGCGGATCAGCTCGGCCACGGTCAGTCCGTGGGCTTCGCGACTGATCGCCCGCTGGTCCGCGGCGGCCATGTCGGTCGGGTACATGATGGCGTCGTTCGTGTACTCCTGGTTCGAGAACAGCACCGCCCGGTTCGGGTCGCCGTCGTCGACCTGGATCGACAGGAAGTCGTTGTTGTAACCGAACTGGCGGCGCTGCGACTCGGGGCTCTGCTTCTCCGGGTCGAACTTCGGCGAGTCCGGGAACAACGGGTCGCCCCACCGCACGATCGGGTGCCATGAATAGCCTTCGGGAACGACGAATTCGTCGACCTCGTGCTGGACCGGGTCGATGGCGTCGAAGGTCAGGGTGCCAGCGGCAACGGCAGCGGCTGCCGCGCCGCGAGCAGTCGGACTCGGGGCCGAGGTCACGGCGATCGCAAGGGCTCCGGCGGCCGAGGCCCCGAGGACCGCTCGACGGCTGAGCTTCGCGCTCACGATGTCCCGGAAGTATCCGTTCGACGAAGTGTTGCAGGTGGCCTTGAGGCAGGCGTTGTCGCATTTCAGGGCGCAGGTCACGGGACTGCGTTTGCCTCGCACATGGTCGGCCATCGGCAGCAGGGTTCTCATCGGATGTCTCCTCGTTTCTGGTTGTTCCACCCGGCGCCTGCAGCGGAGGAGGCTCGACACCGGTCGGCTCACCCGATCGACCCTCCCACCGACACCTGTCGCGGACCCTACCCGGCAATGAACGCGAGGTGAATGCCCGGTGGTCAGCCGAGGTCGACGAGGCTGAGCACGCCCGGGGTGAGGAAGCCGACGGCATCGATGATGAAGTGCGCCCACACCAGCGGCATCAGTCGGCCCTTGCGCAGGTAGTACCAGCCGAAGATGAGGCCCATGGCGACGTTGCCGAGGAACGGGCCGATGCCTTGGTAGAGGTGGTAGCTGGCGCGGAAGAGCGCGAGGCCGATGATGATCGTCCACGGCCCATAGCGAAGCTGCCGCAGCCGCTGCGCTCCGAAGCCGAAGATGAGCACCTCTTCGAGGATCCCGTTCTTCGCGGCGGCGAGGACGAGCACCGGGAGGGTCCACCAATGGTCGCCGAGGTTGGCCGGCTGCACCTCGGCGGTGATCCCGAGTGCCCTGCCGCCCGCATACACCCCGAGCGTGCCGATGCCGATGAGGAGGAAGATGAGGGTCCCGTGCCCGAGGTCTCTCGCTCGGTGGCCGTCGACGCCCAGACGTGTGCTCAGGCGGGGCTGAGCGTGGTCGCCGGTGAGCAGGTAGAGGGCGAGCAGCACCGGCACCAGCGTGAACCCGATGTCGAGGAGTTGGTAGATGAGATCGAAGCCGGGCCGCGGTGACAGTGAGGTGTTCAGCTTCGCCTGCGCCTCGCTGATCGGGCCGCGGGTGGCGATGTCGGCCAGTCGGACGATCGCATAGATCGCGGACTGGCCCAGCGACAGGGCCGCAACGAGTCCGAGCTCGAACCACAGGCGCTTCTTCTCCCGCGGTCCGAGCTCGGTCGTCATGGACTCAACTGTAACCGGGTCGGCTCAGTGTTTGGGTTCGCTGCCCCCGTCGGTGTCGCGGGGCGGCGAGCTGCGCAGCGTGAAGTCGGTGTCCGACTCGGGCTCGCCGCCGTGCCGCGGTCGGTGCTCCCCCACTTCGGCAGAGCCGTCGTGATCGACGTCAGCTTCCGATGACCGCGTCGACGACGAGCCGTCGGAGGGTCGCTCGGTCGGGGCGGCCTCGGCGGATTCGTCCGACCTCACCGAGGTGGCCGTGCCCGAGGATCCGGACGACGAGCTCTCCGCGGCCCGCGCTTCGGCGGCGTCGAGGACCTCTCCGCGGGCCATGTTCTTCACGTGCTTCTTCTCGGCACGACGCTCCTTGACCCCTTCGAGCAGGAGGTAGAGCACGGGCACGAGGATGAGGGTGAGCAGCGTCGAGCTGACGAGTCCGCCGATGACGACGATCGCCAGCGGCTTCGAGATGAACACTCCCCCGCCGGTCAGGCCCAGAGCCATCGGCAGCAGTGCGAAGATCGTCGCCGCCGCGGTCATGAGGATCGGGCGGTAACGCAGCCTGGCACCGTGGACGACGGCGGTGCGCAGATCGACCCCGCGCAGTCGGAAGTGGTTGATGAGGTCGATGAGCACGATCGCATTCGTGACCACGATGCCGATGAGCATGAGCAGACCGATCATCGACGTCAGCCCCAGCGGGGTGTCGGTGATGAGCGAGAGCGCCACCGATCCGGTCGCCGCGAACGGGATCGAGACCAGCAGGATCAGCGGCTGCAGCAGCGACTTGAACGTGGCGACCATGATGACGAAGACGATGAGGATCGCCGCGAGCATCGCCAGTCCCAGCTGCGAGAACGCTTCGTTCTGCTCCTGAGTGGCACCGCCGGTGTCGACGGACACCGAATCGGGCAGGTCCACCTCGTCGAGGGCAGACTGCACGTCGGTCGACACCGCACCGAGGTCATCACCCTCCGGGGTCACCGACACAGTGGTCGAACGCTGCGAATCCGTGTGGCGGATCGTCGGGGCAGTCTTGACCTCTTTGACGTCGGCGACGTCGTCGAGCTTGATGAACCGCGGCTCCGAGGTCACGGGCGCACCGGCATTCGGGTCACCGGCCGCCCCGGCACCGCCCGCCGCACCCGCGCCACCGGCAGCACCGCCACCGGCCGCGCCCGCGCCGGCATCGCCGCCGCCAGCACCACCGGCCGCACCGGCGTCGCCTCCGCCTGCGCCACCAGCCTCGCCTCCGCCAGCGCCGCCAGCCGCGCCGCCCGCGTCACCAGCGGCGCCGCCCGTGTCACCAGCGCCACCAGCGGCCGCACCGCCGGCTGCACCCGCGCGACCTGCGGCAGCTGTCTCCTTCGGCTTGCCGGGAATCTTGAGATCCCGGAGCTTCTTCACAGTGTCGGCGTTGCGGTCGAAGAGCAGCACCGAATGGGAGACATCGTCGATGACGACCTCGCCGATCTGCTGACCGTGCATGGCACGTTGGACGTACTGGCCGATGGCGGCCTCGGTGAGGTTCTCCTCCGCGGCCTTCTTGTGATCGACCTTGACCTCGATGACGGGCTGGACCGCCTCGATGTCACTCGTCACCGACTGGGCACCGGAGACGCCGTCGAGCTTGTCGGTGACCGTCTTCGTCGCGTCCTCGAGCTCCTCGGGATCCGAGGCCGTGAGCGTGACGTCGATCGTCTGCGCGCCGGGGGTCGAGCTCTGGCTCTGGATTTCGACGTCGCCGGCGCCTTCGAGATCGTCGAACTGCTTCTGCAGGGTCGATGAGATCGACTGCGCCGAGACTCCGGATTTCGTATTGACGATGTACGTGCCGGTGAGCGAGGAGTCGTCGGTGAACCCGAAGGTCGTCCCGCCCAGCGACAGCTGATAGTTCTCGATATCGGACTCGTCGGCGAGGATGTCCTCGACCTTCTCCGCCTGCTTCGAGGCCTCGTCGAGGTCCGTTCCAGGATCGAAGGTCTGCGAGACCTGCAGGGAGTCCTGTCCGGTGTCGCCGAACAGTTCGGTCTTCAGCTGCGGGATCATCGCCCCGGTCCCGGCCAGGACGAGCACGGCGATGAGGATCATGATGATCGGATGCTTCGTCGAGAAGGAGATCGCCGGCATGTAGGTCTTCTGCAGACGGGTGACCGGGGAATGCATTCCGGCGAGTTCGTCGACGGCTTCCGTTTCGTCCTCGGTCTCGCCGTAGCGCGGACTGTCGGCGGCCACTCCGGCGGCGCGGGCGCCCCCGGCTCCGGCGCCCGCAGCACCGGCGGCACCGGCGTCGTCGTGGGCGGTGGTGTCTTCGGACTCGGCACCGGCGGCGACGATGTCGCGCTTCTTCTCCGCCTTCTTCGCGGTCTTCTTCTCCGACCTCCACGTCGAGAGCATCGATCTGCGGTTGGCTCGGATCTCCTTCTTCTCCGCACGCGTGAGCTTGACCTTGGCCTCACGCTGTCGCAGGAACCAGTACGCGAGGACGGGCACGATCGTCAGTGCCACGAACAGCGAGGACAGCAGCGCGATCGTTGCGGTCAGGGCGAAGGGCCGGAACATCTCCCCGGTCTGCCCGGTGACGAATGCCAGCGGCAGGAACACCGCCACCGTGGTCAGGGTCGATGCCGTGATCGCACCGGCCACCTCGGACACGGCGGCGAGGATGTTGGAGAACTTGTCCCCTCCCGAGGCGTGTCTGCGCCTGATCGCCTCGATGACGACGATGGAGTCGTCGACGACGCGGCCGACGGAGATCGTCAGCGCCCCGAGGGTGAGCATGTTGAGCGTCTCGCCGCCCATCCACAGACCGACCATCGCGATGAGCAGGGACAGCGGGATCGAGATCGCAGTGATGATCGTCGCCCGCACCGAGAGCAGGAAGACGAGGATGACGAGCACAGCGAAGAGCAGACCGAGGCCGCCCTCGTTGAGCAGGTCGTGGATGGACTGTTCGATGAAGGGCGCCTGGTCGAAGGCGGAGACGAACTTCGTGTTGTCGCCGACCATCTTCTCGAGCTCGGGCAGCTTGTCGGCCACCGCGTGCGAGACATCGACGGTGTTCGCATCGGATTCCTTCATCACCGACACCGACAGCGAGGGCTGCCCGTTGGTGCGTGAGATCGATTCGACGGGTTCGTCGACGAGCTTGACGTCGGCGATGTCCGAGAGCGTGATCGGGCCGTCCTCGCCGCTGACGACGAGGTCCTTGATCGCATCGACCGAGCGGATGCGGGTGCCGACCTCGACCGGGGCCGAGCCGTCATCTCCCTTGAGTTCGCCCGCCGAGGTGGGGACGCCGTTGGACTGGAGGATGCCGGCCACTTCGTCGAGACTGGCTCCTTCGTCCTCGAGGTCGTCGCGGCGGATCGTGATCTCGACCTGTTTGGTCTTCGCCCCGGAGATCTGGACCTGGGAGACGCCGTCGATCTTCTTCAGTTCGGGTTCGACGATGTCGTCGAGGTTCGCGGCGAGTCTGTCCTCGTCGGCATCGGAGGTCACCGACAGAGCGAGCACCGGGATGTCATCGGTGCCCATCATGTTCACGTTCGGTTCGACCCCGTCGGGCAGGGACGGCTGAACCTGCGAGACAGCGCGCTGCAGTGCCCGCACGACGTCGTCGGAGTCGTCGCCGTACTTCGTGCTCACCGTGATCTGAGCACTGCCGGCCGAGGACGTCGAGGTCATGTCCTCGACCTCGGGCAGTGCCGTCAGCGCACCCTCGAGCGGATCCGTGACTTCGGATTCGACCGCCTCGGGGGTGGCGCCTTCATAGGAGGCGGTGACCGTGGCCTGCGGATTCTCCAGGGAGGGGAACAGTTCTTGTTTGAGAGCCCCGGCACCGATGACACCGAAGATGACGGCGACGACGGAGATGAGCGCGATGAGCGCCCGGTTCTTCAGGCTCAGGCGGGTCAGGAAACTCACATGGGGACTTTCTCTTCGGGGGTACATGACGGCAGGCACACCGCCAGACCCATCCTAGTGAGAGTCGCAGCAATGGAACATGAGGATAACCTGAATTCGCAGCATCCGACCCGCCGGCAGCAGGCCCCTTCGATCACCGGCTTGGTGAACCTGCAGCAGCTTGGTCCCTGCACCGAGCCGGTGCAGGTTCACCGAGCTGTAGCCGCCGTGCGCGGGAGTATTACCCGGCCGAAGCCACAGCTCGGGGTCGGGTCTCGCGGCCGAAGAACCACAGTCCCGCGGCGATGATGCCGAGGACGCCGGTGAGCAGGAACGCCCACGAGTAGTCGAAGTGGTCGACGACGGCTCCGGCGATGACGGGACCGAGGATGGCACCGCCGTCGAGGGCCATCTGGTAGCGGGCGAGCACCCGCCCGCCCTTCCGGTCGCGGCCGATGACGTCGGCGACCGTGGCCTGCTGGGCGGGGTTGGCCAGACCGGATCCGATGCCGGCGATGACGGAGAAGACGAAGAACAGCCAGATGGCATCGGTGAAGGCCAGGGCCGCGGTCGTCACGCCGAGGACGAACAGGCCCCATTGGATGAAGGGCTTGCGACCGACCGTGTCAGCGAAGCGACCGACGATGGTCACGGCCGAGGCGTTGCCGATGGCGAACATCGTCAGCGCCAGACCCGCAACGGCGGTGTCGGCACGCAGCGCCTGGATCGCGAAGAGCGGGTAGATCGCCACGCGGATGCCCATCGCCGACCAGCCCTGGACGAAGGCGGAGATGAGTGCCGAGCGGTAGGCGGAGTCCTTCCAGGCCTCGCGGAAGGACATGACTTCCTGCTGCTTCTCGTTCTTCTCCGCCTCCAGGCGGGCTCGTCCGGACTTCGTCGAGGATCCGAAGGCTGCGGTCGAGGCGAGGAAGATGCGCACGACGATGGCGGCGACCAGCAGCCCGACGGCATAGATGATGAAGGGGATGCGCATCCTCCACCCGGCCATGGCACCGCCGAGCACGGGGCCGGCGATGTTGCCGACGAGGAACGCGGTGGCATACGTCGACGACGCCTTCGCACGGGCGTCGATGGGGGCGAGCCGGACGATGAGCGCCATCGCGGAGACGCTGAACATCGTCGAACCGATGCCGCCGAGGCCGCGGAAGATCAGCAGCTGCCAGTAGTTCTGCGCGAAGGCCACGGCCGCCGTGGAGGCGGCGACGATGAGGAGTCCGGTGATGTAGATGCGGCGTTCGCCGAAGGCATCGACGAGGCGGCCCGACGAGGGTGAGAAGACGAACCGGAAGAACGCGAAGGAGGAGACGACGATGGTCGCGGCGGTGACGCCGAAGTCGAAGCTCGCCGCGAACTGGGGAAGGACTGGGGCGATGATTCCATAGCCCAGTGCGACGATGAACGCGGCCGCGACGAGGACGTAGATCTCTTTCGGCAGACGACGGGATTCCGCCTCGTCGTGGGTGCCGACGTTCTCACTCCGGGTCACAGGGTATCGAGGAACTGTTCGGGCTTCGGCAGCGGTCGGGTGCTCGCGGCCAGTCGCTGACGGTAGCGTTCAGGCACCGCACCGATGTAGAACCAGCCCATGAGGAGTTCGTTCTCCCCCAGCCGATGGAGGCTCCGGACGGGTTCCGAGTTCGTCAGCGTGCCCGAACGCCACATCACTCCCCACCCGGCCTGCCACAGGGCGAGTTCGAGGAGGTGTCCGGCACCGGCGGCGGTGGCGTGCTGCTCCCATTCGGGGACCTTGTCGTGCTTGGTCGGTGAGGCGATGAGGGCGAGGAGGAGTTCGGCTCGCAGCGGCTTCCCATTGATCTCGCCGGGCTTCCGGTGGACCCCGGCGGCCTCGTCGAGGGCTGCGCCGAGGCGGATCCGGTCGTCCCCGCGGAGGATGAGGAAGCGCCAGGGGCGCAGTCCCTTGTGATCGGCGACCGAGGAGACGCTGCGGATGAGCTCGAGCAGATCGGAGTCGTTCGGGGTCTCCGGGTCGACCTTCGAGATCGACCGGCGGGTACTCAGGGCGTAGAGGACGGGATCGGCGACGATGTCGATCGTCGAGGGAACCGAGTAGTCCGGCCCACGGCGGGAGGACTCGCCCGAGGCGGGGCGCTCGTCCGCGGCGGCCGCCTCGGCGGACTGCGGCGTCGCCCCGTCCGCAGCGGGACGGGCGTTCTTCATGTCCTCGGCGGCGAGGTTCTTCGCCCAGGGGCCGGTGTTGCCGTCGAGGAAATGGGCGCGGACACGGTCCCTCGTCACCTGACAGGCATCATCGTCCCTGCCGCCGGATCTTCGGCACTTCTTGGACTTGTGCTTCTTGCCCTTCTTATCGCTGCCCATCAGCTCACCCATTCGGCGAATTCGGCGCGGGCGCGGCTCAGCTTCGGGTCGATGATGACACGGCAGTACCCGTTGTCGGGGTTCGCGGTGTAGAAGTCCTGGTGGACAGCCTCGGCGGGGTAGAACGTGCCGAGGGGTTCGAGGGTGGTCACGATCGGTGAGTCGAAGAGCGTCTGCGCGGATTCGATGGCGGCGGCGAAGCGGGCCTTCTCCTCCTCGTCGCGGTAGAACATCGCCGAGCGGTACTGGGTGCCGACGTCATAGCCCTGACGGTTGAGGCTCGTGGGGTCGTGCCCGGTGAAGAAGAGTCCGAGGATGACCTCTTCGGGCACGATCTCGGCGTCGAAGGTCACCTGCAGTGCCTCGGCGTGGCCGGTGGTCCCGGAGCAGACCTCGCGGTAGCCGGGGTTATCGGTGTGTCCGCCGGTGTATCCGGAGATCACGTCGGTGACTCCGGTGGTCCGCTGGTAGACGGCGTCGAGGCACCAGAAGCAGCCGGCGCCGAGGGTGAGAGTTCGGAGATCGCTCATAACTCGTATAACGATGACGGATTCAGGTTATTCCCGCAACGAGGCGGCCCCACCGACACGGCGAACCTCACATCACCATGCCGCTGGGCAGGGAGAAGCCGAGTTCGGCCGCGGCCTTCTGCGTCGAGGGCTGATGCCAGAACTTCGCCACCGAAACGTTCGTCGCCAGCGACCGCATCTCGGCCTTGTCGAGGAACAGGATTCCGGACAGATGGTCGGTCTCATGCGCGACGATGCGGGCGGACCAGCCGGTGACCGCCTCGGCGATGGGACCTCCCCTGAGGTCGGTTCCGGTCAGTTCGATCTCCCGGGGCCTGGCGACGACGGCCTGGTAGCCGGGGATCGACAGGCAGCCTTCATAGAAGGCGACGTCCTCCGCGCTCGCCCGGGAATAAGCTGCGTTGAGGACGACGCGCAGGGGCATGGGCTCGCGCTGCCGGACCTCGGCGACCTCGGGATCCCGGGCACCCGGGTCCTCGGCGACGAACATCGACAGGCTCACCCCCACCTGCGGTCCGGCCAGGCCGACTCCGGGTGCGGCGAGCATGGTCGCACGCATCACCTCGGCGAGGCGGGCGAGCTCTGCATCGTCGACCTGCCCGTCGAAGGGTCGGGTCTCGGTGCGCAGCACCGGGTCACCGGCCTCGACGATGGGTGCGGTCCCATCCCCCGCCTCGGCGGCGGTGAGAACGGCACGGATCTGGGCGGCGATGGTCGCATCGGCCTCGTTCAACTTCGGAGTCCTTCCGTGGATCAGTGCGCGTCGATCAATGCGCGCGGGCGACGATGAGTTCGGCGTGTTTGAGCAGCGGGGCGTCGATCATCTTGCCCTCGAATGCGAACGCGCCCTTCTCGGTCTTCGCGAGCTCGAGCACGGACTTCGCCCAGGTCAGCTGTTCGTCGCTGGGGCGGAAGGCGTCGCGGACGACGGGTACGTGGTTGGGGTGGATGGAGACCTTGCCGGAGAATCCGGACTGCACGGCGTCCTCGGCCTCGGTTGCGAGTCCTTCGAGGTTCGGGATGTCGGCCCAGATCGAATCGAGGGCGAACCGGCCGTGGGCGCGGGCGGCGAGCAGGGTCTGGTTGCGCACGTGTTTGGCGACGTCGCGGTAGTCACCGTCGGCGTTGCGGGACGATCCTCCGCCGAGGTCGGCGATGAGGTCCTCGGATCCCCACATCAGGGCGTAGGCGTTGGGGGCGGCGGCGATCTCGGCGACGTTGAGGGCACCCAGTCCGGTCTCGATGAGGGCGATGACCTGGTAGCCGGCGAGGACCGTCAGGTCGGTCGCGCGCTGCGACTTCGGCAGCATCACGGCCGTGTAGTCGGTCTGAGCGAGCATCTTCAGGTCCTCGCCGAGGTGCTCGGAGTCCCTGGCATTGACGCGCACGACCGTGCGGGTGGGGTCGAGCGGGTAGTCGATGATCGCTTCGCGGGCGGTGTCCTTGTCCGCGTCGTTGACGGCGTCCTCGAGGTCGAGGATGACGATGTCGGAGCGTTCGGCTGCTTTCGTATACCTGTCGGGACGGTCACCGGGGCAGAAGAGCCAGGCGGGTTTGAACTCAAGGGCCATCAGGGTGCTCACTTTCCTGTTTCGGTCTGGTCGTCTGCGGTGTTCCCCGCGTCTTTCGCGTGGCTCGAGTCGAACATCATGGTCTGGCGCACGGCCTTGGCCACGAGGGTGCCGTCCTGGTTGTACCCGCGGTGTTCGAGGGTGACGATGCCCTGTCCGGGGCGGGACTTCGAGCTGCGTTTGTCGAGGATCGTCGTCTCCGCGTAGAGGGTGTCGCCGTGGAAGAGTGGAGCGGGGAAGCTCACCTCGGAGAAGCCGAGGTTGCCGACGATCGTGCCCTGGGTCAGCTGGGTGACCGAGAGCCCGATGAGCGTGGCCAGGGTGAACATCGAGTTGACCAGTCGCTGTCCGAAGGGTTCGGTCTCGGCGAAGGCCGCGTCGAGGTGGAGGGCCTGGGTGTTCATGGTCACCGCCGTGAACCAGGTGTTGTCCGCCTCGGTGATGGTCCGTCCCGGCGCATGCCTGTAGGTC
Organism: Brevibacterium atlanticum; assembly: GCF_011617245.1. Lineage (NCBI taxonomy): Bacteria > Bacillati > Actinomycetota > Actinomycetes > Micrococcales > Brevibacteriaceae > Brevibacterium > Brevibacterium atlanticum. The sequence goes on along the minus strand of NZ_CP050152.1, from coordinate 1,219,269 downwards.
GCGCCGACTTCCATCTCGTCCAGCCACAGACCTCGTTGTTCGATGACCTTCTCACCCATGTGTCGCTCCTCACTCGTCGTACTGCGAGCTTATCGCCTGGCACGGACGTCGAGGCAGCCGGGGCGGTTCTCGTCTCGGGTAGCCTCGGAGTCATCATGACAGGTACCCGCACGCTCTACGTCATCACCCACCCCGAGTCCCGCCACCATGTCGAGGGCCGCGTGGGCGGGTGGTTCGACTCCTCCCTGACCGAACACGGACGCTCCCAGGCCCGGTCCATCGCCGCCGAGCTGCGCAGGCGGATCCCCGCCGATGCCTCGGCGGAGGTGGTCACCTCCGATCTCGCGCGGACCCGGGAGACCGCCGAGGTGGTCGCCGAGGCCCTCGGCACCCGCGCCGAGGTGGCGGCGGGCCTGCGGGAGAAATCGTACGGAATCGCGGAAGGCCGGGAGCAGTCCTGGCTCGACGAGCGGTTCGTCTTTCCGCCGAAGCCCGGCGATGTCGGCGCAGCCTTGCTCGATCATCAGGTCCGTCTCGATCATGACGAAGGCATCGAGGGCGCTGAGACGAGGCGGGAGCTCGGCGCACGGGTCTATGAGGCGATGGATGAGATCCTCGCGCGTCCGGCGGCTCATCAGGTCATCGTCACCCACGGGTTCGCGCATACCTTCGTCATCGGTCGGTGGCTCGAGCTGCCGCTCGACTCAATGGGCTGGGCGGCGTTCGCGGCCCGCTCGGGCTGCATCACGGAGCTGACCGAGGATGCAGCGTTCGGCAATCGCACTCTGCGTCGGCTGGCAGACGTCGACCACCTCGGCGAGAACTGAACCGGGCTGCTTCGATCAGAACCGAGCCGGGCCACCTCGGCGGGTGCTGAGGTGGCCCGGTGGCAGGTCAGGGGTTCAGCTGTCCGCTCAGCCGATGACCTCGGCGTCGAAGACGTTGAACGCGGAGTTCCAGCCGTCGTAGGCGCTGGCATCGGAGCCCGAGTCGTTGGGAAGACCCACGACAGTGAAGGTCATCCTCGTGGTGCGCCCGTCGACCTCGTCGAGGACGACGCTGACAAGCGGCGCCTCGTCGATGTCTTCGGGGCTGCCCCACGTGAAGTCGAGTCGGCGCGGTTCCTCGATGCGGAGGTACCGACCGGCGGTCGGGAACTCCTGCCCCGTGTCGGGGATGCGCATCGTGTAGGTGTATTCGCCGCCGACGCGGAGGTCGACGGTGACGGATTCCCGTGGCGTCTCCAGCGTTTCGGGGTGGAACCAGCGAGCCATGATGTCCGGGTTCGTCCAGGCGTCCCAGACCTGGGCACGGGGCGCGGCGAAGTCCCTGACGATGGTGAAGCTCGGCTGGTCTGTTGTTGCGGTCTCGCTGTTGGTGTCGAAGGTGTTCATGATGGTTCTCCTCCTTGAGTCGATCACGGTTCCGATTGTTCTGTCTGTTGCGGCGCATCCTCGGCGAGGACGTCGTCGAGGGCATCGAAGCGCCGCTGCCATTCCTCGTGTGCCGCGAGCAGCCACTCGGTGGCTCCCGAGAGCTTGTCGGCGTTGAGCGAGACGATGCGCCTCTGGGCGCTCTTCGACCGGGTGATGAGTCCGGCGGCTTCGAGCACCTTGAGATGCTGTGAGACGGCGGGCCGACTGATCGGCAGCGGCTCGGCCAGGTCACCGGAGCTCAGGTCACCGGAGCGGAGACGATCGATGATCGCCCGCCGTGTCGGATCGGCAAGAGCGGCGAAGACCAGATCCAGATTCATTGAAGTACCTACTTAATTAAGTATTCTCTACAATACAGGTCGTGGCGCAGGCGTCAAGGGTCGATGACGATGAATTCGCCGTCCGGCTCCCCTGCGGACACGGCGGGTTCGGCTCCGGAGTCCGCATCGGCGGCCGGGCCGACTAGGCTGGGGGTGTGCCGCTTCGGCCCACCCGCTGACTCGAGGAGAGACATGGATCGCGATTCCATCGAATGCTGGCTGACCGATATGGACGGCGTCCTGGTCAAGGAGAGCAATCCCCTGCCCGGCGCCGCCGAGCTGCTCGCCCAGTGGCGGCAGGCCGACATTCCCTACCTGGTGCTGACGAACAACTCGATCTACACCGCCCGCGACCTCTCTGCCCGACTGCGGTCGAACGGTCTCGACGTTCCCGAGTCGAACATCTGGACCTCGGCGATGGCGACCGCTGATTTCCTTTCCAACCAGGTCGAGCACGGTACTGCCTACGTCGTCGGTGAGGCCGGGCTGACCACCGCCATCCACGAGGCCGGGTTCGTCATGACCGAGAAGGATCCCGATTTCGTCGTCGTCGGCGAGACGCATTCCTATTCGTTCGAGGCGATCACCAAGGCCATCCGCCTCATCGAAGGCGGGGCGCGCTTCATCGTCACGAACCCGGATGCGACCGGTCCGAGCCCCGAAGGCATCCTGCCTGCGACCGGCGCAATCGCAGCGCTCATCACGAAGGCGACGAACCGTGAACCCTACGTCGTCGGCAAACCGAATCCGATGATGTTCCGCTCGGCACTGAACAAGATCGGCGCGCACTCGATGAGCACTGCGATGATCGGCGACCGCATGGACACCGACATCATCGCCGGGATGGAGGCAGGCATGCACACCGTACTCGTCCTCTCCGGGATCTCGACCGCCGAGGATGTCCGCCGTTTCCCGTTCCGACCGAACGAGATCGTCGCCGGAGTCCACGAACTCCTCGACGTCCCGCTGGAACAGCAGAGCGACCTCGGCCCCGACGTCACCGGCTCCGCCTGAGGCTCGGCGTTCGCTGCAGGCCTACTGCAGGGCGGAGGTCAGCCTCATCGCGGATTCGAGGTAGCGGCGGATGAGCGGCCGCTTCTCCCACTCCTCGAGAGTGAGTTCGTGGCTGGCTTCCTGGTAGTCGGAGATCACCCCGTCGATGTCACCGACGAGGTCCCCGCCGGTCGTGAGCAGGCTGATCTCGTAGTTGAGGCCGAAGGAGCGCATATCCATGTTCGATGACCCCATCACCGCGTATCGACCGTCGACGACGAAGCACTTCGTGTGGAGCACCTGCGGTTTGGGGTACTGGAAGATCCGCACCCCGGCCTCGAGCAGGGACCGGTAGTACGAGGACTGGGCGTAGTCGACCATGAACTGGTCGGCCTGTTCGCTGACGTAGAGTTCGACGTCGACGCCGCGCCGGGCGGCCGTGCTCACCGCGGCCAGCAGCGATTCGTCGGGCACGAAGTAGGGGCTGACGATGGCCAGGCGCTCCTGCGCGAGGTACATCAGCGAGGTGAAGACCTTGAGGTTGGGTTCGGTGGTGAATCCGGGCCCTGAGGGCACGAGTTGCATCGCGCTCGTCTGTCCACCGACATCGGGCTCGACCGAATCGCCCTCGTAGGGTCGAATGCCCAGGGAATCCCCGCACTCGGTGTACCAGTCGGTGGCGAACACCGCCTCGACGGTGGCGACGATCGGACCGCTGAGTTCGACCATGATGTCGTGCCAGTGCCGACCGATTGTCACGTTCTTCTTCTTGAGGTAGCTCGAGTCGATCATGTTCTGTGAGCCCATCATCGCCCTCTTCCCGTCGACGACGAGGAGTTTGCGGTGATTACGCAGGTCGATGCGCCGCAGCTTCCCGCGCCACGGAATGAACGGGAGCATGAGGTGCCATTCCATGCCGGCCCGGCTCAGGCGTTTGCCGAGGCGGTGGAAACCGGGATACTTGCGGGAGCCGATGTGGTCGAAGAGGACCTTGACCTTGACTCCCCTTGCGCTCGCCCGTTCGAGCGCTTGGAAGAAGACGTCGGTCGTCGAATCCCAGGCCATGATGTAGATCTCGACGTGGGCGTATTCCTCAGCCGAGTCGACGAGTTCAGCCATCCGAGCGATGCTCGCCTCGTAGTCCGAGCTCACGCCGTGGCTGTCACCGGTGACCATCGGCAGGGCCGTCAGCGCCCGCCCCAACTGCGCGACGGAGACGAACTCGCGCGGCGCATCCAGAGAGGGAGGCACATCGGGCAGGTCGTCGGCACCTTCGTGCATGAGCTCATTGGCCTGGGCCTGGATTCTCGCCCGCCGGTGATTGATGTACGGACTGCCGAGCATGAGGAACAGCGGGATGCCGACGATCGGCACGAAGAGGATGAGCAGCAGCCATGCCGACGAGGATGAGGGGCGACGGTTCTCCGGGACCACACCGATCGCGATGATCTTCGCGATGTATTCGACGACGATCCAGCTGACGGACAGGATCGTCGGAATCGACCCCAGCTCGAAATCGACATTCAGCCGCATGTCCCCCGCTCCTCATCGTTGCCGATCGCCCGGCAGCTGCCTGCCGGTCCGCTCACCCAACCCTAACGGGTGGCGCACGCAGAGGCCCGGCACACGCCGGTCCCACAGACAGCACCGCCCGCCGCCTCATGACTCGGATGACGACGGGCGGATGCGTGCGGTTCCCCGCGCCGAGGCGGGCCTGCCCTCTCAGTTCGACGGGCTCAGATGCCGAGCTCGCGGGCGATGAGCATGAGCTGGACCTCGGTGGTGCCTTCCCCGACCTCGAGGATCTTCGAGTCGCGGTAGTGGCGGGCGACGAGGTATTCGTTCATGAAGCCGTAGCCGCCGTGGATCTGCGTGGCGTCGCGGGCGTTGTCCATGGCTGCCTCGCCGGCGACCATCTTCGCGATCGCCGCTTCCTTCTTGAACGGCAGACCGGCGAGCATCCGGGAGGCGGCGAGGTAGTACGCCGAGCGTGCGGCGACGACGCGGGCCTCCATGCGGGCGATCTTGAAGGAGATGCCCTGGAAGTCGGCGATCGGGTGTCCGAAGGCCTGGCGTTCCTTCGCGTACTTCACCGATTCCTCCACGCAGCCTTGGGCGGCACCGACGGAGAGTGCACCCACGGCGATGCGGCCCTCGTCGAGGATGCGCAGAAAGTTCGCGTAGCCGCGGCCGCGCTCACCGAGCAGGTTCTCTTCGGGCACCTGCACATCGTCGAAGGTCAGCGGGTGTGTGTCCGAGGAGTTCCAGCCGACCTTGTCATAGGCCGGTTCGGCGGTGAAACCAGGGGTGCCGGTGGGGATCATGATCGTCGAGATCTCGGGGACCTCGCGGCCGGACTTCGAGGTCCTGGTCCCGGTCACGGCGGTGGCGGTGACGAGTCGGGTGATATCGGTGCCCGAATTCGTGATGAAGCACTTGGAGCCGTTGATCGTCCACGTGCCGTTCTCGAGCGTGGCCTTCGTCTTCGTCCCACCAGCGTCGGAACCGGCTTCGGGTTCGGTCAGACCGAAGGCGGCCAGTCCCGAGGCGTCGGTGAGCTTGGGCAGCCACTCCTTCTTCTGCTCCTCGGTGCCGAACCGATAGATCGGCATCGCGCCGAGAGAGACTCCCGCCTCGAGCGTGATCGCCAGGGACTGGTTGACCCGGGCGATCTCCTCGATGGCCAGGCACAGGGCGAAGTAGTCCCCGCCCATGCCGCCGTACTCCTCGTCGAAGGGCAGACCGAACAGGCCCATCTGCCCCATCTTCGCGACGAGGTCGTAGGGGAACTCATGCTTGGCATCGAGTTCGGCCGATACCGGTGCGACCTCTTCGTCGGCGAACTTCGCGACTCCCTGGCGCAGATCTTCGTATTCTTCGGGCAGCATGCCCGGAACGAACGTGTTCATGGTGTCCTCCCCCGCATGATGCGTGGTCGTGGTGGTCATTGTTCGGTTGCTGTGTCGGCTGTGGGTGCTGTGTCGGCGGTGATCCCGGCGTCTGCGGCGACGTCCTCGTCGACGACGGTGGCGAGCACCTCGTCGAGTCCCACCTGCGTGCCGGGCACGGTGGCGACGCTGACGATGCCCGCGGCCGGCGCCGTGAGCACGTGCTCCATCTTCATCGCCTCGACGACGACGATCGGATCGCCCTGCTCGACGCGGTCACCCGTGTCGACCTTCACCTCGACGACGGAGCCGGGCATCGGGGCGAGCACCTCCGCACCGTCGAGTCCGGGCGTGAGCGAGGAGTCGGCGAGCGGTCGGGTGAAGACGTGGACGCCGCGGTCGCTGCTGACCCAGATGCTGCGATCGGCTGCGTCGGAGAAGACGCGGGCGGTGTACTGGATGCCGTCGATGGCGACGTGCCACACACCGTCTTCGTCGATGATCACCGACTCTGCCCGGGCAGTCACCTCGACTCCCGGCGCGAACTCGGTTGCCGGTGCCGGTCCGAATTCCACGTCGTCGCTGTCATCGACAGTCAACTCACCTGCCCCGACGAAGTCGAGGCGCACTGCAGGTCGGAATTCGGGGCGAGAGGCCCGGAAGGCCGCTGACCTCCCCCACGCCGAGGCGGTTCCGCCGACTGCTGCGCCCGCCAGATCCCGGGCCGTGACCGCACCGGTGATCTGTGTTCCTGCACGGCCGAGTGTCTCGATGACCGCCGCAGCGGCGACCTGTATGTCGATCTCACTCGGCGCGTGGGTCAGCTGGCTCTCGTCGAGATTGTCGATGATCGAGGTGTCGAGGTCACCGGCGACGACCTCGGGCAGAGCGAGCAGAGTCCGCAGGAAGTCGATGTTCGTCACGATTCCCGGCACCGCCGAGGCGGCGAGCGCGGCATCGAGACGGGCGATGGCCTGGTCTCGGTCGTCGGCGTGGACGATGAGCTTGGCGATCATCGGGTCGTAGTCGGAGACGATCCGCTGCCCGGCGTCGAGGCCGGCATCGACACGGATCCCCTCCCCTGTCGGGAAGGCGACGTCGAGGGCGCGCCCTCCCGTGGGCAGGAATCCTCTGGAGGGGTCCTCGGCGTAGATGCGGGCTTCGATCGAGTGCCCGGTCAGGGTGATGTCGTCCTGGGTCAGCGGCAGCTCTTCCCCGGCACCGACGCGCAGCTGGAGTTCGACGAGATCGACTCCGGTGACCTCCTCGGTGACGGGGTGCTCGACCTGGAGGCGGGTATTCATCTCCATGAAGAAGAACTCGTCGGGACGGTCGGCGCCGACGATGAACTCAACGGTGCCGGCACCCACGTAGCCCACGGACTTCGCGGTCTCGCAGGCCGCCTGACCGATCCGGGCTCGGGTCGGCTCGTCGAGCAGTGCCGACGGGGCCTCCTCGATGACCTTCTGGTGGCGGCGCTGGAGTGAGCATTCGCGTTCGCCGAGGTGGATGACGTTGCCGTGGGCATCGGCCATGACCTGAACTTCGATGTGCCGCGGGGTGGCGACGAGGCGTTCGAGGAAGAGGGTGTCGTCGCCGAAGGAGCTCGCGGCTTCACGGCGGGCGGTCGCCAATGCCGAAGGAAGTTCGGCGGCATCGAACACGGCGTGCATGCCCTTGCCGCCGCCACCGGCCGAGGGCTTGATGAGGACGGGAAAGCCGATGTCCGCGGCAGCGGCCACGAGGGCCTCGTCGCTCATATCGGCATCCTTGGTGCCGGGCACGAGCGGAACGCCGCGAGAGGACACGGCCTGTTTGGCAGTGATCTTGTCGCCCATGGTCCTGATCGCGTCCGCACCGGGACCGAGGAAGACGATTCCGGCGGCTTCGCAGGCGGCGGAGAATTCTGCGTTCTCGGACAGGAAGCCGTAGCCGGGGTGGATGGCCTCGGCTCCGGTGGCCTGGGCTGCGGCGATGACCTTCTCGATGCGCAGGTAGGACTCGGAGGCCTGAGCCGGACCGAGGTGGACCGCGGTGTCGGCGGCCTTGACGTGCGCGGCCCGGGCGTCGGCGTCGGAGTACACGGCCACGGTGCGGATGCCGAGCCGGCGGCAGGTGCGGATGACGCGCAGGGCGATCTCTCCGCGATTGGCGATGAGTACGGTTTTGAACATTGGTCTGCTCACATTCTGAAGACGCCGTAGCCGCTGGCACCCAGCGGGCGTTCCATCGGTCCGAAGCGGGCGAGTTCGAGGGCCATGGCCAGCACCTGGCGGGTGTCGCCGGGTTCGATGATCCCGTCGTCCCACAGCCGGGCGGTCGAGTAGTAGGGGTTGCCCTGGGCTTCGTACTGGTCGCGGACGGGCTGTTTGAACTCGTCTTCGGCCTCGGCGGACCAGGTCTCGCCGCGAGCTTCGATCTGGTCGCGCTTGACCGTCGAGAGGACGCTGGCGGCCTGTTCGCCGCCCATCACGGAGATGCGGGCGTTGGGCCACATCCACAGGAACCGCGGCGAGTAGGCGCGGCCGCACATCGAGTAGTTGCCGGCGCCGAAGGAGCCGCCGATGACGACGGTGAACTTCGGCACGCGGGCGGTGGCGACGGCGTTGACCATCTTCGCTCCGTGTTTGGCGATGCCGCCGGCCTCGTAATCGCGGCCGACCATGAACCCGGAGATGTTCTGGAGGAAGATGAGCGGGGTGCTGCGTTGGTCGCAGAGTTCGATGAAGTGCGCGCCCTTAACGGCGGACTCGCCGAAGAGGATGCCGTTGTTCGCGACGATTCCCACCGGATGTCCGTCGAGGTGGGCGAAGCCGGTGACGAGGCTCGTACCGTATTCGGCCTTGAACTCGTGGAACTCGGAACCGTCGACGAGGCGGGCGATGACCTCGCGCACGTCGTACGGGGTGCGGGAGTCCACGGGCACGACGGAGGTCAGTTCGGCCGGGGCGTGGGCCGGTTCCCGGGAGTCGACGACGTCCCAGTTCGGTCCGGGTTTCGGTCCGAGCGTGGAGACGATGTCGCGCATGATCTCCAGTGCGTGGGAGTCGTTGGCGGCCAGGTGGTCGGTGACTCCGGAGACCCGTGAGTGCAGGGCTCCGCCGCCGAGTTCCTCGGCGGTGACTTCCTCACCGGTGGCGGCCTTGACCAGTGGTGGGCCGCCGAGGAAGATCGTGCCCTGTTCGGAGACGATGATCGATTCGTCGGCCATCGCCGGGACGTAGGCGCCGCCGGCGGTGCAGGATCCGAGGACTGCGGCCAGCTGCGGGATGCCCGCGGCTGACAGGGTGGCCTGGTTATAGAAGATCCGGCCGAAGTGTTCGCGGTCGGGGAAGACGTCGTCCTGGTTGGGCAGGTTCGCCCCTCCGGAGTCGACGAGGTAGATGCACGGGAGGGTGTTCTCCTTCGCGATCTCCTGGGCGCGCAGGTGCTTCTTCACCGTCACCGGATAGTAGGTGCCGCCCTTGACGGTCGCGTCGTTGGCGACGATGACGCATTCGCGTCCGGCGACCCGGCCGATGCCGGTGATGATGCCGGCGCCGGGGCTCGCATCCTCGTACATACCGTTGGCCGCGAGCGGAGAGAGTTCGAGGAAGGGTGTACCGGGGTCGAGCAGGTGCTCGACGCGATCGCGCGGCAGCAGTTTGCCACGGTCGATGTGACGTTGTCTGGACTTCTCGGATCCACCGCGGGCAGTCGCCTGCACGCGGTTGCGGAGTTCGGCGATGAGTTCGGCATGGGCGTCGGCGTTGACCTGCCCCGTTGACGGACTGACCGCAGTACCCACTGCTCTCATTCCCACCCTCATTTCAGTTAATGATTCTTAACTGACTGCTATGATACTGCTCACAGGCGAAAGTGACAATGCGCAGAGCAAGGGAAGGAAGTCGGACATGTCGACCGAGGACACGGTCAGGCCGACGGCACGCGCGGCCGCGAAGGCGGCCAGGCGCGAGCAGCTGCTCGAGGTCGCGAAGACGCTCTATGCGAAGCACGGCTTCCACGGGGTGCGCCTCGACGACCTCGGCAAGGGGGCGGGGATCTCGGCACCGGCGGTCTATCGGCACTTCTCGTCGAAGGAGGCCGTGCTCGAAGAGCTGCTCGTCGGCATCTCCGAATACCTGCAGTCAGGTGGGGACGAGATCGTCGCCGGCGCCGAGGCGGCTGCCACGGCAGAATCGGACGCACGGTCGGTGCTGCGCCGCCTCATCGACTTCCATGTCGACTTCGCGATGAGCGAGCCCGAGCTCATCCGCATCCAGGACCGGGATCTCGCGGCCCTGCCCGAGGAGTCGCGCCGGACCGTGCGCCGGCTGCAGCGCTCCTATGTCAGCCGGTGGGCCGAGGTCGTCGCCCGGACCCGACCGGAGTGGAGCCTCGAGGCCGCGACGGTGCGCGTCCACGCGGTGTTCGGAATGATGAATTCGACCCCGTACCAGGCCCGACGCTCAAGCGCCGAGGTGGTCGGGGTCGAATTGCGCGCCGCCGCATCCGCGGCGCTGGGAATCGACTGAGGCTCACACCTCAGGGGACGATGACGAGCTTTCCGCGGGTGTGTCCCTCGGCATTGTCACGGAAGGCCTGCGGCACCTCGTCGAGGCCGTAGGTTCCGGCCACCTCGACGGTCAGCCGACCTTCGTCGACGAGCTGGCCGAGGCGAGCGGTCTCGGATCCGTCAGGGCGGACCCAGATGTAGCGACCACCATGCTCGGCAACGGCCGGATCGGCCACCGAGGCGTGTGCTCCGCCTTCGGTGAGGACGGCCAGGGTCGTCTCGAGCTGGTCACCGACGAAGTCGACGACACCATCAACCTTGCCGCCGGCCGCCTCGAGTATGCGCTCGACGACACCGTCTCCGTAGGTCACGGGTTCGGCGCCGAGTTCGCGCAGGTAGTCGTGGTTGCGTTCGGAAGCGGTGCCGATGACACGGGCACCGTAGGCGGCGGCGATCTGCACGGCGAAGCCGCCCACTCCCCCGGCCGCACCGTGGACGAGGACGGTCTTCCCGTCGATCTCGCCGAGGGCTTCGAGAGTCCGCAGTGCGATCCCTCCGGCCAGCGGCAGTCCGCCGGCCTGCTCCCAGCTCAGGCTCTTCGGCTTGCGCGCCACAGCACGAACGGGGACCGCGACCTTCTCGGCGAAGGTGCCGGCCGAGAGCACGTCCTTGCGGGCGTAGGCGACGACCTCATCACCGATGGAGAACTCAGGAGTGTCGAAGCCGAGGCCGACGACGACGCCGGCAACGTCCCAGCCGGGAGTGACGGGGAACTGGGTCGGCATGAAGGCGTCGAGGTGCCCGCCGACTAGCTTCCAGTCCACCGGGTTGACCCCGGCGGCCTTGACCTCGATGAGCACCGAGGCCGGGGGAAGCTTCGGATCGGGCAGGTCGCGAACGGTGATGTCGTCGAAGTTCTCGGTGTAGGCGTCGTAGACGGCGGCGCGCATAGCAATGGCCTTCCGGTAGCTGTCAGTGCGGCTGAACTCTCAGCGTGACTGGACAACACCGGAAGGCCATCAGGCTAATCCTGCGAACCGGCTGGGGTTACGCGGCTCTCATTCGTAGGTCTCGCCGGTCTTCGCGCGTTCGACGAGCGAGGCCGGCGGGGTGAAGCGGTCTCCGTAGGTCGCGGCGAGTTCCTTCGCGCGCTCGACGAAGCCGGACAGGCCGCCTTCGTACTGGTTGACGTACTGGAGCACACCACCGGTCCAGGCCGGGAAGCCGATGCCGAAGATCGACCCGATGTTCGCATCCGGCACCGAGGTGAGCACACCCTCGTCGAGGCATTTGATCGTCTCGATCGCCTCGGCGAAGAGCATCCGCTCCTGCAGATCGGCGAAGGGTTCGGTCGTCGATCCGGACTCGAAGTGCTCACGCACACCGGCCCACAGCGTCGTCCGCTTGCCGTTCTCGTCGTAGTCGTAGAAACCGGCACCGTCCTTGCGGCCGGTGCGACCCTGCTCGACCATCCAGTCGATGACGGCCTCGGAGGGGTGCGCCTCCCACGTGCCGCCCTCGGCCTCGACGGCCGTCCGGGTCTCCTGGCGGATCTTCTGCGACAGCGTCAGCGTGAGCTCATCGGTCAGCTGCAGCGCACCGGTCGGATATCCGGCCTGCAGGGCTGCCTGCTCCACCGTCGCCGGCTCCACGCCTTCACCGACGGCGGCGACCGCCTCGGCGATGAAGGTGCCGATGACACGGGAGGTGAAGAATCCGCGGGAATCGGTGACGACGATCGGGGTCTTCTTGATCTGCTGGACGAGGTCGAAGGTCCGGGCCAGGGTCTCATCCGAGGTGTTCGCGCCACGGATGATCTCGACCAGGGGCATCTTGTCGGCCGGCGAGAAGAAGTGGATGCCGATGAAGTCGGCGTCGCGGTCGACGCCCTTCGCCAACTCCGTGATCGGCAGCGTCGAGGTGTTCGATCCGAGCACCGCGTCGGATTCGACGATGCTTTCGATCTCACCGAACACCTTGTGCTTGACGGACACCGACTCGAAGACCGCTTCGATGACGAAGTCGACACCGGCGAGGTCCTCGGCCGAGGCGCTCGGAGTGATCCGGTCGAGCACGGCCTTGGACTTCTCCTCGGTCGTCTTACCCTTCGACAGTGCCGATTCCTCGCGCTTGGCGGCGTAGGCCTTGCCCTTCTCAGCGGCGGCGAGCTCGACGTCCTTGAGCACGACCTCGATGCCGGCCTTCGCTGCGGTGTAGGCGATGGCCGCGCCCATCATGCCGGCGCCGAGCACGCCGAGCTTCTTCACCTGTCGGGGCTCATATCCGTCGGGGCGTGAGCCGCCGGAGTTGATGTGGCCGAGGTCGAAGAAGAAGGCCTTGATCATGCTCTTCGCCACCTGGGTGTGGGTGAGGTTGACGAAGTAGCGGGTTTCGACGCTGAGCGCGGTGTCGATGTCGACCTGGGCGCCTTCGACGGCGGCGGCGAGGACCGCGCGCGGTGCCGGCATCGGCGCACCCTTGGTCTGGCGCCGAAGCAGGGCGGGCATGGCCGGGAGCATCGCGCCGAGCTTGGGCGAGGACGGTGAGCCGCCGGGGATCCTGAAGCCCTCGGTGTCCCAGGGCTGGGCCGCCTCGGGGTTGTCCTTGATCCACGCCTTCGCGCGAGCTTCGAGCTCGGCGGTCGGGGCGAGTTCGTCGACGAGGCCGAGCTTCTGGGCATCGGCAGCCTTGAACTTCGTCGAGGGCAGGATGACCTTCTGCAGTGCAGTCTGGAGACCGAGCAGACGGACCGTGCGGGCGACGCCGCCTCCTCCGGGGAGCAGCCCCAGGGAGACTTCGGGGAAGCCGAAGCGGGCCGAGGGGTTGTCCTCGGCGGCGATCCGGTGGTGGGCGGCCAAGGCGATCTCGAGTCCGCCTCCGAGCGCGGCACCGCCGAGGGCGGCGACGACGGGACGGCCGAGCGTCTCGAGCCGGCGCAGGACGGCCTTGACGCCTTCGACCGCGGCGAACTCCTCATCGGACTTCGCAGGGTCGGCGGCGCGGATCTTGTTGAGGTTGCCTCCGGCGAAGAAGGTCTTCTTCGCCGAGGTGAGCACGACGCCGGTGATGTCCTCGACGTTGGCTTCGAGCCACTCCACGGTCGCCTCCATGGCGGCCGAGTAGTAGTCGTTCATGGTGTTGACCTTGGCGCCCGGTTCGTCGATGACGACGGTGACGATGCCGTCGGCATCGGTCTCGTGGCTGTATGCGGTAGCTGTCGTTGTCGTCATGTCAGACCCTTTCGATGATCGTCGCGATGCCCATGCCTGCACCGATGCACAGGGTGACGAGTCCGCGCTTGAGGTCGCGGCGTTCGAGTTCGTCGAGGACGGTTCCCAGAATCATGGCACCGGTGGCACCCAGCGGGTGGCCCATGGCGATCGCTCCGCCGTTGACGTTGACCTTCTCGTGCGGGATGTCGAGGTCTTTCATCCACTTGAGCACGACGGCCGCGAAGGCCTCGTTGAGCTCGAAGAGATCGATGTCATCGACGGTCAGGCCGGCCTTGTCGAGGGCCTTCTGCGTCGCCGGGGTCGGTCCGGTGAGCATGATGGTGGGTTCGGAGCCGGTGACGGCGGTGGAGACGATGCGGGCGCGCGGCTTCATCCCCATCTTCTGACCGACCTTTTCGTCGCCGAGGATGACGAGGCTGGCGCCGTCGACGATGCCCGACGAGTTCGCGGCGGTGTGGACGTGGTCGATGGCTTCGACCCAGTGATACTTCTGCAGAGCCACCTCGTCGAACCCGGTCTGGGCGGCGAGCTTGGCGAAGGCCGGGGGCAGCTTCGCCAGGGATTCGGCGGTCGATCCGGGGCGCATGTGCTCGTCACGGTCGAGCAGGGTGATGCCGTTGATGTCCTTGACGGGCACGATCGACTTGTCGAAGCGCCCCTCGTCCCATGCGGCGGCGGCGCGCTTCTGCGATTCGGCGGCGAACGCGTCGACGTCGGCGCGGGTGAAGCCCTCGGTGGTGGCGATGAGGTCGGCGCCGATGCCCTGCGGGACGAAGTAGGTGTCATAGTTCGTCGTCGGGTCCTGAGCCCAGGCGCCGCCGTCGGAGCCCAACGGCACACGGGACATCGACTCGACGCCGCCGGCGAGGACGAGGTTCTCGAAGCCGGAGCCGACCTTCTGGGCGGCGATGTTGACGGCTTCGAGGCCAGAGGCGCAGAACCGGTTGACCTGGACGCCCGCCACGGATTCGTCGAGGCCGGCGGCGATCGCGGCGACGCGGGCGATGTCGCTGCCCTGTTCGCCGACCGGGGAGACGACGCCGAGGACGATGTCGTCGATCTGGGAGTCGTCGAGTTCCGGGTTGCGCTCGCGCACGGCGTCGATGAGGCCGGTGACGAGGTCGATGGGTTTGACGCTGTGCAGCGCCCCGCCGCGGTTCTTGCCGCGTGGGGTGCGCACCGCGTCATAGATGAACGCTTCGCTCATGTGTTCCTCACAGTCTGGATGGAAGACCGACCACTAGATCTGATCGATCGTTCAGTAACATTCGCACCCCCATTGTGTCCCAGTTTCCAGTGACGAGCAACACACGCACGAATGCCGTCGCAGGCAGCGTGATTTCGGTTTTGCGCTCATGCGTCAGCGACTTCCCCAGTTGTCGAAAATCTAGCGTTTCCTTTCGACGACAGAAGTGATTATGATAAGTCGACACATCAGCTCGGAATCCCTTGGAGAATCATGTCCTTGACCACCCCTGCCCGCACGAAAGCGGGCTCGAAGCTCTTGGCGCTCACACTGGCCGCAGGCCTCCTCGCCGGCCCCATCGCCGTCGATGCCCAGCCCGCCGAGGCGGCAACGAAGAAGTGCTCGGCGAAGATGTCGATCTCGAAACCCCGCCAGTACTCCTACACCAACGTCAACGTCTCCAAGGTCGGGGCCAAGGCCAAGGTGACGACTGTCGCTCATTACAAGACGACGAAGACTCAGAAGAAGGCGACCGCATCGAAGAAGGGCAAAGCGACCCTCAAGTACTATATTTCCGGAGCCACTCCGGGGAAGAAGGTCTCCGTGACCGTGGTCGCGAAGAAAGGCAAGACGACCTGGAAGTGCTCCACCTCGTTCAAGCCGAAGAGGAAGTAGCTCTCTCGCTGCGCCTTCGGACAAAGGGAAGGGTCTCGATTGATCTCAGCACGTCACCGCAGCACTGCCACGATGGCGGCCGGCGCAGCAGTCCTCGTGGGGCTCACGGCCTGCAGCGGGCAGTCATCGACGGCGCAGGACGACGAGGGTCAGTCGAAGCCGATCGAGGTGGTGTCCCAACCTGACTACGAAGGTGCAGTGATCGACCTTGATCTGCCGACTCATTCCTCCGGCGCATTCGAGTTCGACAAGTGGCCCTCGGCCTGTGCCCTCACGGACGAGGGCACGATCAAGGCGGTCCTGCCCGATGTCGTCGAAACCGGGCAGAAGCCGAGTCCGACGACGATGACGATCATCGACATCGGCTCCGGCAGTGAGAAGGAGACTGTGCCGGAGGGCACGTGCCTGACGAGCGCGGGCTTCGACATGGAGGGACTGAGTTTGGCCGACGGCAATGTCGTCGTCAACCTCAGCTCTCGCATCCTGCACGCCGGCGATGCCGACTACATGGAGAAGAACGGCGACCTGCCGCAGGGAGACAAGAGCGCCCTCGGCGATGCCGAATGCGTCCAGGTCCATGAGGCTCAGACGATCACCTGTGCCCTCGAGCATGTTGTCTTCGAGATGGCCATCGATGCACGGCCGTATGAGCAGTACGGCCATCCGGAGGGCAGTCTCTACACGGTCGACGGCGAGGAGATCGACTACTCCGATGATGTTGAAGGCTTCACCCGGATGACCAGCGAGAAGATCCTCAGACCGATCGCCGCGATCGCCGCCGATCGACTCTCGTCCTGAGGACGTATGTTATCGATCAGAGGATTCGCACCGCGCTGACTATTTCCGAGCTCGGCAGCTCACGCGCTGTGGCCTGCAGGGTCGAGTCGGGATGCCACGTCGTTGGGTCGAAGATCTGGAGCCATGACCTCTCCAGTTCGGCGCGCAGGTCTGTCGGCAATCTGTCGGTCGGTCCTCGTACGAGTTCGCCCGCCCTTGCCTTGAAATCATTCCACTGTTGCCTCGACCGCTGGTCCCAGTCAGTTTCGGTCTCACCGATTCGCTGAGGAACGTGCAGCGTGCGATTGAGCACACTGTGCCAGTCAACGAACTCGCTGACAAGAAATCTTTCGGTGGGAAGTCTGACCGTGAGCATGACGTCTCCCCTGGCCTGCCTCGCATGGGAGCGGATTCTCCGCCCCGAAGGATCGGGCCAGAACCAGAGAAGAGCGCCGGCAGGACCGGAGATCCCTCGGCTGCCCATGGTGCGATCCAGCCAAAGGCAGGCTTCCTGGAACTCGTCCCATCCACGAGTCGCGTCGCCTATCAGCACTCCCTCTTCCTGAAGCACCTCATAAGCCTCGCGAGACTGAAAAGTGCACAAAGTCACAGCATCGTTCTTCGCTTGTCCGGCTCTGCACCTGCGGCTGCTGAGCGCGAATGCGAATGGCGCGAGGAACCACGGCACCGCGGGAATGGCACCGAATGCACGTAGCTGACCAGTCCTCCGAGGCTTCCGGTAAGCGGCCATAGTCTCCATTCTTCATCAACCGCAGGCCAGTTGGTCAACCGGCAAACAGCCCCAGGCGAACTGCCGGAATTGAGGAAGATTTGAATGAAGTCGCGGGGGTCCGCCGGGGGCACACGTCGAGAGGAGGACGGTGCCAGCAACGGAAACACCCCAGGCCATTGACCTGGGGTGATGTTGCCGAGCCGCCTGCGGGAATCGAACCCGCGACCTATTCATTACGAGTGAATCGCTCTGCCGACTGAGCTAAGGCGGCAACCGACCCAACTTTAGCCAACCAGAGTGCCGGTGGTCAAAACGAGCGACGATCCCATTCGAGGTACCCGCGGGGACCTCGCGGACAGCACATCCGATCGGATCGGGGACCAAGCATTCAGGCATCATGGCGGGCCACCTCGGCGCCGGCGAACCCGATCGGGACAGCGGGTGAAGGCATGCGACCGGAGCACGCTAACCTGGACAGGACAGACGATCAGCGAGGACAGAAGGTGGCATCCGTGGCAGAGTTCGACTCCGACGACTTCATGAGTGACTTCCAGGCGCTCATCGAATGCGAGTCGTTCTCCAACGACCCCGAATCTCTGGCCCGCAGCGCCCGGCTCGTCTCCCGCATCGGCACCGGGCTCCTCGGCGCCGCTCCCCGCATCATCGACACCGACGGCCACCCGCACGTACTCTGGCGTTTCGGCACCGGCCCTCGCAGAGTCGTCCTCATCGGCCACCACGACACCGTCTGGCCGACCGGAACGCTCACAGACTTCCCGTACTCGGTCAAGGACGGAGTCGTCCGCGGCCCCGGCGCCGACGATATGAAGGGCGGACTGCTCATCGCCCTCTATGCGCTGGCGAAGGTCCGTGCCGAACAGGGCAGCCTCGACGGAGTCAGCCTCCTCATCACCGCCGACGAAGAACTCGGCTCCCCCGGCTCCCGAACGATCATCGAGGAGGAGGCGCGCGGCGCGATGGCCGCGCTCGTCTTCGAAAGCGGAGCAGCAGACGGTGCGGTGAAGATCGCCCGCAAGGGCGTCGCGATCTACCAGCTCGAAGTCACCGGCCTCGCCGCCCATGCCGGTGTCGAACCGGAGAAGGGCATCAACGCCACCATCGAGGTGGCCAATCAGATCGTCGAGATCGCGAAACTGCACAGACCCTCGGCGGGCACCTCGGTCGTGCCGACGGTGATGTCGAGCGGATCGACGACGAACACGGTGCCGGCCAAGGCCGTCGTCGGGATCGACTCGAGAGCAGCCTCGGCGAGTGAGCAGGTGCGCATCGACGACGCACTGCGCACACTGAGCCCCACCGTCGCCGGCGCGAAGGTCGAACTCAAGGGCGGAATCAACCGGGCCCCGCTCGAAGAGGACATGGCCATGGGACTCTACGCCCGGGCCCAGCGCCTCGCCGGGAAGCTCGGGCACCCTCCCCTGCGTTCCGTCGCCGTCGGCGGCGGGTCGGACGGGAACTTCACCGCCGGAGTCGGCACCCCGACCTTGGATGGTCTCGGCACCGTCGGCGGAGGCTCCCATGCGCGCACCGAGCACGCTCTTCAGATCTGGATACCCCGCCGAGTCGAACTCACCGCCGCCCTCGTGACGGAACTCCTCTCAGAGGCCTGAGACCGGCCCGCCTCCCCCGCGATCGAGGCCGCGACTGCACAGGCCAGACTCAGAGTGCTCCGGTGCGGTCGTCCTGCAGCCAGGGATTGGACAGCAGAACGAACGCGGATTCGACGATGAGAACCGGGGACATGTTCGTCTGCAGACGCCGCCTGGCCTCGGTGATCGCGTCGATGCGCAGCAGAGTCGTATCCGGTCCGTCCCGGTTCGCCTGCTCGGCGATGAGGTCGACCTCGCCGGCATTGATCCATCCTTCGCGGATCCCCAGCTGGTACATGAGAATGTCGCGGTAGAGGCTCATCAGTTCGAGGAAGATCCGGTCGAGCTCGTCGTTGCGTGCCCGCACGGAACGCCTCTTCTGCTCTTCCTCGAGCTTTCTGATCTGGGCTCTGGCCGAGGGCGGAATGGTCTTCTCCCCCTCGATTCCCAAGGTGGTCATCAGATCGCTGCGTTCGGCGGCATTGCGCTCCTCGACACGCGACTTCGCCGTCTCCGCAGCTTCGTCGACGATGCGCCCGGCCAGCCGGATCGTCGCCCCTACCGAAGTGAGTTTGCCCGGTATGGCGAGGATCTGTCTGCGTTCGGCGTCGGCCGATTCGTTCAAGGCCAGGTGCTTTGCCCGGCCGATGTGGTTCTGGGCCACGGCCGCAGCCCACTGCGCCCGTTCCTCGCTGACGTTGTCACGCTGCATCAGCAGCTGAGCCACAGCCTCCCGCGAGGGGATCCGCAGACGCACCGGTCGACACCGCGACCTGATGGTGGTGAGCACATCGATCGGGCTGGGCGCGCACAGCAGCCACACCGTCGCAGGCGGCGGCTCTTCGATGGCTTTGAGCAGCACGTTCGCGGTGCGCTCCATCATCCGGTCGGCGTCCTCGATGATCACGACGCGCCACTGCGAGTTCACCGGCGCCGACTGTGCCGTCGCCACGAGCTCCCTGACCTCGTCGATCGCGATGACCGACTTCTGCGTCGACATGATCGTCAGTGATTCGTGGTGCCCCGAGAGCACCCTGGACGTCACATCATTCGACTCCGTCCCGCCCGAGATCAGAGCGGCGGCAAACGCCCTGGCGGCGTTCGAGCGTCCCGATCCGGGTGGGCCGGTGAAGAGCCATGCGTGGGTCATCGCGGTCGGATCGTCCAAGGCGTAGCCGAGCTGGGTGACCACGTCGTCCTGGCCGACGAGTTCATCGAAGACGCTCACCTCAGGATCCCTCCGGGTTGTTGAAGCGGCGGTTGTTGCGTTCGCGCTGTCTGCGCAGCCGTTCCCTGGCCTGTCGTTCGATCTCGGCTTGTGCCTGCAGGCGTTCGCGGCTCATGTCGCGGGCGCTGCGGACCGGCAGGACCGTGGTCTCTGCGTCGTCGGTCGTGTCGACGCGGTCGCCGTCAACGTGCGAGTCGCCCGGGTCGCCCTGCTGGTCACGGCTGGAGCGTTCGACGACCCGTGTCTCCGCTTCCTCCGGGTCGACCTGCTTGACCACACGGGTCTCGGCCTCGTCGGGATCGTCCGTCTCCGCGTCGTCCGTCTCCGCGTCGTCCGTCTCGATGCGGTCGGTCGGCACACCGTCCTCGTCGTCGGTGTCGTCGATGAGCGCGTCGGCGGTGAGTCCGCGTGCGGGCAGCACCGTCGTGGAGTCGTCCTCGCCGGTCGAGGTCTTCGCGGGCGACGATGCCGTCGTCTCGCTCGCCGAGGCGGCCACGTCCTCGCGCAGATCAGCACCGAGGTCGACCCGTTCGGTGGGGATGGCTCCGGAGTGCGCGGCCTCGTCGTCGGTGATGGAGTTGGGGATGAAGCGATCGTTGGTCACCGGCACGAAGCGCGGTCCGCGCTCATGCCATGAACCGGCATCGGGGTCGGAGGTCGAAGCGTCGTCCGAGTCCGCATCCGTGACCTGTTCACCGTCCGACTCCGCAGCCGCGGCGGACGATGATTCAGCCCTCTCCGGGTCGAGTGGATCGGCGGCCGAATCCTCGTTCTGCCCCGCTGCCGACACGGAATCGGCATCCGAGTCGGACGGCACATCCGCTGACTGCTCAGCCCCCACCTCGGCGACGGTGGAATCACTGCCGGCAGCACCGTCACGGGTGACGAGTGCCTGCGGCAGCCGAGCTCGGATCGCCTGCAGGATCTGCCCGGTCAGCTCATCGGCTCCCACCGAGGCGTCGAGGACGACGTAACGGTCGGGTTCCTTGTGGGCACGCGACAGGTAGGTCTGGCGAACACGCTGGTGGAACTGCTGGTTCTCCTCATCGAGATAATTGCTCTCACCGCGCTTGCCCATCCGCTCGGCGGAAACCTCGGGCTCGATGTCGAGGACGATCGTCAGATGCGGGACCAATCCCTGGGTGGCCCACCGGCTCAGCGCGAGGATCGTCTTCTCGTCGAAGCTGCGGCCGGCTGCCTGGTAGGCGATCGTCGAATCGATGTACCGATCGGTGATGACGATGGCGCCCTCGTCCAGGCTGGGATCGACCAGCGATGCCACATGGTGGGCACGGTCAGCGGCGAAGAGCAGCGCCTCGGTGCGGGTGCTCGGCGGTTCGGCATCGAAGAGGACGGACCGGATCTTCGTGCCCAGCTCGGTTCCGCCGGGTTCGCGAGTGGACTCCACATGGTAGCCGTCATCGGCCAGAGCACGGGAGATCCGCTTGATCTGGGTGGTCTTGCCCGACCCGTCCCCGCCTTCGACGGCGATGAAGAACCCGGCACCGAGGCGCTCGGCCGAATTGCTCAGCCCACCGGCCGAGCTCTCGGCCTGATTGGGCGGGCGGAAGCCGTGGACGATGTCCACGGACAGACCCTGCAGCTTGTGCGGATCGAAGGTGAAGAGACCGATCACGCCGGCGATGAGCGCGGCGATGCCGAAGACGAGGAAGGTGACATCGCTGGGGGCGAGCACCCAGTCAGGGCTCGAACCGACGTCGACGGTGCCGCCGAGGTCGAGCGCGTTGATGACGATGGCCAGGCCCGCACCGCCGACGGCCCCATACCGGCGGGAGAAGTCGTAGGGCTGGGCACGCACGCCGATGCCGACGAGGAACGCGATCACCGCCGACAGCACGACCTTGCCGGAGAGTTCTCCGATGGCTCCGGTCGCCAGCAGCAGGACGCCGGCGACGAGGAGTGCGAAGGTGGACACGCGGGGACGCGACATGCCGGGGGCGAAGGTCGGTCCCATTTCGAATCCGATCGCCCATCCGACGAGGCTGCACGCGATGATGAGCGCGAATCCGGCCTGCCCGTAGCCGTGACCGACCGCTGTGGGCTGAGCCAGGATGAAGGTCGCGCCGAGGACGGCGAAGAGTCCGACGCACACCCAGGGGTTCGCGATCGCCTCCGGCGGTCTGGCCACGCGAGCCTTGAGCTCGGGGAACGAACCGGTGGTCGCGGTCTCCGCGTGCAGGGCCCGTTCGGGGGTGAGGAAGATGATGATGGCGCCGATGACTATGCCGATGCCCACCAACAGGCTCATCCATCCCAGCGCCTGCGTACCCGCGGCCGAACCGCCGAGGATCTGGAACGCACAGGAGACGAAGACGAGGACCGCCGCGGGAATTCCCACACGCCGCCAGGGCTTCTCGTTCGTGAACGGGTTGATGCTCATGAGCAGTCCGACCACGGCACCGAGGAACAGACCTGCGATCCAGGTCAGCCATGCGCTCGGGGCGAGGCTGAGAACGATGAGCAGGGCCGCCTCGACGATGGCGGAGATGCTCAGTGCGGTCTTGCGCACGGCGGGTGGCCGAGCGGCGAAGACCTTGGTGGGGATGAAGAGGCCGGCGCAGGAGAGGGCGAAGACGATGAGCAGCGACAGGCTGCCCATGCGGTTGTCGAACTCGCCGGCACTGATGGACTCGGCAATCGTGGTGAACGCGCGACCGCCCACTGTGTCCGTCAGCCCGCTGGTGCCTGCGACCACATAGCTGATCGCGACCAGAGTGATCAGGGCACCCCAGGCGGCGGTCTCGGTGACCAATCGGCCGGGGGCTCCGGGCAGTCGGTGTCCTGTAGTCGTCAACATGCTCACGGCTCTACACTATCTGCCCGAACTGACATATCTCTTGGAACCCCGTGCGATCTCGGACAACCTGCGTCCCGACGGCCGGCACCGATCCTCTACTCTTGATCTCGTGCACACAGATACGACCGCGATGACCACGGTGGCCGCCGAGGGCCTCGGCCCCGTCGAGGAACTGGCCTTCGCTCGCGTCCTCCTCGATTCGGTCAAGGCCGGCAGGCGGAGTGCGACACTGCGGATGTATCGGCCCGCACCCACCCTGGCCTTCGGCGCCCGCGACCGGTTCCTGCCCGGTTTCGCCGCCGCCATCGAAGCGGCCCGGGACCACGGTTTCACTCCTGCGCTGCGCAGCCTCGGCGGGCGTGCCGCTGCCTACCATCAGGGATCGCTCGTCATCGATCACATCGAACCGAGCGATTCGTTCATCACGAACACGAATGCCCGGTTCACCGGCTTCGGTCTCGACTACGTCGAGGTGCTGCGCGGCATCGGCGTCGACGCCCGCCTCGGCGAGATCCCCGGCGAGTACTGCCCCGGCGAACACAGCGTCAACGTCGCCGGGCGGATCAAGGCCATCGGCACTGCACAGCGCGTCATCTCCGGCGCGTGGCTGTTCTCCTCCTCCGTGGTCGTCGAGGATCCGGACCCCATCCGCGCGGTCCTCACCGACGTCGAGGCCGCGCTCGGCGTCGACTGGGATCCCGCGACGGGCGGGTCGATCAGTGAGATCCATCCCGAGGTCACGACCGATACCGTCGCCGAGGCGTTCGCCGCCTACTATGCCTCCGCCGATCCGCAGTCGCCCCAGTCCCCCACCGCCGAGGAGGTGGCGGAGTTGGCCGGCTACGTGGACAAGCACGTGCTGTGAGGCACCGGCAAACCAGCCATACCAGAGTCTCAGAACTCGAAAACCCCGGAAGTCTAGAATCCCAGAGGAGCATCGATGACCGTCACCGTCCGTGAAGCCAGGCCCGCGGATCTGCCCGATATTCTTCGACTCGTCCACGGGCTGGCCGTCTATGAGAAGGAACCGGACGCGGTGGAGGCCACGGAAGCAGACTTCGCCGCGGTGATGTTCCCCGCTGACGGCCATCCGAACACCTTCGGTCTCGTCGCCGAGGCGGATGGGCAGATCATCGGCATCGCGATCTGGTTCCACACGTTCTCCACCTGGACCGGCAAGAACGGCATCTGGC
Source organism: Brevibacterium atlanticum (assembly GCF_011617245.1). Taxonomy (NCBI): domain Bacteria; kingdom Bacillati; phylum Actinomycetota; class Actinomycetes; order Micrococcales; family Brevibacteriaceae; genus Brevibacterium; species Brevibacterium atlanticum. The sequence continues at coordinate 1,195,684 of NZ_CP050152.1, read as the reverse complement.
TCGAGGACCTGTTCGTCTCCCCCGAGCATCGCGGGTCCGGTGCCGGCACAGCCCTGCTCGGTCGGCTCGCCCAGATCTGCCAGGAGCGGGGATACACCCGCCTCGAGTGGTGCGTCCTCAAGTGGAACACCCCCTCGATCGGGTTCTACGAATCGTTGGGCGCGAAGGCTCAGGACGAATGGGAGACCTACCGCCTCGACGGGGATGCGCTCACGGAATTCGCTGACTCGGTGACCTCTTGAACCAGTCCGTGGAGGCATGTTGAGCCGGCCTGCCGAGCCATCGTCGGCGAACGATGCAGGTTCGCAGCGACCAGCGGGAGCGCGGCCCGCTTAAGTTCTGACGACCGGGCCTTGGGTGGGCAAAATGGTCGGAGGTTCTCGCCCGAGGCCCGACCATTTCGCCCACTTACCAGTTGGTAACTACCCGTCCGGTAGTAGGCTCAGGGAGTCTTCGGCTTCGCCGAGCTCGTCTTCTTCGCAGCCGTCGTCGACTTCTTCGCCGCCGTCGTCTTCGCCGCGGTGGTCTTCTTCGCCGCGGTGGTCTTCTTCGCAGGAGCCTTCTTCGCCGCCGTCTTCTTGGCCGGGGCCTTCTTCTTCGCCGGTCCCTTCGCGCGCTTCTCGGCCAGCAGGGTCGCGGCGCGTTCGAGGGTCACGGCCTCGACGGAGTCGTCCTTGCGCAGGGTCGCGTTCGTCTCCCCGTCGGTGACGTAAGGACCGAACCGGCCGTCCTTGACGACGACGGGCTTCTTCGTCTCCGGGTCCTCGCCGAGTTCCTTGAGCGGAGCCGCGGCACGACGGCCGCCGCGCTGCTTCGGTTCGGCATAGATCTTCAACGCCTCATCGAGGGTGATGGTGAAGATCTGCTCCTCCTCGGTCAGCGACCGGGAGTCCGTGCCCTTCTTCAGATACGGTCCGTAGCGACCGTTCTGCGCGGTGATGTCCGTGCCCTCTTCGTCCTGGCCGACGACGCGCGGCAGGCTGAGCAGCTTGAGCGCGGTCTCGAGGTCGATCGTGTCGAGATCCATCGACTTGAACAGGGATCCGGTGCGCGGCTTCGGCTTCTTGGCACCACGCTTCGGCTTCTCCTCGGGTTCAGGAAGCACCTCGGAGACGTAGGGGCCGAAGCGCCCGTTCTTCGCCACGATGGTGTGCCCGGTCTCCGGGTCGACGCCGAGCTCGCGGTCCTCGCCTCCCTGGGTCTCGATGAGCTCGGCGGCCTTCGCCGCCGTCAGCTCGTCGGGGGCGAGGTCCTCGGGCACGGAGACCCGCTTCGGGTCCTCGCCTTCGACTCCCGAGACGACCTCGAGGTAGGGGCCGTAGCGGCCCACGCGCAGGTTCACACCCTCGCTGATGGCCACGGTGTTGACCTCACGAGCATCGATGTCGCCGAGGTCGTCGACGATCGCTTTGAGACCCTCCCGGTCCTGTGTCTGGTCGCCGAAGTAGAATCCGGCCAACCAGTCGTTGCGGTCCTCTTCGCCCATCGCGATGCGGTCGAGTTCGGACTCGAGGTCAGCGGTGAACGCGTAGTCGACGAGCCCGGTGAAGTGCTCTTCGAGCAGCCGCACGACGGAGAACGCCAACCAGCTGGGCACCAGGGCGTTGCCGCGGGTGGTCACGTAGCCGCGGTCCTGGATGACCGAGATCGTCGCCGCATACGTCGAGGGACGGCCGATGCCGAGCTCTTCGAGCTGCTTGACGAGGCTGGCCTCGGTGAAGCGCGGCGGCGGTGCGGTCGTGTGCCCGTCGGCTTCGGCCTTGACGACCGAGAGCGCCTGGCCCTCTTCGACCTGCGGCAGTCGCGATTCCCCGGACTTCGTGTCATACCGAGAGGCGTCGGTGCCCTCTTCGTAGGCGGCGAGGAAGCCGCGGAAGGTGATGACGGTGCCGCTCGCGCTGAAGCCGGCCTCGTGGCCGTCGGCGAGCGCGGCGCTGACCTTGATGGTCGCGGTCTTGCCCTTCGCGTCGGCCATCTGGCTGGCGACAGTGCGCTTCCAGATGAGGTCATAGAGACGGAACTCATCCCCACCCAACTGCTTGGACACCTGGGCCGGGGTGCGGAAGGAGTCACCGGCAGGGCGGATCGCCTCGTGGGCCTCCTGCGCGGACTTCTGCTTGCTCGCGTACTGGCGCGGCGACTGCGGGACGAATTCGGGACCGTAGAGTTCGGTCACCTGCTTCCGGGCGGCCGCGATGGCCTGGCCCGACAGTGCCGAGGAGTCCGTACGCATATAGGTGATGTAGCCGTGTTCGTACAGCGACTGCGCGGTGCGCATGGCCTGGCGGGCGCTCATGCGCAGCTTGCGTCCGGCCTCCTGCTGCAGCGTCGAGGTCGTGAACGGGGCGGCCGGGCGGCGGGAGTACGGCTTCGACTCCACCGCGGTCACGGTCAGCGCGTCCTTGGCGGTGCCGTTCAGTTCGGTGGCCAGCGCTTCCGCGCGGGCCCGGTCGACGACCGTCGCCGAGGTGGTCTTCAGCTGGCCTTTGTCGTTGAAATCCCGTCCGGTGGCGACCCGTGCCCCATCGAGGGTGGTGAGGTTCGCAGCGAACGGGTTCGTCCCGTCGGGCAGGCCGAGATCGATGTCGAGGTCCCAATAGTCGGCGGGGACGAAGGCCATGCGTTCGCGTTCGCGTTCGACGACGAGGCGAGTGGCCACAGACTGCACACGTCCGGCGGACAGGCCCGCCCGGATCTTGCGCCACAGCACGGGTGAGACCTCGTAGCCGTAGAGGCGGTCGAGGATGCGTCGGGTCTCCTGCGCGTCGACGAGGGATTCGTCGATGTCGCGAGTGTTCTCCAGAGCACGTTCGATCGCTTCAGGGGTGATCTCGTGGAAGACCATGCGCTTGACGGGGATCTTCGGTTTGAGCACCTCGAGCAGGTGCCAGGCGATGGCCTCTCCCTCGCGGTCCTCATCCGTTGCCAGATAGAGTTCGTCGGCGTCCTTGAGCAGACGCTTGAGTTCAGTGACCTTCTTCTTCTTGCCCGGGTCGATCCGGTAGTAGGGGTCGAAGCCGTTGTCGACGTCGACGGCGAACTTCCCGTACGGCCCCTTCTTCATGTCGGCGGGCAGTTCCGAGGGGGTGGGCAGGTCGCGGATGTGGCCGACGGAGGCCTCGACGTCATAACCGTCGCCGAGGTATCCCACGATCGTTCGCGCCTTCGTCGGAGACTCGACGATGACGAGGCGACGGGGCTTCTTCTCGGTTGTGGTCACGCTTTCACATTCCTCTCACGGCACCTGCTGCTTCATGCAACGGACGATCCGGCCCAATGTAACACTGTTGTTCGGGCCGGCTCCGCATCGGGCCGACCGGGTAGGACACCGGTCGGATTCGATCCGGACACGGCGTCAACGGTTTTCGATCCTAACCCTATTCCGCGATCGGTCGAGTCACTCTTCCTCATCCCACCCCGTCGCTCAGCCGTCTCCGGGGCCACCGCCGGGCAGCAGGGCACCCGCCGCGGCCAGGGCTCTGACCTGGGCGATGAGCTGGTCTTCCAAGGCAGTGGCATCCACCTCGAGCAGCTGTGCCAGAGCACCTGCCGTCTGCCGCAGAGTCAGCGATCCGTCGGCCACGGAGACGAACCCGGCCAAGGCCGTGTCGAGGTCGAAGATCTGCCCGAAGCCGATTCCCTGTTCCAGGGTGATCGAACTCGGTTCCGACTCACCGGGCACGAAGTGGCGGTGTTCGACGAGGTCCGGTGACCGAGTGAAGGCAGTCTGGGCGATCTCCTCGGGCCCGGCCCCGGCCAACCAGGTTCGGATGGCGATGACCGTGGTGAGGAATTCGGCGAGTCCGTGCGGATTGTTCGCCGGCGCCGAGGTGATCCGGACCCTGGCATTGAACGAACCGTTGTCGATCGTTGGCACATCGTTATCGGAACGGTTCATGAGCACGTACCCGAAGACGATCTCCTCCACAGCCCGAGCGTCGAAGTCGTCGAGCCAGTCGGTCATGGCGGTGTTCCAGGAGTCACTGGCTCGCGGGATGCCGCCGTCACGGACCCAGGTCTCGGCGTAGGCGACGGGGTCGAGGGCTTCGCGTTCGATGACGAACACGGAGGTGTCATCCTCGCTCACCCAGGTCTCCGGTCCGTCCCCGCTGCCTGAGGTGGTCTCCCAGTTGCCGAGGCAGACGCTGCGTCCGCCCGGGGTGAGGACGGTGGGGATTCGGGTGAAGAGGTCCCGGACGAGGGCGTCGCCGGTCAGTCCGCCGTCACGGTATTCGAAGGTCGTGTCCGTGCTCCGCGGGGTGATGACGAACGGAGGGTTGGACACGAGCAGGTCGACCGTCTCAGACAGTGGTTCGAGCAGGGAGCCGTGGCGGAAGTCGATGTTCGCCACCCCGTTGATCTGCGCCGACAGGAACGCCAGGTGCAGGGCACGGTGGGAGATGTCGGTGGCGATGACCGTCTCACTGTGCCGGGCCAGCAGCAGTGCCTGGATGCCGCAGCCGGTACCGATGTCGGCGGCGAGATCGACCGGTTCGCGCGGGGTGATGGACACCAGGGTGCGCCCGGCCCCGCCGAGTCCGAGCACGAACTCGCCGTCGAGGACGTCGGGGTTCGTCAGGGTGCCGTGATCGGCCACGAGGTAGAGGTTCTCATCGCCGGGACGGAAGCCGCGCGGAACACCTGTCGGAAGGTCATACGGGGTGAGGGCGAACGGGGCACGCACTTCATCGTCGGTGATCTCGATCAGCCCCGCCTCGGCGGCGGTGTCGAATGACTCCCCCAGCACGATGCGGATCGTCTCTGCCTCGACGCTGCGGTGGAAGTGGAAGAGCAGCGCCAGGCCGGCCAGCCCCCGGTCGGCGGTCGCGGCAGCGTCATCGGCGAGCAGTCGTGAGCAGGTGCGGATGGCCGGTGCGGCGTCGTTGCGCATCAGCGCGTCCGAGGTCGGCCCGCCCCAGAGCTGTCGCAGTCGCGGTTCGGTGTAGCCGGCACGGTAGAGGGTCTCGCCCAGGCGGGTCAGCGGTAGATCGGTCACAGAAGAATCCTAACGACTGCGCCATAATTGACCCATGGCCTCCTCTGCTCTCCTCGACATCGTCACCGGTTTCGGTGCCCGGGATGAGCGCATCGTCCACGTCCGCGACGTCCCGCAGCGCTTCGAGTCCGATGCCGACTGGCCGGACTGGATCGACGAGGAGCTCAAGCACGCCTGCCATGCGATCGGCGTCGACGCGCTGTGGCAGCACCAGCTCGAGGCCGCGACCACGGCCAGGGACGGCTCCGATGTCGTCATCGCCACCCCCACCGCCTCGGGCAAGTCCCTGGGGTTCTGGCTGCCGGTGCTCGCATCGATCCAGGCCACGCGCGACAAGCTGCGCACCGCCTCGTCGATCTATATCGCTCCGACGAAAGCGCTGGCCGCCGATCAGCTGGCGAAGTTGGAGCGCTTCATCGTCCAGGGCATGCGACCGGCCGCCTATGACGGAGACACTTCGCAGGCGTCGAAGGACTGGGCCCGGAGGCATGCGAACATCATCTTCACCAACCCGGACATGCTGCACCGGTCGATCCTGCCCCAGCACGAGCGCTTCGCCCGGATGTTCAAGAACCTGCGCTTCATCGTCATCGACGAAGCCCACCGGTACCGCGGAGTCTTCGGCTCTCACGTCGCCCTCATCCTCCGCCGCCTGCTGCGCATCGCCGCCCACTACGGAGCATCTCCTGTCGTCATCGGGGCCTCGGCGACGATGGCGGATCCGGATGCGGCGTTCGCGAAGCTCACCGGTCGGCCCGCCCATGCGGTGAGTCTCGATTCCTCGCCGCGGGCGGCCGGCAGCTTCGCTCTGTGGGAGCCCCCGGTCTCGCCCGGCGGGGACCGGCGCAGCGGTCTCGTCGAGGCCGCCGACATCATCACCGATGCCATGTGCGCGGGCTACCGGTCGATCACGTTCATCGCCTCCCGCCGTGGCACCGAGGCACTCGCCCAGACCGTCCGCGACCAGGTGGGAGCGGTCGATGACTCGCTGACCGGGAAGGTCGCCGCCTACCGGGGCGGGTATCTGGCCGAGGAGCGCCGGATGCTCGAGACCGCTCTGCGTTCGGGTCAGCTGCTGGCGGTGGCCTCGACGAACGCCCTGGAGTTGGGCATCGACATCTCCGGGCTCGACCTCGTCATCATCTCTGGCTGGCCGGGCACCCTGGCCTCTCTATGGCAGCAGGCGGGGCGGGCCGGGCGAGCCGGGCAGCGGTGGATGGCCGTGTTCATCGCCCGCGATGACCCGCTGGACACCTACGTCGTCCACCATCCCGAGGTCATCTTCGACTCCCCTGTCGATGCCGGGGTCATCCATCCGGGCAATCCGCATGTGCTCTCCGGGCATCTGTGTGCGGCCGCCGCCGAGGTGCCGCTGAAGGCAGCCGATCTTGTGCACTTCCCCGACAATGCGCGTGAGGTCATCGATGGCCTCGTCGAGCGGAAGATGCTGCGTGCCCGGCCCACCGGTTGGTTCTGGGCCAAGGACGAACCGGCGACGGATCTCGCCGACATCCGCGGTGCCGGGGGTGGGCAGTTCCGCCTCGTCGAGTCGAGCACGGGCACGCTGCTGGGCACCGTCGACGAGTCCGGGGCACACACCGGCGCCCATCCTGGTGCGGTGTACACACATCAGGGTGTCGACTTCACCGTCCTCGATCTCGACCTCGACGAACGCATCGTGTTGGTCGAACGCAGCGAGGTCGATTACACGACTCAGCCGCGTTCGGCCACGGAGATCGAGATCGTCGACACCGATGCGCAACGCGTTCTGCCTTCGGGGGTGGCGGTGTGCAGCGGGACCGTCGACGTCAAGGATCAGGTCGTGGCCTACCGGATGCGTGCGAAGCGGGGTGGGGCGATCATCGCCGAGCACGAACTCGATCTGCCCGAACGCACCCTGCGCACGAAGGCCGTGTGGTGGACGATCCCGCAGACGGTCCTCGATGAGGCCGAGGTCGTCTCCGGTGACCTGCCCGGAGCCGTCCACGCCGCCGAGCACGCCTCGATCGGGCTGCTGCCCCTCTTCGCCGGCTGCGACCGGTGGGACATCGGCGGGGTGTCGACGGCTCTGCATGCCGATACGGGCCTGGCCACCGTCTTCGTCTACGACGGACTGGCCGGTGGGGCCGGTTTCGCCGAACGCGGCAGCGAGGTCATCGAAGACTGGCTGGCCGCAACACGGGATGCGATCGCGGCGTGCGAATGCGTCGACGGCTGCCCCTCCTGCGTGCAGTCGCCGAAATGCGGCAACGGCAACGAACCCTTGGAGAAGGACGCCGCACTGCGTCTGCTGCGCACCGTCCTGCAGTGACGGCGCTACTTGCCCGCCACGGCCTTCTCCCTGACCTTCGGCAGCGGGCCGGGGATGTCGACTTCGACGACGACGTAGGCGGACTGTTCGCTCAGCGACGCCCGGCAGTCATCGAGACTCCCGCCGTTGCGCTCAGCCACCTCCTCGGCGATCTCGCAGGGTTCGCCGGTCGCGAGTCCGCGGACGGCGTCAGCGGCGGCGAGCGCCGCCAGGTCGGCCGCACTCTGGGCTCGACTGTGGGCGACGAAGGCCTGCCCGAGGCTGCCGATCGCGGTGACGAGGACGAGGATGATCGAGCACAGGCCCACGGCGATGTTCGTCATGAGGCTCCTCCTCGGTCTCCTTCGTACCGAGCGGTGGCGGCGGCATCGACCGTGTCGAGGAAGAAGATCGCTGCCGGCAGACGGATGGTCACGGTGACGACCGAATAGCCGCCGTCGGCGCGGACGGTGACCGAGGAGGCCTCCCCAGCGTGCTTCTTCGCTTCGGCGACGACGGCCGCCTGCGATTCGCCGCGGGCGATCTCACGGGCCGCCGCACGTGCCGCGTCGAAGGCTCGCAGCTGGGAGAAGCCGACCGCGGCGGCTCCCGTGAGCAGAACGACGAGCAGGACGATGGCGGGCATGACCACGGCGAATTCGGCCGTCGCCGTGCCGACGTCTCGGCCCTGTCCGTCGCTGCCTTCACGGGAGTCTCGCCGGCCCATCCCGGTTCAGCCTCCCAGTCCGAGCGCGGTCTCGATGACTCCGGTGACGAGTTCCTTGATCGGTTCGGATTTGAGGATCACGACGAGCAGGGCGGCGAACCCGCAGGCGGCCAGCGTGGTGATCGCGTATTCGGCGGTGGTCGCTCCGGTGTCGTCTCCCCAGAACTCGTCGGTGCTGATGTTCCCGGTGACCGATTCGATCGGCTCATCCGGTGGATCCTCGATCTCCGGGGCCGGTGACGTGGTGCTCATGCTCTCCTCCTTGGCTGCGGATCCGCTCGCGCTCTGCAAGCGGATCTCCAGGCTGGGAGGCAAAAGCCAGCGGTGTCCAGGGTCGGAATCGGGCCTGTGGATACCGTGTCGTCGTCCACAGGCCGATCACGTGCGAGTCACGGCGGCATCCACAGTCATCGGCGTGTGAGTGACTGCCCGACTGTCAGATTCGGACTGAGGCCGGCTGGTGAAGCGGTTCAGGTGTTTCCGACCCAGTCATCTCGGAGAAAGGCCATGATCACCTCGTCGTGGCGGCGTCCGTTGAAGAACACGGCCTCACGTCGACGTCCCTCCTCGACGAATCCGGCCTTCGTGTACGAGGCGATTGCGCGGGTGTTGAACGCCCACGTCTGCAGCTCGATGCGATTGAGTCCCAGTTGGAGGAACCCATACTTCACGGCCAAGCGCACCGCATCGGAGCCGTACCCGCGGCCGTGGAATTCCGGACCCAGCACGATCGCCAGGGTCGCGGACTGATTGATGGAACTGCGGCCGTAGAGGGTGACGTGACCGACGAACTCCTCGGTCTCTGTCAGCTCGATGCTGAAGCCCACGGCCTCGCTCGAGGTGTTCGCGCTCCACTGGGAGAACTGTTCGGAGACTCCGCCTTCGGGCCGCGGCAGAATCGTATGGTTCTGCAGGACGACGATCGAGGGGTCGAACCACCACTGTTCGAGGTAAGGCAGGTCCTCCTCGCGCAGGGGACGCAGTCGCACGGATCGGCCGACGAAGAGATTTTCGGCGTAGTCTTCGGCCTGTTCGACATCGGACAGCTGGTTGAAGGGTGGTACCTGTGCCATATGCCGACCCTACCGACCGAATCTGAAAGCCCGTGCAATACCTCCGATATGCAGGACTCAGGAGCACCGCGAAGGGGCCACGAGGACCCTGCAGGACTCAGAGGAACACTCAGAGGAACACTGTGGTGAGATCCGAGAGCAGGGAGATGACGACGGGCACGACCGATAGCAGCAGGAACGCCGGCAGGATGCACACGCCCAGGGGCAGCACCAGTCTCACCCCGAGTGCCGCGGCGGCCTCCTGGCGACGCCTGCGGGAGGAGTCACGCAGCTCCTTGGCCACGGATTCGATGAGCGGTGCCGGGCCGACTCCGGTGTGTTCGGAGAACTCGAAGACCTCGAGCACAGGCAGCAGCCGGTCGTCCTCGGCGAGCTTCTTCCCGCCGATCGTCATCGCTCGTCCGATCCGCTGCAGGCCCGAACGGTCTCCCGTGGCGTCGGCGGTCAGCGTCAGCGCCACGGGGATCGGCAGCCCCGAGGTCAGGCAGATCGCGACGAGGTCGAGATCGAAGGCCAGCTGATCGTCGGCCACCGGTGCAGGATCCTGTGAACGAATGGCCCGAGATTCGCCAGTTCCACCGTCCTCACCGCTGCCGACACCTCCAGCACCGAGGAGGTCCTGCAGTCGTCCGCCGGTCGAGCCCGACCACAGGAGCACGGCGAGTGCGATGAGGAGGCCGATGAGCACGGGTCCCATGGCGCTCACCGCTGGGCCCGCAGCATCATGGACCGCATCCACCATCGACCGAGCACGTAGAGGATCAGTCCCCCACTGATGCTCAGCTGACCGGGCAGACCGGTGATCAGTTCGACCGGTTCGACCCCGATGAGCAGTCCCAGTCCGATGCCGATGAGCGGCAGCCAGCTGAGCACCCGCACCGTCGATTTCGGTCCGGCCATCGCGATCTGGCGTTCCCGCTCCGCGTCGAGGGCGTCGCGTTGGGCGGCGGCATAACGCAGAATCATCTCTGCCGCCGGTGCCCCGGAGCGTTCGGATACGGTCCACACTGCGGCCATGCCGGCGAGCACCTCGGCGGCGGGCGCCGGCAGATTCGCACTGCGGGTGGCGATGGCCCGGCCGGGCTCCTCTCCCAGCGAGATGGCCCGCGATATCGGTGACAGGGCCTCGTTCTGCCTGCTCAACGTCGCCATCACCGCCTGCGGGGTCATCCCGACCTTGAGCAGGTGAGCGCAGTTCTCAACCGCGGATATCGCCCACAGTCTCTCACTCTGCGCCTCCTCGGCACCGCCGCCTCGGCGGAGGAGATGCAGGAGACGCAGCGGGGACGATCGAGCGGATTCCTCGCGACCGCCTCGGCGGAGGAGTTCGCGCAGGCGGGTACCCGGGTCCGGCGGGGCGGTGAGGATGACTCCGACGGCCACGAGCACGGCGGTGAGGACGATCATCCGGCGGACTTCTGCTCGAGCACGGCTTCGAATCGGGCCAGGGCACGACGATTGACGGTGCCCGGAGCCGACGGCGAGGGCCTGCCCCACACGGGTTCCATCACCACCCCGTCGGTGTTCGTTCGGGTCGGGATCGCCAGTTCGGTCACCCCACGATCGGATCCTGACCTGCGCAGATGGACGACGAGATCGATGGCGGTGGAGAACTGCGAATACACCGCCTCGGGGCTCATCTGCGCCAGCGCCCCCAGGGCGGCCACACGGCTGGGCACGGCTTCGGCGGTGTTCGCGTGGATCGTCGCGCACCCGCCCTCGTGGCCGGTGTTGAGCGCGGTGAGCATGTCCCTGACCTCGGCCCCGCGGCACTCTCCTACGACGAGGCGGTCCGGGCGCATCCGCAGGGCGTTGCGGACGAGATCGGTCAGGGTCACCTCGCCGCCGCCTTCGACGTTGGCCTGGCGGGCGGCGAGCTGGACGACGTGCGGATGGGCGACGATGAGCTCCCGGGAGTCCTCGACGATGACGATGCGCTGGACGTCCTCGACGAGGGTGAGCAGGGCGCCGAGGAGGACCGTCTTGCCCGTGCCCGTGCCGCCGGAGATGAGGATGTTCGCTCGTGCGGTGACCGCCTCGGCGATGAGCGGGCTGATCTCATCGGGGATGAAGCCGTCGGTGCACAGACCCGCGAAGGGGAATCCGGAGCGTTTGGGCACGCGGAAGGAGATCGTCGTGGTCTCGCCGGAGATCGGCGGGACGATCGCGTTCATCCGCACCCCGTCGGGCAGACGCACATCGACATAGGGACTCGAATCGTCGAGGCGGCGCCCGCCGAGGGCCGCCAGCCGCACCGCCAACGACCGCACCTCGTCCTCGGACCCGAGCGAGAGGTCGAGCAGGCGGGGACCGTCGCCGGTGTCGGCGAAGATCTCCCGCGGTCCGTTGACGAACACGTCGGTGGTGCCGGGAACCTCGAGCACGGACTGCAGGGGCCCGGCCCCGGACAGCTGCGCGGAGAGGCGGGTGACCAATTCGAGCAGGGCGGCAGAGCCGAGGACGCGGCCGGTGCGTTGGACCGCCTCGGCGACGGCGGCGGTGGTCACCGGCCCCGGTTTGTCGAGCAGGGTCTTGCGGACGTCGGCGACGAGGGAGGCGTCGAGCCATTCGCTCATTCCACCCACTCCCCCAGCAGACGGTCGACGAGGCGGCCGAGGTGGGCGCCTCCCGGGATGCCCTCACCGCGGTCGACGGCGGCGGACAGGCCGCGGTCGTCGCGGATGCTTCCGGCCAGGCTCAACCCGATCGAATCGGCGAGGAGGTCGGCGTCGAGTCCGCCCGCGCCGGTCTCGCGGACGACGAGTCGGACATCCGGGTGGGCTTGGGAAAGGCGTTTGGCGACCTGTGAGGCGGCGACGGCCGAGCGGACCCGAGCCGGGGAGACGAGCAGCACGTGGTGGCAGCGGCGGGTCCATTGGGGTGGGGCGTGGCGGGGCAGGTCGACGATGACGAGGTCGAAGGCCTGACCGGCGGCGGCTAGGAAGTCATCGAAGACGTCCGGGTCGAGGTCGACGGTGTCGTCGCGTCCCCAGGACAGGAGTGCGAGCCCGTCATGCCGGGGCAGGGCATCGGCCAGGGTCGACGGGCGCAGCTGACCGCGGGAAGCACTGAGGTCGGTCCATCGGGGTCCGGGCACCTGTTCGGCTCCGAGGACGAGGTCGAGTCCGCCGCCCAAAGGGTCGGCGTCGACGAGCACGGCACTGTTGTCGGCGGCTGCCCGGCGGGCGAGCGCGCAGGCCAGCACCGAGGCTCCGGCCCCGCCGCATCCGGCGACCACCCCGACCGTGGTCCCCGGGGCGACCGGGGGCTCGATCGCGGCGATCATCCGTCCGCTCAGCCATTCGGCCGCCGCCGGCAGCACGGCGAGCTGATCGACGCCGAGGTGGCTCGCCTTCGCCCACGTGGAGCCGGGTTCGTCTCCATCGAGGACGACGAGGATCCGATCGGCGCGGTCCGTGGCGGGAGCTTCCTTGACATCCTCGCCGAGGAGGATGAGGGAGGCGGACTGCCAGCCGCCGGAGTCCGGGGGCAGGACGGTGAGGGTGACACCGATGCTTTCAGCGACGCGGGCACATTCTTCCGTGATCGCGCCGAGGTCGGTGATGAGGGCTACCTGCATGGCACAGAGCCTGTCGGCGGTCGGGTGTGCCGGGCCAGTTCGGGGTCGGTACCTGTGGATGGCAACTGCAAAGGGGCGCCTCCTGTGAGGTCGAGTCACAGGAGGCGCCCCTTCGGTGCACCGTGGGCCTTCAGCCCAGATCAGCAGCGATGTCAGCTGCAGCCACTCACATGATGTGAGCATGCCGGGGGCCGTTCGGTGCGGGCTGTGTCCACAGCCGCGGCGTCCGAGTCGGCCCCGGCCGGATCATCCGCGCTGGATGCCTTCGATGTTGCGCAGGACGCCCTCGCGGCCGTCGGTGTCGCGGACCTTGAACCAGGAGCCGTTGTCCTCGAGGCTGAGGTACCAGTCGCCTGGGTAGATCGTGAACACCGGTATTCCGGTCGTCGGGTCGACGGCCTCGCGCGGTTCGGGCACTGCGAACCAGAACGCTTGGATGATGGTGCGCCCGCCGTCCTGGCTGTTCTGGTCGTCCCGGCTACTGTGGTCGTTCTGACCATCGTCGGCTCGGGCCTGTCCGGCGTCGGCCGGGACGGGCTCGTTGTCGATGGCCGTCTGCGCCACGGTCTCCTCGTCCGAGGAGTCCGATCCCGCAGGCGACCGATGCTGGGCATCGGGCCGGTCGCGGTAGTCGGCGACGGGAACGTATTGTGTCGGTTCCTCGCTTTCCGGCGCTTCGGTCCTCTGACTGCGAGACGACTGCTGGTCTCCGGGTTCCCCGGCTACGACGTTCTCGCCTGCCGGGGTGCTGACGACCGTCGCCTCAGTGGAGCGGATGTTGGCGTTGTCGCCCGAGTCCTCTGGCGACGTGCCCGCATCCGTTGCCGGGCCCGCATCCGCATCCGTTGCGGAGCTCGCACCGGCCGACGGGTCGACGGTCTGCCGCTCAGCAGGGTCAGTCTGCTGAGTGGAGCCCGACGGCTTCACCGAGTCGGTCTGGTCGGCGGCCTCGGCGTTGACTGAGGAGTCGACACTGCCCGCGGACTCGGCGTTATCGGCGGATTCGGCCTTCACCGCCTCGTCGGTCTGTCCTTCACCGGCGGTCGACGATGTCGACTCCGTGTCCCCGCCGCTGATGGCGGCTCCCTCGGAGGCACGAGTGTTCGTGTCCGAGGACTTCGAGTTGACCTTCGAGACGAAGTCGCTGCTTTCAGCGGGCGAGACGACCGTCGGGGTCTCCTCGTCGGCACGCGATTCCGCATCCTTCGCCGAGGCGGTGTCAGAGCCCGAGCTCGAGGTCGCGGCGGTCGAGTCGTCGCTCGAACGCGCCGATGAAGCCGATGAATCGGTGGTCTCATCGGACTCCGAGTCGGGGGCGGCGTGGCGTCCGCGACGGCGTTCGGAGTCTGCATTGGCCGCGGCGGTTCCGGCGGCGACAGCTCCGGCGCCGGCTCCGACGACACCGACGCTCGCGGCGGCTGCCGCGGCACCGGAATCCGAGTCGCTGCTGTCCGAAGCCTGCTGGCCGGAATCACCCTGCGACTGATCGGGGCGGGAGTCGGTCTGGTTGTGGCCCGCTCCGACGCCGAAGGCCTGAGTCGGTTCGCTCTGCGCGTGCTGCGGAGCTTCTGAATCGCGACGACCGAGGTAGGTCTGTCCGTCGCCCGTGCTGTGCACGGGGCCGTCAGCGGAGTCGTCCGCTGCCGTTGCCGCATCGGACGGATGATCGCCGGAGACACTTCCGTGCGTGGAGCTGACACCGGAGTCGGCATCCGACTCAAGGGAACTCTCGGCTGGCGCTGCGAAGGCGTTCGCGGAGTCCACGCGCTCCTCCTGCTGCGGCGGAGCATAGGGGTTCGACTGCTGAGAGTCGTCCTGTGAAGCTGACTGACCGGGCTGACCGTACTGACCGGACTGCTGCCCCTGATCGGGAGCACCGAACTGATTCTGGTTCTGTCCGAACTGATCGGCTCCGGGCTGTCCCTGACCGTCGGCGGAGTCCTGCTGACCGGGCGCTGCGAACTGTGCCGATCCCGACTGACCGGGCCCATCAGGCTGACCGGCCTGACTCGGCTGGCTGAACTGACCTGGCTGGCCAAACTGACCAGCCTGAGCCTGCCCCGGCTGCCCGGGCTGACCCTGACCGTACTGGGCCCCCTGTGCGCCACCGGCCGGAGCCGAACCGTAAGGCGCGAAGCCGGGAACTCCGGCATTGCCGCCGGGGACATTCGCCACGGGAGCCGGGTGCGGAGTGTGCTTCGCCACCGGTCGAGCCTTGGGATGGGTCTCGATGGCCTCGCGACCGTCGAACTCCTTCGCGAAGAAGGGGATCATCGTGAACACGCCGGCGAAGAACGCGATGAGAGCCGCGAAGAACGTCAGGTAGGAGCCCACATGCCAGTAGACGGCTGAGGTGAGCAGGTCGACGAAGACATAGGTGAACGCGATCGCCGAGAGCACCGAGATGAATTGGTCGAGGCCGAGCGATCCGACTCGTAGTCGACCGCTGCCGAGCTTGTTGACCAGCACGGCCGCGACGATGAGCAGAATCGTGAGCACAGCGAAGACGAGCGCACCCATATCGGCGACGTTCCAGTGCCACAGGGTCGTCGACTCCCACTCATAGGCGCGGTAGGGCACGAACAGAGCGATGAGCGCCAGCAGTCCGGCGAACAGCAGGAACAGGTCGCGCAGCGTCAGCGGTCCGATGAGGCCCGGCCCCGTCTTCTGCTTGGGTGCGGGCGCTCCGCCGAACTGACCGGGTGCCGAACCGTAGGGTCCGGGTCCCGAGCCGTACTGGGCAGGTCCTGCCCCGTACGGTCCGGGAGCAGACCCGTACTGTGCTGGTCCCGACCCATACGGTCCCGGCGCTGAACCATAGGGCCCCGGCGCAGAGGCGTTCTGCCCGGGCGCTGAACCGTAGGGTCCTGGTCCCGATCCGTAGGCTCCGGGCGCACCGCCTGGCTGCTGCTGATTCTGACCGGGGTACTGCGGGGGCTGATCCTGCCACGGCTGTGGCCCGGACCCGGTTGGATGCTGCGGCGAACTCATCGCTTACTCCACTCGATCTCGGGGAAAGGTAACAGTGTTTCTGTGCCTGCACAGGTGGTTTCCCGACAGGTTCTGACCCCCATCCTTGCAGAACACAGGGCACCTGTGCACTCGTTCGCACATTCTGAACCCTGCGAATCTCCCTGCCTTCCCCTCGCCGAGGCGTTCTCAGCGACCGGGGAACCCCACCGCCACCCTGTGACCCTTACCACGTCGAATCCGCTGTGGCTACCCCCGATCACACCGTTCATCCGGTGAAACACAGCGTCTCGTGCCCTGTCTGTGGGTATACAGTTCAAGTGGAATTTTCGATCCACCAAAGAAGTCGGAGGGAAGAATGACTGAGACCAGTGCCGAGCAGACCGAGACGTTTGCTCCGCCCGAGCAGTTTGCGGCCGCTGCCAATGTCAAGGCCGACGAATACGAACGCGCCGATGCCGACTATCTCGGTTTCTGGGCCGAGCAGTCGCGAGACCTCGTCGATTGGAAAGAGGACTTCGGTGAGGTCCTCGACTGGACGGACCCGCCGTTCGCGAAGTGGTTCGTCGGCGGCAAGCTCAACGTCGCCTACAACTGCCTCGACCGCCATGTCGAGGCCGGAAACGGTGACCGCGTGGCGATCAACTTCGAGGGCGAGCCGGGCGATTCCCGCATCTTCACCTACGCCGAACTCCTCGCCGAGGTGTCGAAGGCGGCCAACACGCTCACCGAACTCGGCGTCAAGGCCGGAGATCGCGTCGCCATCTACCTGCCGATGATCCCCGAAGCGGTCATCTCGATGCTCGCCTGCGCCCGCCTCGGCGCGGCCCACTCGGTCGTCTTCGGCGGATTCTCCGCCGACGCCCTGCGCTCGCGCATCATCGATGCCGAGGCACGCGTGGTCATCACCGCTGATGGCAGCTACCGCCGCAACAAACCCACCAGCCTCAAACCGGCGGTCGATGAGGCGCTGTCGGCCGGTGACACGCCCGTCGAGCATGTCATCGTCGTCAAGCGCACCGGTCAGGACGTCGACTGGACCGACGGTCGCGACAAGTGGTGGTCCGACACGGTGGCCAAGGCCAGCGATCAGCACGAATGCGAGTTCTTCGACTCGGAGAACCCGCTGTTCATCCTCTACACCTCCGGCACGACCGGTAAGCCCAAGGGCATCCTCCACACCACCGGCGGCTACCTCACCCAGGTGCTGTACTCGATGAAGGCCGTCTTCGACGCCAAGCCGGCCACAGATGTCTTCTGGTGCACCGCCGACGTCGGCTGGGTCACCGGACACTCCTATGTCACCTACGGCCCCCTGGCTGCCGGCATGACCGAGGTGATCTACGAGGGCACCCCCGACACCCCGCACCAGGGCCGCTGGTGGGAGATCGTCGAGAAGTACAAGGTGACGACCCTCTACGCCGCCCCGACGGCGATCCGGACCTGCATGAAGTGGGGCGAGGAGATCCCGGGCAAGTACGATCTGTCCAGCCTGCGCCTGCTCGGCAGCGTCGGCGAACCGATCAACCCCGAGGCCTGGCGCTGGTACCACCGCGTCATCGGCGGCGAACGCTGCCCGATCGTCGACACCTGGTGGCAGACCGAGACCGGTGCGCACATGATCGCTCCCCTGCCCGGGGTGATGTCGACGAAGCCCGGCTCCTCGCAGCGCCCGATCCCCGGCATCTCCGTCGACGTCGTCGACGACACCGGGCAGAATCCGGCCGGACCCGAGGGTGGTCTGCTCGTCATCCGCCAGCCCTGGCCGTCGATGCTGCGCGGGATCTGGAAAGACCCCGAGCGCTTCAAGCAGACCTATTGGTCACGGTTCGAGGACACGTACTTCGCCGGTGACGGTGCCCGCCGGGACGAGGACGGAGACATCTGGTTCCTCGGGCGCGTCGACGATGTGATGAACGTGTCCGGTCACCGACTGTCGACCGCGGAGATCGAGTCCTCCCTCGTCGCCCATTCCAAGGTCGCCGAGGCGGCTGTGGTCGGTGCCGCCGATGACACCTCCGGTCAGGCGGTCATCGCCTTCGTCATCGTCTCCAACGGTGTCGAGGACTCCCCGGAGACCGCCGAAGAGCTGCGACAGCACGTGGGCAAGGACATCGGACCCATCGCGAAGCCGAAGAAGGTCCATATCGTCACCGACCTGCCGAAGACCCGGTCGGGCAAGATCATGCGTCGACTGCTCAAGGACGTCGCAGAGAACCGCGAGGTCGGCAATACGATGACGCTGGCCGATGCCTCGGTGATGGAGAGCATCGAGAAGTCGGTCGCCGAGTCCTGAGTCGACGGTCCCCGGCGACGACGCGGTTCGTTCGCTGGGGCCGACCCGCCGGTGACGGACGGCTGCAGCGCAGCTGCACGGTCCGGATCCGGCGGGTTTTCTCAGTTTCCGTCCGGTTCGCCTTTGGCCGCAGGGCGCCTTCAGACTACTCTTTAGTTAGATTGTCCTCTCGTTCTCGATTTAGGAGCACTCATGGCCGAACGGTCGATCAGCGAACTGATCAAAGGCATCAGCGACGATTCCAAAGCGATCGCCGAAGAAGAGATTGCGCTGGCCAAGGCCGAGGCCACGGCCGGTGCCAAGAACCTGGGCATCGGCGCCGGTCTCGCCATCGTCGCGCTCTTCCTGCTCTTCCTCTCCTCCTTCATGGTGATCTTCGCCGGTGCGGCCGCCTTCCACGAGGGCCTCGACTGGCCATGGTGGGGCAGCTTCCTCATCGTCTTCGGCATCCTCGCCCTCATCGCGATCATCCTCGTCCTCGTCGCCCTCCCGCTGTTCAAGAAGGGCAACCCGGTGCCGGGCACCGCGATCGGCTCGGCGAAGTCGCTGGTCGCTTCGGTCAAGCGCGCCGTCAAGAACCCTTCGGGCCCCAGGTACTGACCCCTCTCCCGATCTGAGAACCACGGCAGATGCCGAAGCGGCGCCGGACGAAACGTCCGGCGCCGCTTTAGTATTCGCACCCGCCTCTCGACGCTCAGCTCTGCTTCGCCACTCGCTCCCTGGCCTCCCGCAGAGTCTGACGCTCCTTCTTCCGAGCTTCAGCGAGCACCTTCTGCGCCTGCCTGACCGCCTTCCGCGCCTCCCGCAGCTTCTTGTCCGACTGCACACCGGGATGATCGTCGCCGATCGCCGCAGATCCCTCGGCGACACCCGCATTCGACCCGGCCGCCTCAGCGCGGTCACTAACATCGGCGGCATCGGCACCGGCCTCACCGGAGTCGTCGCGCCGCTCCTGCGAGATGCGGTCGATATAGGACTCCACACCGTCGAGTCCGCGGTCGAGCCCGAAATCGAAGGGATCCGCGTCTGAGATGAAGACTCCGGCGTCGATCGCCTGCCTCAGGTACGGATACCCGTCGCCGGTGATGACGGCGTCGAAGAGCGCAGACTCCCGTGCGGCCACCTCGGCGGCGTTCAGCCCCGTGGTCCGGCTCTCCTCCTCGTATCCGGCGTGGATGAGCCCCTTCCACCGCGCGGCACCGGTGACCAGAAGAGTCGCCGCGAGTCGCTCGTCCTGCGTCAGGCCGGTCTCGGCGAGGGCTTCGAGGCTGGCCTCGAGCCATGCTGAGCTGTTCGGAGTGATCGGGCTGCCGGTGATCGGAAGTGAGAGCAGCCAGGGCTGATTGATGAAGACTGACGACTGGGCCTCGTAGAGCTCTCGCAGTCGCTCCCTCCACCCGGTCGGGTCCTCTGTCTGCTCGGGCGGCAGACCGGTCGCCTCCTCCTGCATGAGCAGGAGCAGGTCGTCTTTCGAGCTGACGTAGCGATAGAGCGACATCGGTGTGTACCCGAGTCTCTTCGCGACTGCGGACATCGACACCGCCTGGATGCCGTCGCTGTCGGCGATCTCAATGGCAGCGTCGACGATCCTCTCGACGCTCATCTCCCGCTTCGGCCCTCGCTGCGGAGTCGCCGCGACGCCCCAGGCCAGCGCGATTCCGCTGGGCAGCTGCTCGATCGTGTCGTCAGAACTCATGTCGCCATCCTATATTGTGTATGCCATATATTGCGTGTTAGTGTCATATACAGTTTCTTTCATATACAGAAATCGATGACGACTCTCGAAAGGACTTTCATCATGACCACCGACGACTCCACCAGCACCGCAGCTCGTTCGACCGTTTGCGGCCCGCTCCTGACGGAGGGCACCGCCGCGGATGACACCCGATCCCCAGCCATCTCATTCACAGGTGTGAGCAAACGCTTCGGCGCGAAGACCGTCCTCGACGGACTCGACTTCCATGTCCACAGAGGCGAGGTCTTCGCCCTCCTCGGCTCCAACGGCGCGGGAAAGACGACCTGCATCAATATCCTCACCACCCTCGTCCGTCCGGACGCCGGTTCGGTTCGGGTCATGGACGTCGATGTGCGCGAATCACCCGCCGAGGCGAAGCGGCGATTCGCCGTCACCGGCCAGTCCGCGGCCGTCGATGCCCATCTTTCGGTCGAGGAGAACCTCGTCCTCCTCGGTCGGCTCTCCGGGCTGAGTCGTCGCGATGCGAAAGCAAGAAGCCGGGAGCTTGCCGAGAAGCTCAGTCTCACATCCTTCATGTCTGCCCGGGTCGCCGCTCTTTCCGGCGGCATGCGTCGCCGTCTCGACCTGGCGCTCAGCCTCGTCGTCCCGGTCGAGGTACTCATCCTCGACGAACCCACCACCGGCCTCGACACCCGGTCCCGGCAGGAGCTGTGGAACGAGGTCGGGGAACTCTCCCGAGGCGGCGCCACGGTGTTCCTCACCACGCAGTACCTCGACGAAGCCGATGTCCTGGCCGATCGCATCGGCCTCCTCGACAGCGGACGGTTGGCGGGCCTCGGCACACCTGCAGAGCTCAAGGCACGCATCGGCGAGGACACCGTGTCGATCCGCGGAAGCGACGGAACTCAACTGGAAGAGATCGCCACCGACGGCACTGTCGCCGGGCTCGCCTCGGCGCTCGAGCCGTGGACATCCCAATCGCCTCGGGCCTCGGTTTCCCTGCACAGTCCCAGCCTCGACGATGTCTTCCTCGCCTTCACCTCGGCTGGCTCACCGCATTGAGCACTCTCAGCACTATCCCGCGTTTCCGTTCACCGTCACCACCCAGAGAGGACACCGCAATGTCACAGATCCATTCGACCACCGAGTCCCCGACAGGACGGGTTTCCGCCGTCCTCTCCCGCACGGCCTCCCGCACCCGCCCTCGCGGGCTCTCCGCCGAGGCCACCTTCATCGGCAGAAGCCTGCGTCACGCTGTTCGCGACGTCGAATCGCTGCTCATGGCCGTCGCCCTGCCGGTGATGCTCATGCTCATGTTCACCTTCGTCTTCGGCGGCGCCCTCGATCCCGACGGCGGTTACGTCGACTACGTCGTCCCCGGAATCATCCTCACCTGCGCCGGCTTCGGTGCCGCCTCGACCTCGCTGTCGGTAGCTTCGGATATGACCTCCGGGTTCGTCGACCGGCTGCGGACGATGCCGGTGCGAGCGTCTGCCGTCATCACCGGTCATGTGGCGGCGAGCCTCGCAAGGAACCTGTTCGCCACCTCCATCGTCCTCCTCGTCGCCGTCGCCATCGGATTCCGCCCCTCTGCCGGAGTGGGCGAATGGCTGGCGACCATCGGACTCATCGCCCTCTACATTCTGGCGATCACGTATCTCTTCGCCGCCATCGGCCTCGCTGCGAAGTCTCCCGAATCCGCCAACGGGTACGGTTTCATTCTGCTTTTCCTCCCCTACGTCTCGAGCGCCTTCGTGCCGGTCGAGACCATGCCGAGGTGGTTGGAGGTATTCGCCGACAATCAGCCGATCACCCCGATCATCGACGCTCTGCGCGCACTGCTCATCGGCACCGAGATGGGCGCTTCCGGCTATCTCGCCGTCGGCTGGTGTCTGCTCATCCTCGCTGTGGCGGCGGTGTGGGCGGCGGTGCTGTTCAGAGCGAAGGCCGGGCAGCGCTGACCCGTGCCGGAATCCGCAGTGGCCGAATTCAGAAGTCGATGACGATGGGAGCCTTCTTGTCCCAGTCCCCCGCCCAGCCGAGGTGGTCGAGGGCGAAGTCGAGGATGCCGGCGGTGAAGCCCCACACCTTGAGCACACCGACGTCGAAGGCCGGGGTCGAGATCCCCAGATCCGGGCGGGCGAAGGTGCCGCGGTTGGCCGGGGCGACGAGGTCGGCGACGGCCACACGGTAGACGGAATAGGACTCGCGGTGGTCCATCACCTGCACCGTGCCGGGTTGACTCCAGTAGCCGATCACCGGGGTGACCTCGAACTTCGAGACCGGGATATAGAGCGGATCCATCTCCCCGAGGACCTCCACGGTGTCCGGGTGGATTCCGGCCTCCTCCTCGGCCTCACGCAGCGCCGCAGCGGACATCGATGCGTCCTCAGGGTCGCGTCCGCCGCCGGGGAAGGCGACTTGGCCGGGATGGTGCCGCAGGGTCGCCGCACGCTGGAGGAGCACGATGTCGACATCGGCGACGCCGAGTTCCGACAGGCGACTGGCCTCGGCCCGTC
This sequence comes from Brevibacterium atlanticum, assembly GCF_011617245.1. NCBI lineage: Bacteria > Bacillati > Actinomycetota > Actinomycetes > Micrococcales > Brevibacteriaceae > Brevibacterium > Brevibacterium atlanticum. Next base: position 1,173,537 of record NZ_CP050152.1, on the reverse strand, counting down.
CGGCATCGGTTCGCGGCGCTCCCCCACGCCCGAAGAGCATGAGCACCGCCGCATCTCTCGCCTGCTCCTCGGCCGAGTCCTTCTGCCGTCGCAGCCACAGCGGCGAACCGTGTGAGGTTGCGAGCTCCTCGAGCTGGCCCCTCAGCGCTCCGTCCGAGATCGTCGCTGACTCGGGCGGCAGGTCGGGGATTCCGGTGCTCACTTCTCGGCCTCGGGATCGTCCGCCTCGGCGACGGTGGCCAAGGGAGCCATTTCGAACCTCAGCATGGCGCGGGCCTTGTCCGGGTCGAGTTCCCCGATCCCGAAGGACGGGCAGAGATCCGTCAGCGGGCAGGCTCCGCAGGCGGGCCTGCGGGAGTGGCAGATGCGGCGGCCGTGGAAGATCACCCGATGCGAGAGCAGGGTGAGGTCCTTCTTCGGGAACAGGGCGGCGATGTCGTATTCGGCCTTGACCGGGTCGGTCTCCTCCGTCCATCCGAACCGGCGGGCCAGCCGGCCCATGTGGGTGTCGACGGTCAGGCCAGGGGTGTCGAAGGCGTTGCCGAGGACGACGTTCGCGGTCTTCCTCCCGACCCCGGCGAGCTTGACGAGCTTGTCCATCCGGTCCGGGACGACTCCGTCGTAGTCGTCGACGAGTTCGTTCGCGAGCTTGACGATGTTGCGGGCCTTCGCGCGATAGAAACCGGTGGAGCGGATGAGCTCCTCGACCTCGATGAGGTTGGCCACGGCCAGGGAATGGGCATCGGGGAAGGCGGCGAAGAGGCCCGGGGTGACGGCGTTGACGCGGATGTCGGTGGTCTGTGCGGACAGGACGGTGGCGATGAGCAGCTGGAAGGGAGTGTCGAAGTCGAGTTCGCATTTCGCATTCGGATACACCTCGGCAAGGATGCGATGGATCTTCCTGGCCCGTCGCGTCCGCCCCAGCGGGGTCTCCTTCGCGAACTTCCGCGCGCTCTTCTCTGCCACCGTCAACACGACTCACCATCTTAATCCGTGCCCCCATAATCCGCAGTGAGGCCGCTCACATCAGGCGGTCAGGTGCTTGGAGGAGTAGAGTGGCGCGGGCTGTGTCGTCGGTTCGACGGTGAGGTGAGGGTCGCGGGCAGGTCGGGTTTTCATACTCATGGGCCACACTCCCGCGTCTTTGCTGGTATCGATGCTGTTGACCAGGTAGATTTATGTGTGATTATCACGACAAGGAGGAACCAGTGGATATTGAAGTGGTGCGGGGCGCGACGCTCTTCGCAGGTCTGGACGATGAAGCCACCAGTGCATTGATGAAGTTCATGAACCCGCGGAGTCTCCGTCGGGGAACCGTGCTCTTCCATGAAGGCGATGCCGGCGATGAGCTCTACATCGTCTCCAGCGGCAAGCTCAAGATCGGCCGGGAGTCCTCCGACGGTCGCGAGAACCTGCTGTCCGTGGTCGGTCCCGGCGAGATCATCGGTGAGCTCAGCCTCTTCGATCCGGGCCCACGTTCGACCTCCGTCACCGCTGTGTCCCAGTCCGAGCTGCTCAGCCTCAAGCACGAGGACCTCACCACCTGGCTCAATGAGCGCCCGCAGGCTGCCATGAACCTGCTCAAGGCCCTCGCGCAGCGTCTGCGTCGGACGAATGAGACCGTCGGCGACCTCGTGTTCTCCGATGTGCCCGGACGTGTCGCCAAGGCGCTGCTCGACCTGGCCGCACGGTTCTCGAAGCCGGCCCCGGACGGTGTCCTCGTCGCCCACGATCTCACCCAGGAGGAGCTCGCGCAGCTCGTCGGCGCCTCCCGTGAGACCGTGAACAAGGCTCTGGCCGACTTCGCCGCGCGCGGCTTCATCCGCCTCGAGGCCCGATCGGTCGTCATCCTCGACATGGACCGGATGCGCAACCGCGCCCGCTGATCCTCCCGCGGCCCCGACGCCGCACGCGTGAAGAACGCCCCAGCCGATCGGCTGGGGCGTTCGTCGTGTCCGGGGTCCGAGTTGCGGCGGAGTCCTGGCCGCCGCTCAGGCGAAGGTCTCCCCGGTGTCGACGGTCTCTCAGGCGTCGTCGGCGGCGGGAAGGGCGTCGAGGTAGGCCAGCTGGGCCTTGACGATCTGCCCGGCGGCCGGTCGCACGCTCGCAGCGACGTCGTGATAGACGATGTCGCACACCTCGGCGGCGGTCGTCGCCCCCTGCGTCAGGGCGGCCTTGACCTGCTCGATACGTTCCAGGCGGTGGGAGCGGTAGTAGTCGATCACCTCGGCGGGGTCATCGATCCGCGGGCCGTGGGCAGGTTCGATGATCGCGAACTCGCCCTCGTCGAACAGCGTCCTGAGGCGGTCGAGGGAGTCGAGGTAGTCGCGCAGCGACCCTTCGGGGTGGGTGATGATCGTCGTCCCCTCCCCCAGGATCGTGTCGCCGCTGTAGAGGGCTCCGGCGTGGATGAGGCTGATGCTGTCGCTCGTGTGGCCGGGGGTGGCCACGACGCGCAGGACATCGGCCGGGGTGTCGCCGAACGCGATCTCGTCCCCGTCGGCCACCGGTTCGGTGTGCCGGGCGAAGCGTTCGAGCACGGCATAGACGGGCACGTCGGGTGCCCACTGGTCGATGCTGCCGAGCATCTCCGAGTGGTCGGCGTGCTGGTGGGTGAGCACGATCGCACGCAGATCCCGGTCGGCCACCTCGGCGAGGAAGGCCTCACGATGATCGGCCGTCTCCGGGCCGGGATCGATGACGACCGCCGAGGTGTCGTCCTGGCTGGTGAGCACGTACGTGTTGGTTCCGGTCAGAGTCATCGGGCCGGGATTGTTCGCGCGGATTCTCATGAGTCCTCACTCTCCTCGTCTGTTCGGTCGTCTTCGTCGTCATCGCCGCTGAACGTCAGGAAGCCGGGGTTCTGGTCGTTGTCGTTCTCACCGACGGCAATGGCTCGGTCGCGCAGCGAACCCTTGCCGTGCGGGTCCTTGCCGGCTTGGATGACGACCTTCCAGTCGCCGTCGACGCTGATGACCTCGGGGCGCAGCGGATGGACGTTGCGCACCTGTGCCATGGCTGCTCCGACGGTGGCGACCTCGGCGAGGCTTTCGACGATGAGTCGGGCGCTGGCACCGATGCTGTTGGGGTCGCCTCCGGCCTCGGCGAGGATCTGACCGGGGCGTTTCCACCCGCCGGAGGTCTCGTTCGGTGACAGGAAGTCGACTTCCTGGCCGAAGGGCACAGTCGCGATGAAGAAGGTGGTGTCGAAGCGGTGGAGCTGGGTGGGGGTATTGATCCAGCGCAGCCACGGTTTGCACAGGTCGGGGCGCAGGCGCAGGTCACGGTCACGCAGGATCTGCGACCAGGAGACTTCGTTGGTGAACAGCCGGGATCGGGTGCCACGCCAGTCTGTCTGCGGGGCGGCGACGAGCTCACGGTCGACGTCTTCGGCGAGCAGAACGCCGGTGGCGGCGAAGGCGATACGTGCAGCCGCGGAGAAGTGGTGGAGGGCGCGGGATTTGTTCTCGATGCTCAGTGCCCGAGCACAGCGGGCGGAGTTCCACCCGGCCAGCGGCAGTTTGCGCACATCGCCCGGGCGCAGGCTGGTGGTGGGAAATGCCCACCGGTTGCGGTCCTCGACGCCGCGGGCGTCGAGCTGTCGGGTGATGAAGACTTCAAGACCGTCGACAGCGTCCCTGATCAGCACGATCGCCGAGGTGGGGCGTGGGGCCTCAGGGACGGGCCACCGTCCGTCGGACTGCCACTGGTCGAGCAGCCAGCGCAGCTCCGACGAAACGGGAAGGGTGCGTCCGCTAAGCGGCATCGCCTGCGACCTCGACGACGACTTCGACCTCGACTGGGGTGCCCAGGGGCAGGGTGTTCACGCCGACGGCGCTGCGGGCGTGCTGACCGCGGTCGCCGAAGATCTCGCCGTAGAGTTCGGAGACGCCGTTGATCACGGCCGGCTGCTGGGTGAAGCCATCGGCAGAGTTGACGAAGCCGGTGACCTTGACGACGCGCACGATCTGATCCAGGTCGCCGATGACGCCTGCGATCGCGGCCAGGGCGTTGAGGCCGGCGGTGCGGGCCAGCTGGTAGCCGGTGTCGAGATCGACGTCGGAGCCGATGTGGCCGGTGGCCGGCAGTTTGCCGTCGACGACGGGCAGCTGCCCGGAGGTGTAGACGTAGTACCCGGTGCGCAGGGCGGGGACGTAGGCACCGGCGGGAGCGGCGATCTCGGGCAGTTCGAGTCCGAGTTCGGCGAGGCGGTCAAGGGTTTTCGACATGGTTGCTCTTTCGACGTTGGGGTCAGAACGATGACGGCGGTTCAGGGATGGCTGGTGGCCTCCTCGGCGCCGGGATTTCGATTATTCCTTCGGGCGCTTGAGGTAGGCGACGAGTCCGTTGTTGTCCGGGCCCGGGACGACCTGAACGAGTTCGTAGCCGTCTTCGCCCCACTGATCGAGGATCTGCTTCGTCGCGTGGACGATGAGCGGAACGGTGACGTATTCCCACTTGGTCATGATTCTCCTCGGTTGGGTTTTCGCATTGGCAGGTGCCGTCCTCAAGACTATCCGAGAAGATCTTTTTCAGTGCGGTCGTCGCGTCAAGTGGAGAGACACAGCGGCGCCGGTATCGATGGATCGCTTATCGCCGTTACTCAGTCTCGGATCAACGCCAGGATGAACCAGGCGACGATGCCGATAGAGTCGGCCCAGAGCATGCCGAACCACCACCAGTAGAAGCGAACTCTTCGGTGCAGGATCGCCCAGATGGAATGCTGCTGCGAAGAATACAACTTGGCAAAGATTCGACACCGTGAGCCGAGCGGCAATGCATTACGGGCCACCTGACTTCCGCCTCGAAGGGCTCAGTCAGAGCCGTGCCTGTCAAAGCACTGCCACGCTGGTGAGCAAATCAGGGTAATAACCCACGAAAGTCATGGGGCTCTCGCGCTGTGCGCAATTCCCGAGGGCGGTATCCCTATTGGGTCGTAGCGACCGACTGTTCCCAAGTTTTAGCGGATAAACAGTCAGACTGGAGTCCGAGCCAACGACCAGAATGGACTGCAATGAACCATCTCATGAAGAATCAAAGATATGAGCAAGCTCTACTGCAAGTACAAGCCAGATCACGAGAATAACTACGGTCCCAAAATCGATCGTGACTGCATTCTCGCATCAAGTCAGCTATCGAGTCCTACGACCTCAATGCACATGCAGTGATAGAAACGCTCTCCGAAAACCGAAGAACGGTTTCGTTGGATTGCGGGACAGCCGCTTTCACTGAGGAATCCCAGATGCCCTACTCAATTCGTCGGCTCGCAAGCCGCATACAGTGAGAGTACCCTAGAAAGCTCTATGTCGTTTCTTCGCAATTTCAGTCTCGCATCCGCCGTCATTTCAGGTCTAATTCTGACAGGCTGCTCGGCCCATGGGAGCGATCCGCAGCCCGAGCAAGAGCCACCCGAAAGCCGCTCCTACAGTGAGCCGACTCCAAGCAGCCGCGAGTCTGCTGAGGACGCTTGCCCTGAGATCAACAGGACGTTGTCCACTCCACTGCAGACTCGTCATGGTGAGATCAACGTTTCGCTGCTCCCGGTCTTCGACGGCTCACCAAACATGGACGACGTTTCGTACAACGAACGCCAGGGGAACTACAACCATGCCCTCGATCCTCACCGATTGATTTTGGTCGTTGTTAAAGGCCGAAGCCAAACTGCCTACACGCCCGACCCCATCCGTGATGAAGCCCTGACGGAATTCGTAGCTCAACCTGCCAGTTGGACAGAAGATGGAGGTAGCCGGACCTGCGCAGATCCGTTGGCTACCTCCACCCGTTTCATCGGAGAGCGTCCCGCAGATGAAGAAAGCGATGCTTCCGCAATTTGGGAGATTCGATCTCACACCGACATCTACGCAAAGAACTCCTTGATGGTGACCGTTGACGTCCTCGGTCAGGACCTAGTGGGCCTTAACACTCCGTACGCGAAGCGTCCTGCTCATTCAGATGACGCTGCTTCAACAGCGAAGAAGGAACCAGCGTTCGCGGACCTTTCCTTCTACTATGAGAACCGATAGGCATCATCCTCCGGGGTACCACAACTGACCGTTCTCTGGGTTGTTCACCAATTGGTCGACCCCATACTTGCCAGCAAGGTTGCCATCATCGTCGTAGAAGTTGGCCTCGAACTCCGCGAACTGGTCCTGACTTGCACAAGTGGATGAGGTTTTCAGGGTTCCCGAACATATCGACCCTGGTCAGGCGGCTGCTGGTCTCAGGTTTGGGTAACTAATTCTCGCCGTATCATGGGGGAATGAGCCCATTCGTGCGCAAGGTACCCACCGCGTCGGGCGCCACGGCAGTACAGATCGCCGATAAGACCGGCGGGAAGTACCGCATCGTCGAGCACCTCGGGTCCGCCCACACGCCCGAGGACCTCGCCGCTCTCGTCGAAGCTGGCAAAGCTAAACTGCGGGACCCCGGACAGGCCACACTCGACTTCGATACCGCGGACAAACCGCGGGTGTCATCGGCAGTCGTGAAGTCCAGCAGGTCCGGGCTTCTTATCGACACGATCCGCAGCGTGTACGAAAGGCTCGGGTTCGACGTTATTGACGATGAAGCGTTCTTCCAGCTCGTTGCTGCCAGGTTGGTTGAGCCGACGTCGAAGTCTGACAGTGTCAGAGTCCTCGACGAGCTCGGTGTCGAGGTTGTTCACCGCAACACGTTCCTCAACTGCCTAGTGATAGTGCGGGGCCAACGAACGCGACTACGGGCGAAGATCGCTGAGAAATGCTTCGCTCACAGTGTCGCCACTACCGGCATCAGCCTGCTGCTCTATGACGTCACGACCTTATATTTTGAGGCTGAGAAGGAAGATGCTCTGCGTCAGGTCGGGTACTCGAAGAAGAACGCCGTGTCGACCCGCAGATCGTCGTCGGGCTCCTCGTCGACCGGACTGGGTTCCCACTCGAGATCGGGTGCTTCGAAGGATCGAAGGCCGAGACTCACACGATCATTCCGTGATCAAAGCCTTCCAAGAACGGCATCACGTCACTGACATGGTCGTCGCCGCCGATGCCGGGATGCTCTCAGCCAAGAACCTCAAGGAACTCGATGATGCCGGTTTGCGGTTCATCGTCGGGTCCAGGCAGACGAAAGCCCCACACGATCTGGCTACCCATTTTCGGTGGAATGGTGAGTACACCACCGATGGGCAGATCATCGACACGATCACCCGAAGGGAGTGAAGCGACTCGACCCAGACCGGGTGAAGAAGAGACGCGAACCCGTCTGGTCAGCAGAAGAGCATCCGGAGCGTGGCGAGTGGTGTGGCAATACCGCCGCAAACGAGCGATGCGTGATGAGCAGACGGTGAACCTGCAGCGTAACCGGGCGTTGGCGATCATCGATGGGGATAAGCCGGCGAAGAAGGCCGGTTTGTGAAGGTCACCGAGGAGGAGAAATCCTTCGACGAGAAGCTTACGAGCGGGCGATGAAGCTGACAGGGTTCAAAGGCTATGTCACGAACATTCCAGCCGGGACTATGTCGGCTGCTGAGGTGATCGGCAGTTATCACGACTTGTGGCATGTCGAGCAGTCTTTCCGGATGTCGAAGACCGACTTGAGAGCCAGGCCGATTTTTCACCGGAAAAGGGACGCGATCGAGGCGCACTTGACGCTCGTGTTCACCTCCTTAGCCGTATCGAGGTTCATGCAAGAGGCGACTGGGGCATCGTTGAAGAAGATCATCACGAGTCTACGGCCGTTGCGAGAGTTCACCGGCCGCGTGAGTGGCCAAGACATCACGTTCACACCCGAAGTGCCCAAGGCCGTCGAGAACATGCTCAAGGCGCTGGAAAAATCGTAAATTCGGTCTTCGGCGGTGGGTAACTAAAGTTGTGCAACTCAGGAGCGAAGAAGGAACCAGCGTTCGCGGACCTTTCCTTCTACTATGAGAACCGATAGGCATCATCCTCCGGGGTACCACAACTGACCGTTCTCTGGGTTGTTCACCAATTGGTCGACCCCATACTTGCCAGCAAGGTTGCCATCATCGTCGTAGAAGTTGGCCTCGAACTCCGCGAACTGGTCAATCGCCCAGTTCGTCGGCATTGGTTGTCCCAAATTGCCTGTCCATCCATATGAGAGATTGGCTACGTAACTCGCTGTTGCCAAAGACTTTGCCTCAATAGCGTTACACACAGCTCGAGGACCATACACGCCGATTGGGCGGGCGCTAAGATTCGCGTTGAGCTCTTCGAAGTAAGGCACAATGAGATTGTCGATGGTGTCACCGAACGCATCGAAGTCGACTGCGAAGTAGATCGTCACGTTAGTCGGAATGCCCAATGCGGCGGCTCGTGTATCAGCTGCTTCAGCGTCACTGGTACCCCGGCCTGGAATGAAGTAGTCAGGCCCGTTCGCCGATGTCTGCCAGATTGGTGCAATGCCAAAGAAAACCTCGCCGTATTCGTCGGTTGTCTTCAGTTGCCCAAGCTCCTCGATTTCCTCGAGCGTCATTTCCTTATCCAGCACGGGGTCTAGAGCGTTTTGCATGTAACGGCCGACGAAGCCGACGTGGAGATTGTTTAGACCAGTTCCCGAGGTGACGAAAGTCTTCGTCAGCCCGGTCAGTCGTGTGGCGGTATCGATACCGATCGCAGGTACTCCGGGCTCATGACGGACATTGTTCCAGCCCCTCGACTGGTCGCCGTGGCTGATAAACAAGGCAGTGATGCCGTAGCGGTCAACCGTTCCTTCCTGTGGGACGTCAAGTCGCATCGTCGCCGCGAACCTGAACATGTAGCTCGCCACGTTTTCCCACGTTGGCGAACTGACGTTCACACTGGTGTACCCGTTCACGTAAAGGGCGTAGGCGAGAACCTTCGTCCATTTCGATGCGTCCCCTGGGGAGGTCATCGTCGATGGAATCTGTGCCTGTGTGGAATCACCCCAGTAGCCGTCCGGATCTACACCCACAATGATTTGCACTGCCTTGATGAGTGCGCGTGCCATTTGCGGGGTGACGATCCCGTCAGCCGGGTTCAGTCCGATGCCCGGCTGGAACTCGGTCGCGTTCAGACTGCGCTGGATCGTCCGCAGTTTCTCATCACCACCAGGCAGGAGCACGTAGGCGTCCTGGCTGCACAGTCCTTTCCAAATCTCGTCATTGATCGTCAGGTTGCCGTTGCTGGCACGATTGGAATAGTAGTTCGAGTCGTCGCACATCTGCTGCAAGGCTTCGACCGTCTGGTCTGTGAAATGTCCGAACTCACCTGATCCAACGCTTGGCGCATTGTATCCCTTCACTCGGAACGCGGACTGAGCAATGGAGATGAGCGTCTGCTCAACACTCGTCGGCGGTGTGAGAACAGGGACCTTTGCCTTTAGGTCATCGCCGAACACTCCATCGACATCGCCACCCGTAAAACCAAGCTCAAGTTGCAATCCCCGAATCAGACCGCGGATCGTGCCCCAACCAGCGATTCCGTCCTCGTCGAGAGCGACCCACTCCGAACGATCGCCGAACACCTGACTTGCACAAGTGGATGAGGTTTTCAGGGTTCCCGAACATATCGACCCTGGTCAGGCGGCTGCTGGTCTCAGGTTTGGGTAACTAATTCTCGCCGTATCATGGGGGAATGAGCCCATTCGTGCGCAAGGTACCCACCGCGTCGGGCGCCACGGCAGTACAGATCGCCGATAAGACCGGCGGGAAGTACCGCATCGTCGAGCACCTCGGGTCCGCCCACACGCCCGAGGACCTCGCCGCTCTCGTCGAAGCTGGCAAAGCTAAACTGCGGGACCCCGGACAGGCCACACTCGACTTCGATACCGCGGACAAACCGCGGGTGTCATCGGCAGTCGTGAAGTCCAGCAGGTCCGGGCTTCTTATCGACACGATCCGCAGCGTGTACGAAAGGCTCGGGTTCGACGTTATTGACGATGAAGCGTTCTTCCAGCTCGTTGCTGCCAGGTTGGTTGAGCCGACGTCGAAGTCTGACAGTGTCAGAGTCCTCGACGAGCTCGGTGTCGAGGTTGTTCACCGCAACACGTTCCTCAACTGCCTAGTGCGGGCCAACGAACGCGACTACCGGGCGAAGATCGCTGAGAAATGCTTCGCTCACAGTGTCGCCACTACCGGCATCAGCCTGCTGCTCTATGACGTCACGACCTTATATTTTGAGGCTGAGAAGGAAGATGCTCTGCGTCAGGTCGGGTACTCGAAAGAACGCCGTGTCGACCCGCAGATCGTCGTCGGGCTCCTCGTCGACCGGACTGGGTTCCCACTCGAGATCGGGTGCTTCGAAGGATCGAAGGCCGAGACTCACACGATCATTCCCGTGATCAAAGCCTTCCAAGAACGGCATCACGTCACTGACATGGTCGTCGCCGCCGATGCCGGGATGCTCTCAGCCAAGAACCTCAAGGAACTCGATGATGCCGGTTTGCGGTTCATCGTCGGGTCCAGGCAGACGAAAGCCCCACACGATCTGGCTACCCATTTTCGGTGGAATGGTGAGTACACCACCGATGGGCAGATCATCGACACGATCACCCCGAAGGGAGTGAAGCGACTCGACCCAGACCGGGTGAAGAAGAGACGCGAACCCGTCTGGTCAGCAGAAGAGCATCCGGATGCGTGGCGAGTGGTGTGGCAATACCGCCGCAAACGAGCGATGCGTGATGAGCAGACGTTGAACCTGCAGCGTAACCGGGCGTTGGCGATCATCGATGGGGATAAGCCGGCGAAGAAGGCCCGGTTTGTGAAGGTCACCGAGGAGGAGAAATCCTTCGACGAGAAAGCTTACGAGCGGGCGATGAAGCTGACAGGGTTCAAAGGCTATGTCACGAACATTCCAGCCGGGACTATGTCGGCTGCTGAGGTGATCGGCAGTTATCACGACTTGTGGCATGTCGAGCAGTCTTTCCGGATGTCGAAGACCGACTTGAGAGCCAGGCCGATTTTTCACCGGAAAAGGGACGCGATCGAGGCGCACTTGACGCTCGTGTTCACCTCCTTAGCCGTATCGAGGTTCATGCAAGAGGCGACTGGGGCATCGTTGAAGAAGATCATCACGAGTCTACGGCCGTTGCGAGAGTTCACCGGCCGCGTGAGTGGCCAAGACATCACGTTCACACCCGAAGTGCCCAAGGCCGTCGAGAACATGCTCAAGGCGCTGGAAAAATCGTAAATTCGGTCTTCGGCGGTGGGTAACTAAAGTTGTGCAACTCAGGTCAGACCGCGGATCGTGCCCCAACCAGCGATTCCGTCCTCGTCGAGAGCGACCCACTCCGAACGATCGCCGAACACACTATTCAGCCACTTCTGAATCTCTTCTACGTCTTCGCGACCAGCCATGAATACCGCCTCCAAATTTCGACAACACATGTCGCCGTAGACACCACTTGGTAATCCGACGCTATCAGGTAAAAAGCAAGTCCACTAGCAATCGAAAGCGGTTGATTTTTGTTTTATCCGGCGCTATGGGTGCAGGAGCAAGGCAATTCCAACGAGATCGAAACTACTTGCCCACAACCACTCTCACGCCACTCAGGCCCCACTACGACTAGTCGGACCACTGGCGTTGCACATAATGAATTGGAGTCGATGCGCTACACACGTTCCACGACTGGTCGAACCAGGCTCACGCTCACGCGCGCCCTCGACTCAGCTCCAGCCAACACGCCCCGCTCCAACAGGTCGGATTTCGCGGAGGGAATTTCAACGGTTTTTGAAGCGATGCCGTCGTCTCTTTCGACCACCATGGAATCTCAAACGGACCTGCCGCGGCGATCAATTTCAGGCTAGAGCATCCGCATGGCGTTTCTCTTTCGAACACACGGGCCAATGCAACTAGCATATTGCCGCTCATCGACACATGGGCGGACGATCTTGCAACTGACATCTCTTCATGTACCACGTATGCATAATTCATAGAACAGGCTAACTTGTCTGGTAGGGTCAGGTGTACCGACCACCGATCCAAAGGAGGACTAATGAAACGCGTAATCGGATTGCTGACGCTCACGCTTGCTCTTACCGGGGCCGGCGTGGCCGTTCCAGTTGCAACGAGCCCGCAACCAGCGGAAGCAGCGAGCTGTAGCTCTCAACCCACAATCAGCAGAGGTAGCACCGGGCAAGCTGTGTTCGGATTGCAAACTAGTCTAATGCAGGGCGGTCTCCCGTATCGAAACTCCCCTTGGAATGTGACCGCCGATGGAGTATTCGGTTCTAAGACTGAAAAGGCGGTCCGAGACTTCCAAAAGAAGCATGGACTCTCCGTAGATGGAATTGTCGGCAAGAAAACTTGGTGCGCGCTATACGCCGTGTGACAGCTAACAACCGCTACAGCAAGGGTGGGCCATGTCTGGACATGGTCCACCCTTAGTCATATTCAATTCCCTCCGAGGCCGGGAGCTTCGCCGCCGTCTCCTCCGCCGTCGCCCCCGTTTCCGCCGCCGTTGCCGCCGCCACCGTTGTTGCCGCCGCCACCGCCGCCGGTGCCGCCACCGCCGCCGTTCGACGAGCCGCCGCCACCGTTACCGCCGCCACCGCCGGTACCACCGCCGCCGCCGCTGCGGCCGTTGGTCGAGGTGCCGCCACCGCCGCCGGAGCCACCACCTTGGAAGTACTTGCTGCTGGGCTTCGGGAAGCCGGTGTTGCCCTTGGTCTCCTTGACCGCCTGGCTCATGTACGCCTGCCAGGTCTTGCCGGAGATCGTGGCACCGAAGACCTGACCGCGCACTGCACCGGCGCCGTTTGTGCGCCAGTCGCGGGTTCCTGCCGGGTCGCCGGTCCAGACCGCGGTCGCCAAGGTCTTTGTGAACCCGAGCAGCCAGGTCTGGCCGACTTCGAAGTTCGTCGTACCGGTCTTCGCGCCTGCAGGCACGCCGATTCCGAGGCCGGATGTCGTGCCACCGTTGAAGGTCTGTGTCAGAGCGTAGGCGACTCCTCTGGCGACGTCCTTAGAGAGGACGCGTTTGCAGCCTTCACCCGGCAAGTCGAGTTTCTTACCCTTGCGGTCCTTGATCTCGGTAATCGGCTTGGGGCCACAGAATTCGCCTTCGTTCGCGAAGGTCGCGAATGCCGCAGCCATCGCGATCGGAGTCGTCTCCGTCGTACCGAGGATGGATGAAGGCGACAAAGCTTGGATGAACCCGTTCTTGTCCTTGTAGTCCAACGCCTCGCCGCTGCCGTAGCGGATACCTAGGTCCATGGCTGTGTCCATAATGTCGCACATGTTGAGCTGATTGCCCATGGCAGCGAAGCCTGTGTTGACCGAATTCTTCGTCGCTTCGAGCGCGGTCATTGACCCCTTGCCTGGCCCGTCACCAGCATTGTTCGGATCCCAGTCGCCGCCCATGTTCGGGCAGCCACTGTACTTCCACGAACTCGCCGGGAAGTTGCGCTTCGTGGCATTGACCGTGGTGTTGAGGCTCTTGCCCTCCTTCAGCCATGTGGCCAGCACGAACGGTTTCCACGTCGAACCGACCTGGAATCCGCCACCGCCGTTGTGCTTCTTGTCGACGGTGTAGTTGACGCTCGTCTTCTTGTTCTTGTCCTTCTTCTTGACTTCTCCGGCGGTGTACTCGCGGTTCTCGGCCATCGCGATGACCTCACCGGTGCCGGGTTCGATCGTCACCAGAGCGTGACCGGCGCCGGAGGGGTCACCGACGGGCACACGCTTCTTGACCTCTTTGTCCGCGATCTTCTGGATATCGGGGTTGAGGCTGGTTTTGATCGTCAGGCCGCCGCGCTGGAGGAACGCCAGTCGCTTATCGGCTGTGTCGCCGAAGGTGTCATCGTTCATGATGACGTTCTGTACGTAGTTGCAGAAGAACTCTGCCTTGCTCTTGGCTGCCGAGCAGCCATTCGGCGTCTCGTGCAGGTCGAGGTCGAGGTCGGTCTTGACCGCCTTGTCGTATTCCTTCTGCGTGATGTGATCGTACTTGAGCATCTGCCCGAGCACAGTGTTGCGGCGCTTGAGCACTTGGTCAGGGAACCGCTGCGGGTTGAAGGCGGAAGGGTTCTGCACGATGCCGGCGAGCATCGCCGACTGCTGGATATTGAGATCCTTGGCGTGGATGCCCCAGTACCTGTAGGCCGCGGCTTCGACGCCGTAGACGTTCGGGGATCCCGAGTAGTTGTTGATGTTCATGTAGCGGTTGAGAATTTCCTTCTTGTCGTACTTCTTCTCAACTGCGACAGCGAGCTTGGCCTCGCGCAGCTTACGCGCGTAGCCGGCGGTGCCTTCGGACTCCTTCGCCGCTGCAACGCCTTCTTCGTTCTCCTCGGCGTGGGCGTTCTCGGCGAGCACGTTCTTCACGTACTGCTGGGTCAGTGTCGATCCGCCCTGAGTCGTCGAGGACACCAGATTGTGCACCGCTGCACGGGCGATGCCCTCGATATCGACGCCGCCGTGTTCGAAGTACCGATAGTCCTCAACGGCGATCGTCGCATTCTGCATATTGTCCGAGATCTTATCCAGCGGCACCTCTTGGCGGTTCTGCCAGTAGAACTCTGCAAGCTCGGAGCCATCGGAGGCGAGCATCGTCGACTTCTCGCCGAGGTCCTTGATCTCCAAGGTGGCGGGAAGCGAATCGAAGATCTCGACCGCACTGTTCGCACTGGCTGTGGCTACGCCGACTCCGGGGATGGCAAGACCGGCGGCGACGATGCCGGCCACCGCGCTGACGGCCACGAACTGCATGAACGCGCCCATCTTGGTCGGAGTGGGGTTTGACTCAGGAGACACCATGAGAGCAAGTTTAGCGAATTCGCCTTGTGCAAATCTTCAGAAACCGCTGAACGGGTCAGGCTCCGGCGACGAGTTCGAGGACACTGACTTCCGGTCGGCACGCGAAACGCACTGGTGAGTACGGTGAGAAGCCGAGGCCGGCGGAGATCTCGACGAGGCTGCCACGATAGGAAAAGACACCTCTCGCGCGTGTCCGATCCATATCGCAGTTCGTCACCGGAGCCCCCCAGAAGGGCACTCGGATCTGCCCGCCGTGGGTATGCCCGGCCATGATGAGATCCGCCCCCGCCGAGGCGAACGCCTCCAAAGTCCGCGAATACGGGGCATGCGTCACGCCCAACCTGAGACCGGCCTCCGGGTCGAAGCGCGGATGCTCGAGCACGCCGTCGCCCGCCGCTTCCCCACTCCACCGGATGCGGTCACGGTCGATGTGGGCGTCACCGAGCCCGGAGAAGTCGATGCGGGTGCCCTTGATGGTCAGGGCAACCTCGGCGTTGTCGAGGAGATGCCAACCTGGCCCGCCCGTCGCGGACTCGTCTTCGAACCCGCGAACGAGGGCCTTGACGTCGAGGTCGGGGTTGACCCGGTGCTTGACCTCCGAAGGCGAACGCAGATACTTCGCTGGATTCTTCGCCTGCGGGGAGAAGAAGTCATTGGATCCGAGGACGAAGACGCCGGGGATATCGAGGAGGCCGGAGAAGACGTCGAGGACCTCGGGCACGATGTCGGCGGAGAGGTTGTCACCGGTGTTGACGACGAGATCCGGCTGAAGTCGGGTGAGAGCTTTGACCCAAGCCGCGCGGTGCTTCTGCCAGGGTGCCAGGTGCAGGTCGGCAACGTGCAGGACGCGGATGCTCTGAGCCCCGGCCGGCAGGATCGGCAGGGTATGGCGACGGATGGCGAAGAGATGCGGTTCGATGACCGCACACCAGATGCCGGCAGCCGCGGGGACGGCGAGGGCACCGGCGAGGAGAGCGCGCTTCTTCATTTCCCCAACTCTATCCCCTCCCGTTGCTACCTGACGGCGGCCCAGCAACCTCGCGCGAGGTTGCTGGGCCGCCGTCAGGTAGCAATTAGGGGGTGGAGGGCTGGGGTGTGTTGTGGTCTTTGGCCGCTCGGGCGGCGCGGCGGCGGTGCAGGGACTTCATCCGGCGTCCCCCGACGAGGCGGCAGACTAAGTAGATGAGGAAAGAGATCGTCGTGACGAACGGACTGATCGGCACCACGGGTGAGCCCAGGGCGATGAGGATGCCGCCGACGGAGGCCGTGACTGCGAAGATCACGCTGAGCACCGGCACCCACACCGGGGAGGCCGAGAGCTGCGTGGCCGCGGCCGCCGGGGTGATGAGCAGGGCGAGGACGAGGAGGACGCCGACGACCTGCACGCTCAGCGCCACAGCCAGTCCGAGGGTGAGCATGAAGATGATCGTCAGCAGCGAAACCGGCACGCCCTTGGCCCGGGCCACCTCGGGGTCGAGGCTGGAGAACATCAGCGGTCGCCACACGATAGCGAGCACCACGAGCACCGCGATTGCGCAGACGATGAGCGTGAGGATCTGGCTCGGGGTGATCGCGACGATCTGCCCGGTCAGCAGCCCGAACTTGTTTGCCGCCCGCCCGTCATAGAGGGCAAGGAAGAGGATCGCCAACCCCAGACCGAAGGGCATGAGCACACCGATGATGGCGTTCTTCTCCGAAGCCTTGGCTCCTCCGACGCCGATGATCAGTGCGGCCAAGATCGACCCGACGATCGACCCGGCGACGACGTCGAAGCCGATGAGCAGGGCGAAGGCGGCACCTGCGAACGAGAGCTCGGAGACACCGTGGACAGCGAAGGGGATGTCACGGGCCATGACGAAGACGCTGATGAGACCCCCGACGACGCCGAGCAGTGCGGCAGCGATGAGAGAATTCGCCAGCAGCGCGACGAGTTCGCCATAGTCTTCGAAGGTGAAGAGGCTGCCGAAGATCTCGGTGATGCTCATCGGTTCACCGCCGCATTCACGTCGAAGTCCTCATCGGGCATGTGGTGGTGGTCGACGCACTCCTCTTCACCGCCGACGACGACGAGCCGTCCACCGACCTGCACGACCTCGACCGGGGAACCGTAGAGGCGCGACAGAGACTCGGTGGTCATCACCTCGGCGGGGGTGCCGACGAGGAAGTGCCCGCCGACGATGTAGAGGACCCGGTCGACGTAGGGCAGGATCGGGTTGATCTCGTGGGTCACGAAGACGACGGCGGTGTCACGTTCGACCCGCTGCTCATTGAGCAGTGCCGCGACGACCTTCTGATGATGCATATCCAGGGACAGCAGCGGTTCATCGCACAGCAGCACCGAAGGATCGTTGGCCAAAGACTGGGCGACTCGCAGTCGCTGCAACTCACCGCCGGAGACGGTGCCCGCGGGCGCATCAGCGTAGTCGGTAGCACCGACAGCGGCGAGCAGCTCGTCGACCTTCTTCTTCCGGCCTCGCGAAAGCAGACCCATCCCCCACTTGTGACCGTCGATGCCCATCCGCACGAGGTCGCGCCCGCGCATCGGGGTGTGCGGATCGATGCCTCGCTGCTGGGGAATGTAGCCGATGGCCGGGTTGCCCGAATGGACCTGCCGACCGCCGACCTCGGCCGTTCCGGCGGACAGTGTGTTCTGCCCGAGCAGCACCTTGAGCAGGGAGGTCTTACCGGTGCCGTTGGGTCCGAGGACCGCCACGAACTCTCCCGGCGCGACGTCCAGGTCGAGGTCGTGCCAGAGCACGCGGGGACCGAACCGCAGTTCGGCCCCGCGCAGGCGAATCACCGGCTCCCGGAGTGATGTCGGTGCGGAAGCGTCGGATTCTTTTGCCATTGTCAGTGTTTGTGTCCTTCGAGTGCTGTCGAGATATCGGAGACGTAGCCGCCGATCCAGTCAGTGTAGTGCTCACCTTCCGGCATGGTCTCGGCGAGGTCGACGACCGGAACATCGGAGTCCTCGGCCGTGGACTTAAGCTCTTCCGCCTGCGGACCCGCTGCTTGAGTATTGTAACCAAGAACTGCGGCTTCCCCATCGGAGAGCTGCTTCTTCGCGGCCTTGAGCACCAGAGGCGGCACATCATTGCCTTCTTCGACGGCCTCGAGGAACTCATCAGAGGTGATGTTCTCCAGACCCATATCGTCAAACAGCCACAGCGGCACAGGTTCGGTCGCAGCGGCCTTCTCGCCGCCGTGGTCCTTCTTCACCGCATCGATATCATCCTGCAGACCCCCGAGTTCACTCTTGTAGTCCTTCGCATTCGCAGCGAAGTCATCCTTGTGCTCCGGCAGGGCCTCGCCGAGGTGGTCGGCCACTTCGTCGACGAGCTTCGTCATCGTCGGCACCGAATACCACACATGTTCGTTGAACTCCCCATGATCGTGGCCTTCGTGGTCATGGCCCTCGTCCTCGGAATGCTCGTCGCCCTCGTCGTGGGTGTGGCCGCCTGCGTGGGCCTCGTCCTCATCGTCGCCGTGTTCATGACCGTGGTCGTGAGGTTCGTTGCCGAGGTCTTCGGAACCGGGCAGGCCGGAGATCGCCACAGCATCGATCGTCTCGACGTCGGCATCCGAGGCTTCGAGCATCGTGGTCATGAAAGCGTCGTAGCCGCCGCCGTTCTCGACGACGAGGTCGGCCTTGGACAGCTTGAGACGGTCCTGCGTGGTCGCTTCATAGTCGTGCGGGTCCTGGCTCGGATCATCGATGACCGGAGTCACCTCGGCGAGATCACCGGCGACCTGGGAGACGATGTCGGCATAGACGTTCGTCGAGGTCACCACCTTGAGTTCTCCTGATTCCGAGCCGGAAGCTCCTCCCCCGCAGCCACTGAGAACCAAAGATGTCGAAGCGGCGATGGCTCCGGTGGTGAGCGCGATGCGGGAAGGGATCATGGTGGACCTCTCAGGACTCGGGCGTTCGTGGGCAACATCGAAGACGATACTCAGATCAGCGGCCCGCCACTAATATAAATATTTATATATAGCAACACTTTTATACGTCGCCCGTCGCCCACTGGTCGTCGATCAAGGCCGCGCGCGAATAGGGAACCGTCGACGACTCCACATCCGAGCGGGCGCTTGAACGAGCCCGGCCGACAGGCGCGGACAGTCCACGAGCGGTCGAACTCTTGAACGAGGGAGGTGCGGCGCACCAGGAGACGACGAAACCGCCCGGAAGCGTGTGCTTCCGGGCGGTTAATGGTCCAGGCGATCACCTCGCCGAGGCGGCGATCAGGCGGCCTGTGCCTCGAGCTTCGCAGCCAGCAGGCTGGCGATCTGCACGGTGTTGAGTGCTGCACCCTTGCGCAGGTTGTCGTTGGACACGAAGAGGACGAGGCCCTTGCCGGCCGGTGCCGACTGGTCCGCGCGGATGCGTCCGACGAAGCTGGGGTTCTTCCCGGCGGCCTTGAGCGGGGTCGGAACCTCGTCGAGGACGACTCCGGGAGCCTGGCCGAGCACCTCGGTGGCCTTCTCGGGGCTGATCTCCGAGTCGAACTCGGCGTGGATGCTCAGGCTGTGGCCGGTGAAGACGGGCACGCGCACGCAGGTGCCGGCGACCAGGAGTTCGGGCAGACCGAGGATCTTCCGGCTCTCGTTGCGCAGCTTCTTCTCTTCGTCGGTCTCGTTCTGTCCATCGTCGACGACCGACCCGGCCATCGGCAGGACGTTGAACGCGATCGGTTCGACGTAGTTGTCCGGTGCCGGCAGCGTCACAGAGTTTCCGTCCGTGGTGAGCTTCCGGGCATCGGGGATTCCGGCCTCGAGCTGACTAGCGAGCTCCTCGACTCCGGACAGGCCCGAACCGGACACCGCCTGATAGGTCGCGACGATGAGGCGGGACAGCCCTGCCTCGGCGTGGAGAGCCTTGAGCACGGGCATGGCGGCCATGGTCGTGCAGTTCGGGTTCGCGATGATGCCCTTGGGCAGCTCGTCGAGAGCCTCGGGGTTGACTTCGCTGACGACGAGCGGAACCTCCGGGTCCGAGCGCCAAGCCGAGGAATTGTCGACGACGATGACCCCGGCGGCGGCGAAACGCTCGGCCTGGGCACGCGAGGTCGCTCCGCCGGCGGAGAACAGCGCGATGTCGAGTCCCGACGGATCCGCCTCGGCGACGTCTTCGACGGTGATGGACTGGCCCTTGAAGTCAACGGTCTTCCCGGCCGAACGAGCCGAGGCGAACAGGCGCAGGGAACCGATCTCGAACCCGGGGTCATCGGCCAGGAGGTCGAGCATCACGCCTCCGACCTGGCCGGTTGCTCCGACTACTCCGATATTCACACTCATCGTCCGGTACCTCCGTACACCACTGCTTCGTTGTCTTCGCTGTCGAGTCCGTAGGCGGCGTGCGCGGCCCGGACGGCGTCGTCGAGCAGGTCTGCTCGGGTGACGACGCTGATGCGGATCTCCGAGGTGGAGATCATATCGATGTTGACCTGGGCGTCGCTGAGCGCTTCGAACAGGGTCGCGGTCACGCCCGGGTGGGAGCGCATTCCGGCGCCGACGACGGAGAGCTTGCCGATCTGGTCGTCGTAGCGGACTTGGTCGAAGCCGATCTCGGCCTTGACGGCATCGAGGGCTTCGAGTGCCTTGGCGCCGTCGTCCATGGGCAGGGTGAAGGAGATGTCCGTCTTGCCCGGCTCACGGGTGGAGATGTTCTGGACGATCATGTCGATGTTCGCCTCTTGCTTGGCCAGAGTCTTGAAGATCTCGGCCGCCTTACCCGGGACATCGGGAACGCCGACGATCGTGACCTTGGCCTCCGAGCGGTCATGTGCGACGCCGGAGATGATTGCCTGTTCCATGGTGGACTCCGTTTCTGATTCCGCTTCCGGGGTCGATGGTCCCCGTCCCTGTCGGAAGGCTTCTGGGATGGGTGAATCGGTCACCCAGGTTCCTTGTTTGCGAGAGAATGAAGACCGCACATGCACCGGCACGTTGTAGCGGCGGGCGTATTCGACGCAGCGGAGCATGAGGACCTTGGCGCCCGAGGCAGCCATCTCCATCATCTCCTCGTACCCGATCTCATCGATCTTGCGTGCCGTGGGCACGATGCGCGGATCGGCGGTGAAGACGCCGTCGACGTCGGTGTAGATCTCGCAGACATCGGCATCGAGGGAGGCGGCCAATGCCACGGCCGTGGTGTCGGATCCGCCGCGGCCGAGTGTGGTGATGTTCTTCGCAGTCTGGCTCACGCCCTGGAATCCGGCGACGATGGCGACGTATCCCTCGTCGAGGGAGGACCGGATGCGGCCGGGGGTGACGTCGATGATGCGGGCCTTGCCGAACTGCTCATCGGTGATGACGCCGGCCTGCGAACCGGTGAAGGACTGGGCTTCGAAGCCGAGGTTGGCGATCGCCATGGCCAGGACCGCCATCGAGATGCGCTCACCGGCGGTCAGCAGCATGTCGAGTTCGCGGGCGGGCGGCATGGGAGAGACCTGTTGGGCCAAGTCGATGAGATCGTCGGTACTGTCACCCATGGCCGACACCACGACGACTACCTCGTGGCCGGCTTGACGGTACTCGACAATTCGTTTGGCCACTCGCTTGACCGATTCCGCATCGGCTACCGAGGACCCACCGAACTTCTGGACGACTATGCTCACTGAAGTATCTTCCTTATCGCTGATAAGTTCCGTGCCAGGCGATCGATTCCATGGTTCCAAACATGGAGGTATCGTGCTCCATCGATCAGGATTTCAGCCGTGTCGGGCTCCCGGCACCTCGACCATTGTATGAGGTAGGTCATTTCGGTTCACCTTCGACCGCCATTCAGACAGCTTCTGACCGGGCCGGATGCCGGCTGTCGGCGACCCGTCCGTTCGCCGTCCTGATGGGCGAGACCCGGGTCGGCCACCGGCCGCTCAGTCCCTGCTCAGAAATCGTTATATTGCCGGCCCTGCGAGCGGCCGAGACCTCGACCGCTCAGCCGGGTCGGCGTTCCACCGTGAAGAGGTCTCCGGGCTGGCAGTCGAGGACCTCGCACAGGGCAATGAGAGTGGAGTAGCGCACGGCCTTCGCCCGGTTGTTCTTGAGCACGGAGAGGTTCGCCAGGGTGACGCCGACGCGCTTGGACAACTCGGTGAGACTGAGTTCCCTCTGTGTGAGCAGTGCGTCGAGGTGACAGATGACGCGTGATGAGTCGAATTCTTCGACCATCACACGAGCCCTTCGAGTTCTTGTTGAGCTCGGCGACCGGAGACGAAGCTTCGCCGGAGGATCTCGATGATTCCGAGTACGCCGAGGATGATGTAGGTCTGCGCGATCGAGGTGTTCGAGCCGACATCATCGGCGATCCCAAGGTCGCGTGAGGCGAGATTGGACCCGAGAATCCCGGCAACGAAGTACACGAGGATGCCCATGGAGAAGACCCACGAGAGTGCGGAGAGCGCTCTGATGGACTTCACCGCGAATGGATCTCCTCGACCGATGGATCTGACGATGGGGACAAACGCGATCGCCGCCCCGATCAGCGTGAGAATGAATGAGAGCTTCGCGATGAGGAGGAAGATCATCGTCTCAACCGCGAGGTCTCCCGTCGGCAGCGTCACCTCGGTGAGGCCGCTGAGCGTGGTTCCATGTCCGCCGAGGTCTATCGTCCCAAGACCTGAATCCTCGAAATCGAAGCGCACATCGATCTGAGCATGGACGAGGCCTTTGAACAGCATGCCGGCTGAGTACACTGCGTAGATTCCGAGAGCGAATGCGATGAGGAATGCGGCTCCCGAACGAGCTCCGCATCTGCTGCTTGGCTTCCCCTGTCCTCGAAGATCCTTATCCATGTCCGCTCGCCTCCCTAGTCCGACTACATGCCGGTTCACCGTGTGCCGGACGCCTAGCCCGGCATTCGACTTATCGTTTCTCGATATATCGATAAACAATATACTTCACGATTATCGATATGGTGTCAAGAAGCGAACGGCAACTGGTTCAATACCCTCAGAGCATTCCCCAGGCCCGCGAGTATTCGACGCGCACGGTGAAGTCGCTGCGACTCAGTCCGCGTTCCACCAACGTGTCCTCGATGTCAGCGAACGCTCCTCTTCTACGCTCGGCGCGGAACGTGCGGGAATCGCAGGTGATCGTCCAGTCGTCGTCGTTCTGCTGTCCGATTTCGTCCAGAACCTGTCGAGCGCAGTCGATTCTCCGCTGGCGGGCTTCCACGTCCGCAGCTGCGTCGCTCAGGTTCGTGTGACTGCGCCGGAGGCGAGTCGGGCTGAGTCTCACTTCGATGATCGTGCGCCAGGTGACCGGGGTCGTCGACGGATCCGCTTTCGTTTCGGCAAGTGTCACGAGCCCGCTCCGATATTCGCCCAGACATGTCCGAATAGCACTGCCGAGATCAGGAACCCGAGCACGATGTTGATGACAGCGCCGACGCTGAAGGCGGCAACCGGCCTCCACCCCAACGATGACAGATCACGGAATCGTGTGGTCAGTCCGATCGACAGGAAGGTGAAGGTGAATGCCCACGTCCTCAGTTCTTTGATCGGCGCCACCACATCCGAGGAGATGACATCACCGGCACTGGACCCCGAGACGGCGATGACGACCGTCAGGAGGATCGACGCAACGAAGAAGCCGAGTACGAACTTCGGGAAACGGCGCCAGATCTGGGCGACGTCCGCCCGCTCGTGCACGACCTCGCGGTCGTCCTCGCCTGCGGCCCTGGCCGCGGCCACGCGATCGCGACGGTCCCAGACGGTGATCGCGATGAAAGCCAGGATGAGACTCCAGACTCCGATGAAGATGTCTCGCCCCACCACCTTGATCAGCGTGAATGCTGCGATGCCGTCATCGCCGAAGTTGCTGGCAGCGGTGATGCCTGCCGCGTCCGCGAACTCCGAGGTGCCGATCCACGCTCCGGCCACGCCGTCGGCCAGACCGAACGCTTTGCTCAGGCCGGTGAGGACGAAGATCGCAATGATCGACCACACGACGACGATCGAGATGGTTGCCGAGACATGCTCCTTGCGAGCCTTGACCGCACTGCCGACCGCGATGCTCGCCGAGACACCGCAGATCGATCCCCCGGCGCTGAGCGTCGCGGCGAATCGTTTGTCGATTCCGAAGAGATTGACGGCAACGAAGAAGATGATGAGGAATGTGGCAATGGCGATCACGGAGGCTTGGAGCAGAGCGACCGGCCCGGCCTGCAGGATCACGGTGAACGGCAGAGTCGCTCCGAGGAGAACGATACCGACCTTGACATAGAGTTCCGTGCGCAGAGCGCCGCCGAAGTAGCGCTCAACATCGACGAGATTGCCGATGACCAATCCGATCACGAGTGCCACCAGTGGTGCTTCGAAATTGTAGGAGGTCGCCCATGCTGAGGAGCTGAGCACGTTGATGACCAGGCTGAAGACGAAGAGCAGGGTGAACCCGCCGATGAACGCGGCAAGGCGCAGACGCAGAACCCACGCAACGACGCCGAAGGCAGCCGTGTAGAGAAGATAGAGCAGGACCAGGTTCGGGAGTCGATCGACCAACCCGGCGACCGCGACGGTTTCACCGTCCTTCAGAGTCGTGCCGCCGTGAAGGAGGAACGCCCAATCGGGCCAACTGGGAATCTTCGCGGCGAAGATGTTCAAGGAACCGCCGCCGGCCCAGAGAATCAGCGCCAGAACGACGATTCCCAGCCCGATCCAGACTGCCCACCAATCCTCGCTGCCCAGAATGCCCAATCGTGGGGGCCGGGTTGAACCTGAAGATCCCGACCCCTGTTCTGACGAGGAACCTGCGTTCGCCTCTGTTCCTGGTGGAGCCGAGACCGGTCCCTTGTGATTCGATGCTGTCATGACCCGCTGCTCCAAACTGATCGATTCTGACAGTTCACGGTCTTGCCCACCGTCGGACTCGGGCAGGAGACGTGACTGTTTCGGTAGTTCGGTCAGATTAGGCAGGCCGTCGCGGCCAGCAGGCTGTGATCGTCATTGAGCGACTGTGCGAGTCGCCAAAAGTCAGCGTGAGTCGGTCGGTGACGTCATCGTGCACTCTGTGACACGGTGTGCACCACGCATGGTCGGCGTTCCAGGCAATAGTTCACGAGGCGGCCGGAGAATGCGCGGCCGAGAGTGACCTCATCGGCGTATTCGAGGTCACCGCCGATGGGCAGGCCCCCATACAGAAACTCTTTCTCATGTTCCTATCGGGCAATGGTCGGCAAGGGGATCGCGGCGGCAGAGGTAGCTCGACGCTATGAGGCCTTCCCGAATACCTTCTACAACGTGCTCAAGGGAACTGAGGCCTACTCCCGAGCTACGTGCCGGCTAGCAGATAATAGCTGGCTCGCGGGCACCTAGGGCAAAGCCTGGGACAGCTTCACTAGGGTACCAATAGTTTTCTACCATTTACGTTGCACTGCGGGTATCAACGCGACCTTTGCGTTCACGATCCTCAGGTACTCGCGTAGATCATCTGTGACAATCGGGACCCGGTAGTGAACACAGAAGCCGACACCGCCTACGTGCCCTGCGCCCGCACTTTGGACGCACCCTGGACCAGAGGGTGCATCAATTTTGATCATGCCGTCACTGTTGACGGTTGCGGCGAATTTCTCGAGTTCGTCGACATGCCGTGTGATATCACGATCGCTGTTTTCGCCGACCATAGTGCGGCGATCTCCTAAAGCGGCGTCACTTAGCTCCAAGGAAGCATAGTCTCCTGTAGAGAGTTGCATTTGCTCTTGCATCAGCTCGTCGGCTCGGGGCTGTGACTCTAGAACGCCGTCTTGGACCGTTGGCTTGCCGCCAGAACGCGAAGTGAGGCTCCAGTCGACGAAACCAGTGATTGAGACCCAAGGGCCGGATAAATTCTCAACACTGGTCAGATCCTTGACTTGTATCCACTTCGGCTTATGCGCATCTTCTTCGTCTAGTCGGAGGCCACGGGGCGAACCCGTTGTGCTGTAGTCCCGGGGCTCGAACAAGCGGATGAATACCTGCCCGGCCGTGTCCCGTGCTAGTTTTCCTCGAATGCGAACCTGCTCCAGCTC
Organism: Brevibacterium atlanticum; assembly: GCF_011617245.1. Taxonomy (NCBI): domain Bacteria; kingdom Bacillati; phylum Actinomycetota; class Actinomycetes; order Micrococcales; family Brevibacteriaceae; genus Brevibacterium; species Brevibacterium atlanticum. The sequence goes on along the minus strand of NZ_CP050152.1, from coordinate 1,147,821 downwards.
GGAATTGTGATTATCGATGGGTTGGTGCCCCTTGTGATCAGTTGACTCCATCCGGTCCGAACACCCACATCTCCCAGGTACCGTCTTCAGCGTCCAGGCAATCATATTTGTCTATCCCGCCGCGAGTTCCTTCTTTATCCATATGGCGGAACTCCTTGTATGCGTACGCCTCGCAGGTTGACTTGAAGTGGAAGCCGTCCGCGTAGATCCACCAAACCTTTGCTACATGCCGCTTAACGGCGGTGGTGTGTGGCTCCGCTGTTGCTGGCGCAGACTTAGCAAGGGCAGGGCTGGTTGTGATTCCAAACGAAATAATAGCTGCACAGGTTACTGCGAACAGTCGTTTAGCCCAGGTACTCATAGCTCACTCCTTATGAAGTGAGTCACCTTCTGGATCACGCACTCCACCTTACCGCAACGCGGCAATGCGGCATAGGGACCCGCGTTTCCCGGAGGTATTGCAATGAGGCTTCAGGGAAACCGCGAATGACCGCTGTTCGGATCGGAACACGTCGATCGGCTCGAGCCGTTGACGCGGTTCAGTCGATCTCGCGCCGGCCGGAGAATGCGCGGCCGAGAGTGACCTCATCAGCGTATTCGAGGTCACCGCCGACGGGCAGGCCCGCGGCAGGAATTCTTTCTCGGGCTCCTAACGGGCAATGGTCGGCATAGGGATCTCAGCGGCAGAGGCAGCGAGACGCTATGCGGTCTCCCCGAAGATCTTCTACAACGCGCTCAAGGGAACCGGGGCCTACTCCCGTGCTGCATGGCCGGCCGGAAGATAATAGCTGGCTCGCGGGCACCTACGTGTCGCGTTTCTGAAGTTGGTTTAGGTTTCACCTCCTCGACTGACCGCGCGGGTGTCGTCGTCCATACGAAGGGGTTGGCGTTCGATCTACCCGTCGATGAACTCCCGGATCTTCCCGTTCAGATTCTTCACCGAAGTGAACACACCTCACTTGTTTGCTTGCCGATCGATGATCCCGAACCATACCTCCACGAGGGTCAACCACGACCCCGACGCCGGCGTGAAGTGAACATGGAGCCGAGGATGGGACTCCAACCGCTGACGTACTTCTGCCGTTTTATGGGTGGCGTAATTGTCCATATCCAGATGTAGCTCCTGGCCCTGATAGGCCCGGTCGATCTGACGCAAAACGACAGGAACTCGTGCCGCCGATGCCGCGACTTCACCACACCTCCTGAGTTGCACAACTTTAGTTACCCACCGCCGAAGACCGAATTTACGATTTTTCCAGCGCCTTGAGCATGTTCTCGACGGCCTTGGGCACTTCGGGTGTGAACGTGATGTCTTGGCCACTCACGCGGCCGGTGAACTCTCGCAACGGCCGTAGACTCGTGATGATCTTCTTCAACGATGCCCCAGTCGCCTCTTGCATGAACCTCGATACGGCTAAGGAGGTGAACACGAGCGTCAAGTGCGCCTCGATCGCGTCCCTTTTCCGGTGAAAAATCGGCCTGGCTCTCAAGTCGGTCTTCGACATCCGGAAAGACTGCTCGACATGCCACAAGTCGTGATAACTGCCGATCACCTCAGCAGCCGACATAGTCCCGGCTGGAATGTTCGTGACATAGCCTTTGAACCCTGTCAGCTTCATCGCCCGCTCGTAAGCTTTCTCGTCGAAGGATTTCTCCTCCTCGGTGACCTTCACAAACCGGGCCTTCTTCGCCGGCTTATCCCCATCGATGATCGCCAACGCCCGGTTACGCTGCAGGTTCAACGTCTGCTCATCACGCATCGCTCGTTTGCGGCGGTATTGCCACACCACTCGCCACGCATCCGGATGCTCTTCTGCTGACCACGGGTTCGCGTCTCTTCTTCACCCGGTCTGGGTCGAGTCGCTTCACTCCCTTCGGGGTGATCGTGTCGATGATCTGCCCATCGGTGGTGTACTCACCATTCCACCGAAAATGGGTAGCCAGATCGTGTGGGGCTTTCGTCTGCCTGGACCCGACGATGAACCGCAAACCGGCATCATCGAGTTCCTTGAGGTTCTTGGCTGAGAGCATCCCGGCATCGGCGGCGACGACCATGTCAGTGACGTGATGCCGTTCTTGGAAGGCTTTGATCACGGGAATGATCGTGTGAGTCTCGGCCTTCGATCCTTCGAAGCACCCGATCTCGAGTGGGAACCCAGTCCGGTCGACGAGGAGCCCGACGACGATCTGCGGGTCGACACGGCGTTCTTTCGAGTACCCGACCTGACGCAGAGCATCTTCCTTCTCAGCCTCAAATATAAGGTCGTGACGTCATAGAGCAGCAGGCTGATGCCGGTAGTGGCGACACTGTGAGCGAAGCATTTCTCAGCGATCTTCGCCCGGTAGTCGCGTTCGTTGGCCCGCACTAGGCGTTGAGGAACGTGTTGCGGTGAACAACCTCGACACCGAGCTCGTCGAGGACTCTGACACTGTCAGACTTCGACGTCGGCTCAACCAACCTGGCAGCAACGAGCTGGAAGAACGCTTCATCGTCAATAACGTCGAACCCGAGCCTTTCGTACACGCTGCGGATCGTGTCGATAAGAAGCCCGGACCTGCTGGACTTCACGACTGCCGATGACACCCGCGGTTTGTCCGCGGTATCGAAGTCGAGTGTGGCCTGTCCGGGGTCCCGCAGTTTAGCTTTGCCAGCTTCGACGAGAGCGGCGAGGTCCTCGGGCGTGTGGGCGGACCCGAGGTGCTCGACGATGCGGTACTTCCCGCCGGTCTTATCGGCGATCTGTACTGCCGTGGCGCCCGACGCGGTGGGTACCTTGCGCACGAATGGGCTCATTCCCCCATGATACGGCGAGAATTAGTTACCCAAACCTGAGACCAGCAGCCGCCTGACCAGGGTCGATATGTTCGGGAACCCTGAAAACCTCATCCACTTGTGCAAGTCAGGTCTGACGCAAAACGACAGGAACTCGTGCCGCCGATGCCGCGACTTCACCGCACCTGTGACTTGGCCAGTCGCGACCTGCAGCGCCGCGACCAGGGTCGACGTTCCACGCCTGTGATAGTCGTGAGTGCGTTTCTCCGCATCACCCATGCGCATCGGCAACAACGGGGCCGTGCGTTCGAACGCCTTAATCTGAGACTTCTCATCGACACACAACACGACCGCATTCTCCGGCGGCATCAATGTCGTGGTCACGATCTCGAAGTCATCGAGGCGCCTCGGTCGACCCTAACGCTGGTCATCAGTGAGGCCAGCGATCCCCGACTCTTCGTAGCGTGCCCGCCACTTCAGAACAGTGACCACGGACGAACCCGTCAACTCAGCGATCTGAGTGTTCGTCACTCCGTCGGCGGCCAGCAGCACGATCCGTGCTCGCCTGGCAAGCCCGGCCCTGATGGTCGACGGCCTCAACCACTCACGTAGCACTGGTCCCTCATGCTCGAACAAGGTTGATGCCAGAGCGGGAGAATTCGCCATAAACCGATTCTCCCTAACAAACAAACAACCATTCAGGAACTAACGATACGCGACACTAGAGACCGCAAATAGCTCAATTACATCGAATGCAGAATCTATGATCAACTAGCTTGATGAGAAGATCAAGGAGCTCCACATCTTGATTATCGACCCCATCGCCATTCGGATCAAATAACACCTTTCCCCCAGTCACTGACACTGGTATCCCGAAACCGACGCACACCATAGCTAACTTATCAGTCAGCTCGGCTTTGTCTGAAACAGATATCTTGCGGAGATTAAGTGTTTTAATAAAGGCATTAACCTCGTCAGGACTGATCTTCGTCATGAGAGCAATTCGAATCGGAAGCTCAGAGTACTGCCGCAGTGCAGTAGTCACTCACAGTCTTGATGTTTTGGTTTGTTGTGACCTTCCAGCGCCCTCCACTGCCATTGCCAGGGTATCGGTAGCCATGAGTGCCACCGAAAGTGTCAGATGCAACTTGCTTGCCATTTAGGTAAAAGACCGCATTGCCGGATCCTTCAAGCGTGACAACAACGTTGAGCTGCTTCCCGGAAGGGCACTTCAAATACCCGGTTACCGAGTCTGTGGCGGCCATTGCTGGAGTTGAAGAAATTCCAGTCATAAGTAGAGACGAAACTAAGGGGGCGCCAGCAATCTTTGCTCTGATGCTCATCAGATCACTCTTTCGAGTTAAATTCTATTGTTTTTTCCACCGTACCTTCGGTTGTGTCGTTGGGTCAACGGCCCGTATTTCCCGGGGGTCTTGACATGAGGCACTCCGTGACCCGCATTTCGCGGAGGCATTGCAACGAGGCTTCTGGCGGCCGCGAATGACCGCTGTTCGGATCGGAACACGCCGATCGGCTCGAGCCGGTGTTACGGTTCAGTCGATCTCGCGGCGGCCGGAGAATGCGCGGCCGAGAGTGACTTCATCGGCATATTCGAGGTCACCGCCGACGGGCAGGCCCGAGGCCAGCCGGGTGACCTTCACCCCGAGAGAGCCGAGCAGCCGGACGAGGTAGGTTGCGGTAGCTTCGCCCTCGAGGTTGGGGTCTGTGGCGATGACTGTCTCCGTGACCTCGCCGTTCTGCAGACGGGTCATGAGTTCCTTGATCCGCAGATTGTCCGGTCCCACGCCGGCCATCGGGTCGATCGCGCCGCCGAGAACGTGGTAGAGGCCCCGGTATTCGCGGGTGCGTTCGATCGCGACGACGTCCTTGGGCTCTTCGACCACACAGATCATCGATCGGTCGCGGCGCGGGTCCTGGCAGACCGTGCATTCGGCCTCTTCGGACACGTTGCCGCAGATCTCGCAGAACCGCACTCGTTTCTTGACGTCGGTGAGCGCCTGCGCCAGCGCGGTGACGTCACTGGAGTCGGTCTGGAGGATGTGGAAGGCGAGTCGCTGCGCCGACTTCGGCCCGATGCCCGGAAGCTTGCCGAACTCTTCGACGAGATCCTGGAGGGCACCTTCGTAGACAGCGCTCATACTTCTCTTTCGTCAATGATTTCGCCGCCGAGGACGCGTGCGATCACGTCGACCCCGATCTGGGGTGCCTCGGAGACGTCGAGGTCCGTTTCCGGATCATACTCGTCCTCGTCCGGTCCCGTGGCCTGCGGGTAGGGATTCGCCCCGGGCGCCGAGGCGGCGCTGGGCTGGGCCCCGGACACACCGTTGGGCTGCGGGGCAGATCCGAAATCGGATCCACCCGGAGCAGTCGTATGGACACCGTGTTTCTCCGCGAGGGCAGCGAAGCGGGACTTGAAGGGTTTGGATTCGTTCGCGCGGCTCGGCGGCGGAGTCTGGGCAGGAGCCGAGGTTGGCACGGACGACACCGAGGCCTCTGCCCCGAAGTCGCCGGTGGGGTCACTGAGGTCGGGGTAGTCGAGGTCGTCGTCAGGTGGAGGCACGACCACGGCACCGACGTCCACAGCTCCGCTGCCGGCGCTCGTCGTATCGACATCGGCAGAAGCGGTGACCGGCGGACCGGTGTCGGGTCCATCGTGCCAGTTCGGCTCCTCCCACCGCGGTTGGACGTATTCCATCGGTGAGCTGTCATCGTCGTACGGCGATCCTGATCCACCGAACGACTGCGTCTGCACCTCCGCTGAAGTCGCGTGTCCTTCATCGGTCGGCGCCTCTCCCTCGGGGTGAGGCACCTGTCCGTCGGCCGCCCAGCCCTGCTCGCCGGAATCGGAGCCTGACTCACCTGAGGCCGAGGCCGAGTCTGACTCGTCGGGGCCCGCCACTGGCGCGGCGGAGGATGACGATGGCTGCCACGAGTCGGAGTCGCTGTCGCCGTCACCCTCGGGTGCCTGGTCTGCGGGAGCTCCGAAGAAGTCGTCGTCGGAGAGATCGGGCACGACGATCTCCGGGACGTCGGCTTCGGCGCTATCTTCGTCGGCAACGGTGGCCGGCTCGACCGGTGTGTCCGATTCGTCCGAATGCGGCTGTGTGGCGGCACCTTCCTTCGCAGCGTGGTCGTCGACATGGTCGGCGATGCCGGACTCGGTGCCGCCGGACTCAGGGTTGTCCGGCTTTGCCGGAGCCTGTTCGAACCCGCCCGCGCGCTCGTCGTCGGGGCGGTTGATCTCAGGGGTCGGTTCGCTGGGTGACCCCGGCTGTTCTCCCTCCTCGTCGTCGGAGGACCAGGGGCCTTGAGTCGGTCCGCTGGGTTCCCAGAACTTCTCGTGGTCAACCTGTGGTTTGTCGACCTCGCGGGTGCCGACGACTGCAGCGACTTCCTGGGGGCTCGGGCGGCGCTGGCTGGGTGCCGGGCCACGGTTGCCTCCGGCATCGTTCATCGGCGGGGCCGCAGCCCCTTTCCCCTGATGACCGCCGGACGCGTTTCCGCCGCCGATTCGGCCGACATCGCCGACGTCGATGCGCGCCTGGATGCCGAGGACGTCGTTGATCGCGGCGGCCAATTTGGCGCCGTGGTCGCGCTGCTGGAAGCCCTGGACGGATCCGGGATTGTTGAAGCCGAGGTAGACAACCCCGTCGGAGAATGACTGCGGAATCGCGTTGGCCGCGATGATCGCGCGGGTGAGGCGGCTGCGCTTCTCGACGGCGGCGAGGATGCTCGGCCAGGCGCGACGGATCGCTTCGATCTCTCCGCCGATATCGCCCGATCCCGCCACCGAGGTGGCTTCCGGTGCCGCTGCCTGCTCAGTCTGCGAGGTCTCCCCCTGCCCGGAGGCTGAAGCCGAGTCCGGTGCTGACGCTGGGGCCTGTGCGGAGGCGGTCGGTTCGGACGCCTGGCGCTGCGGATCGGCCGGTTGGGAGTTCGCTTCGGGCTGCTGGTTCCCGGTCTCCGGAACGGAAGCGGATTCGCGCCGAGGATCCTGCTCGCGTTCGTCGGTGTGCGGAGATGCTGGTGCAGCCGTCGGCTCGGACGCGTGAGTCGACCGCTCCGGCTCCGCCTGAGCAGGCTGCTCTTGGGACTCCTGCGCCTGAGCCGACGGGTCGGCGTCGTTGAGCATCGATTCTGCGGCGACGGCCATGGCGGCGATGTCATCGAAGTCGTCGTGATCGGTCGGCTGGGACTGTCCAGCAGGTGCCTGCGCTCCGTTGCCGCCTCCGGCAGCACCTGCCGGTTCCTGCCCAGCAGGCCGGCCCTGACCTGACGTCTGGCCAGCAACCTGCCCCGAGCCCGGAACCTGGCCCTGGTCCGGCGCTGCCTGCGCCGGGGGCAGATTCGCTGCCACACCGGTGGCCGACATGCCGATCCGTCGCTCCATCCGCTCCATGCGGCTGAGCACGGCGTCGCGGCTGCGACCGGACCCGGGCAGCAGAATGCGCGCGCAGATGAGTTCGAGCTGCAACCTCGGCGAGGTCGCCCCCGACATCTCGGTCAGTCCCTCGTTGAGCAGGTCCGCGGCGCGGGAGAGCTCCCCCTGCCCGAAGCCGGCGGCCTGTAGGGTGAGGCGTTCCAAACGGTCCGGCGGCACCTCGGGCAGGAAGGCATGGGCCGCCTCGGGGGCGGCATTGATGACAATGAGATCGCGGAAGCGCTCGAGCAGATCCTCGACGAAGCGCCTGGGGTCCTGACCGGATTCGATGACGCGTTCGACGGCGCGGTAGACCCCTCCGCCGTCACCGGCGGAGAAGGCATCGACGATGTCCGAGAGCAGCGAGTCCGGGGTGTAGCCGAGCAGCGCGATGGCTCGACCGTAGTCGACTCCGTCGGGTCCCGAACCGGCGATGAGCTGGTCGAGCACGGACAGGGTGTCGCGCACGGAACCACCGCCGGCGCGCACGACCAGAGGCAGCACACCCTTGGCGACGTTGACTTCTTCCCGGCCGCACAGATCCTCGAGGTAGTTGGTCAGCGCCTCGGGCGGGACCAGCCGGAAGGGATAGTGGTGGGTTCGCGAGCGGATCGTGCCGATGACCTTCTCGGGCTCGGTGGTCGCGAAGACGAACTTGATGTGCGGCGGCGGTTCCTCGACGATCTTGAGCAGGGCGTTGAATCCCTGCGAGGTGACCATGTGCGCCTCATCGAGGATGAACACCTTGTACCGGTCGCGGGCCGGCGCATAGATCGCCCTCTCCCGCAGGTCACGGGCATCATCGACACCGTTGTGGCTGGCCGCGTCGATCTCGACGACGTCGAGCGAACCGGGCCCGCCGTTTGCCAGGTCCCGGCAGCTCGGGCACTCACCGCAGGGCACCGGGGTCGGCCCCTTCTCACAGTTGAGGCACCGGGCGAGGATCCGTGCCGAGGTGGTCTTTCCGCACCCGCGCGGCCCGGAGAACAGGTAGGCATGGTTGATGCGGCCGCGCTCGATCGCGGCCTTGAGCGGATCGGTCACATGCTCTTGACCGATGACCTCGTCGAAGGTCTCTGGGCGGTATCTTCTGTACAGTGCGGTGGACACGTCCCCTAGCCTAATGCCAACGACTGACACGAGACACGGCCCCGGCAGCCTCCCCGATCTCTCAACTGCCCGCCCCGTCACCGCCCCTGAAGGCTCCCGCCGTTGTCGCTCACCGCACGATCAGGCACGATAGAGATCATGACCCAGCCCAATCCCTCCGACCCCGCCGACAACGACCCCGCGAAGACTTTCCGCATCGGCCATAGAGAACGCGACGAGGCGATCGAGGTCCTCCGCGAAGCCGCCGGGGACGGACGGATCACGGTCGATGAGCTCGACGAACGGATGGAGAAGGTCCACGCCGCGAAGTTCCCCATCGACCTCGACGAGGTGCTCGCCGACCTCACCATCGAACTGCCCTCCGATCGCTTCCGCCCCACCTCGGCGATCGCACCCGCCGCTGACCGCGGGCGGGCGATCCAGGGACGTGACCGCTTCGATCCGCTTGTCATCAAGGCCGCCTGGGAGTCTGAGGTCCGCCGTGCGCGCTGGGCGGTGCCGCCCTACATCCGCTGCGAACCCTCGATGTCGAACATCGAACTGAATTTCCTCGAGGTCGACACTGACCTGCAGGTCATCGAGGTCGAGATCGTCGCGGGCATGGGCTCGGTCACCGTCGTCGTCCCCGACGACTGGGCCGTCGACGTCGAGCACCTCTCGAAGTCCTGGGGCAGCGTGAGATCCGTGGTCAACGCCGTCCCCACCGGCCGCAGACCCCTCGTGCGGGTCGGCGGTTCGATCGGCATGAGTTCGTTCAAGGCCCGCTTCGCGAACTACTTCGACCGTCGGCGAATGGCCAAGTGATGGAGCCCGGTCTCGGTGCGGTCATCTTCCTCACCTTCGCCATCATCATCGTCTTCAGCCTCGGCGCGTGGCTCGTCCACCGGGTGATGACCAAACCCGGCGCGCACATCGGCTCCCGCCTGCCCAAGCACGACCCCCACGCCGAGGCGGACCCCGCCGATCCGTCCCATCCTGACTTGAGCGACGGCTCCGACCATCCTGACTTGAGCGACGGCTCCGACGAACCCCGGTGATCCGGCACCGGTGGCCCTGCTGTGCTTGAAAACACCCTCGGACCGTGGTCGACTCATCTCATGTCTGAGATTCGGATCACCCGCATCGATCACACGGATGAGGACGCGTTGGTCGCATGGAACGACCTCATGCGCACCGCCTACACGAATGATCGCACCGCGGCCTGGTGGCGCAGCCCCGAAACGACGCTGACCCAGTTCGCCCATCCGCGCACGGACAAGACGGACATCGCCCTGGTCGCCCACCTCGACGAAGAGGCCGTCGGAGGCGCCGAGATCAACCTCACCGCCGAATCTCCGGCGTATACCGAGCTCGGTGTCATCCCGCCCTGCCGTCGCCGAGGTATCGGCACTGCCCTCGCCGAGGCGGTCGAGCAGATACTCACCGACGCCGACCGGCCGTCGACGATCGTCCAGACCGAGACCTACTGCCCGGCCGGAGTCGCGTTCGCCCAGACCCGGGGCATGAGCGTGGGCAATGAGGAGCACCGGCTGCTGCTCGATCTGCCCACCTATCTGCGCGCCGATGCCGATAGGTACAAGGATTCCGGGGCGTCGACGACCGTGCCCGTGCTCAAAGCGGATCCGGACTTCTCGGTCACCTCGTGGATCGGCGCGTGCCCCGAGGAGGTCCTCGAGTCCTGGACCAGACTGCGCGAGCAGATGGACGAGGACGTGCCCGTCGGGGACCTCACTCGCTCGGTCAGCCACGCCAGCACCGCTGCGATCCGCAGCCATGAGGAGCGGATGGACGATCAGGGTTGGGTCTTGGTCGGCTCGATGGCCCATGTGGGTGATCTCGCCGTCGGGTATACGGAGATCATGGTGTCAGCACACGACCCGGAGATCGTCATTCAGGAGGACACGCTCGTCGACCGTGCCTATCGGGGGCGGGGAATCGGTCGGGCGCTCAAGGTCGCGAATCTGCGTCAGCTGCCGGCGGTGCCGGCGACCACCTCGGCGAAATGGGTGCAGACGTACACGGCGACGAACAACGGACCGATGCTCGCACTCAATCGGGATCTCGGCTTCAGCGTCGCGGACACGATGACCGCCCTCGAGGGCCGGATCGAACACCGCGAAGCGGCGCCCCGCCCTCAGAATTGAGGATGCGAGGCGCCGCTGGACGAGGAATGCAGGTGCATACCACAGGGTGGCCGAACCGGTCAGCCGGCCATGAGTCCGGCGAGCCCGCTGACGATGCCGAACGAGATGCCGAGTGCCCATCCGAGGGCGAGCAGACCGAGGAAGACGTATCCGAGGATGAGTCCCCACTTGCCCATCTCATTGTCGGCGCGACCGTCCTCGCGCGAGCGCCTGCGCGCCATGTGACCGGTGATGATGCCGATGACGGGTCCGATGAAGTTGAAGCCGAGGAAGGTCGAGAGCGTGGCGACCAGTGAGATGATGCCGAGCACCTTGCCCGGGTCCTCCTCGGTGCGCTGATAGCTGCCGGCGGCCTGGTAGCTCTGCGGGCCGTCCGGGTAGCCCAGCGGAGAATGGGGCGGTAAGACCGGTCCGGTGTTCTGGGGCTGGTCGAACTGTCCGGGGGTCGGGACGGGTGCTGCGTTCATGATGCGGGGTCTCCTCTGCGATGGCTGATGAGACCAGCCTAGGAATCCGCAGCAGCCTCGCGACAGGGACCAATCCCCCGAGCCGGTGGAGGAAATCCCGACCTTCAGCGCACGTCGACGAGAGCGTGGTCCTGCCTGCCCATGAGGTAGAGGAGGAGCTCGAGCGGCGCACCGGTGATCGTGACGCCGTTGCCTGAGCGCTTCTTACCCGCCCTGCGGATGCCGAATCCCGGTGCCTCGATCGTCACGGGCCCCTCGGCCTTCGCCGCAAATGGAAGGAGCGCGACCTTCGTCTGAGCCCAGACTGTGGCGGTCTCCGCCTGGGAGAATCGGCGCGGGATCCACTCGATGGCTGCGCGGCGGATGTCCTCGTGGTGGACGAGGAATTCGGTCGTGTTCATCACGGACTCGACTCCGGGCAGGGCCCCCGGCGTCCACTTCGGCGGGGAGGCGACGAGGCCGAGCAGCTGCGCATAGGGCATCGACGCATAGTCGTTCTCCTTCGCCTGCCTGCGGTCGTCGAACTTCGAGACGAAGATGCCCCGAGCCGCCGAAGGGTGCCGTTCGCGGATGATGAGGTGGGTGGCCAGGTCTCTGGTCGTCCACCCCTCGCACAGGGTGGGGGCGTCCTCCCCCGCTCGGCGGGCGGTGTCGACGAGTCGCAGTCGTTCGGCGCGTGCCAGATTGTCACTCATGGTTCTCAGTCTTACATCCTCGGCTTGGACTCTCCTGGACGTGGGCGAACCGTCTGACCTGGAGGCTCGCCGGTCACCCCTCCCTGCAGGCTCATCTCGCTGCCCACAGGGTGACGAACTCGGCGACCCGGGAGATCGAGCGGTAGTCGGCGAGGTCGTCGCCGCGGGTGGGACCGTCGGTGACGATGACGACGGGTTTGCCGTCCTTCGCGGCAGCACGGACGAAACGCAGGCCCGAAAGCACCGCGAGAGAGGATCCGAGCACGACGAGCCCTGCAGCGTCATCGCAGATCCGGTTCGCCTTCTGCAGCCTGGCCGGCGGCACCGAGTCGCCGAAGTAGACGACGTCGGGTTTGAGCAGTCCCCCGCATTCGGGGCAGTCGAGGACGACGAATCCCGCAGTGTCGTCGAGTTCGACGTCGCCGTCGGGAGCGGTCTCGACGTCGATGGGGTCGATGCCGACCTCGTGGGCGAAGTCCGGGTTGAGTTCGCTCAGCCTCCGCTGCACCCAGTCACGGTCGAACAGGTGCCCGTTCTGCAGGCAGACGACCCGGTCGAGGCTGCCGTGGAGGTCGATGACGGGACTGGGCACGAGATCCTCGCCACGGTCGGCACGGTCGGCGGCGACCGCCTCGGCGGCGGCCTGATGGAGTCCGTCGACGTTCTGCGTGACGATCCCGGCCACGGGCAGCCCGGACAGCGCAAGGTGCCCGGCATTCGGTCGGGCGCCGCGCATCCGGGGCCAGCCGACCCAGGAGCGCGCCCAGTACCGTGCCCGCTGATCCGGGTGGGAGAGGAAGGTCTGGATGGTCATCGGGTTGCGCGGGGTCGCGTCGGGTCCGCGATAGTCCGGGACGCCGGAATCCGTGCTCATCCCCGCGCCGGTGAGCACCGCCCAGTCCGCGCTCGCATAGTCGCGGGTGAGGACGTCGACGATCTCATCGTCGGGGTGACTGGCTGCCGGACGGGTGCGTCCGCGCATCGGATCGAAGATGACGGCCATGGCACCACCTTATGCGCGGGGGCTGACCCGAGTCATTCCCGGGGCTAGGGTGGAGCCATGGTCAGCGTGCTGCTCGTTCATCACTCACCGTCCGATCCCACCTCGCAGATCGCCGAGGCGGCCCTGACCGGGCTGCGCCTTCCCGAGCTCGGCGACATCGAGGTCGCCGTTCGACCGGCGTTGGAGGCCGGCGTCGAGGATGTCCTGGCCGCCGATGCGTATGTGCTCGGCACGACGGCGAACTTCGGCTATATCTCCGGCGCCCTCAAGCATTTCTTCGACACCACCTATGATGCGGTGCGCGATCCCACCGCGGGCCGGCCGTTCTCCTACTGGATCCACGGCGGCTACGACACCACCGGGGCCGAGACCGCGATGAAGCAGATCACGACCGGTCTGGGGTGGGCGCTCGCCTTCGACCCGCTGATCTTCACCGGCGAGGTCGCCGCGGACCACCTCGAGAAGGCCACGGAGCTCGCCGCCACGGTCGCCGCCTCGGCGCTCTGACACACTTCTCACCTCAGCACTCTTGGGTACCGCCCACCGCCGGCGGAAACTTCTTCTTGAAACTACTTTCCATGATGGAAAGTAGTTGCTACTGTAGAACTACTTCCGCAGATCGCATCGGACATCCCGCCGATGCCCGAGCAAAGGGATCCGCCATGAACACCACCCCCACCCCGGAGCAGGCCGACGAACTCCTCGCCCAGGCCGAGGCCAGTCAGACACAGGCCCGCACGAACGATGCCTGGCCGTTGGTGACGCTGTTCTTCGTCCTCTCGGCCGGACTGTCGGTCGGTCTCGTCGCTGTCGGTCTCATCACGGACAACACCACTCAGCTCATCATCCTCGGGGCCGGGCTGGCCTGGCTCATACCGGCTCTCGTCGTCTACCTCATCAAGGCCCTGAGCTGGAGCCGCCGCTCAACTGCCGTACTCATCACCTGGCTGGCTGTCATCGTCATCGGCTTCATCGGCGGTGTCATGACCGACTCCTTCGCCGCCTCGACACCGGTCCCGTTCTTCGCCGCAGGACTCCTGTGGGTCGCGGCCCCGGTCTTTTCCCTACTGGCCCTGCGCCGCTGAGCGGAATACACCGATTGTTTGGTCGATCCACCGTGTTTCGGAGCACGATTTCGAGGCGGATCGACCAAACAATCTCGGCATTGCAGTCAGCCAGCGCCACTGCAGTCAACCAGCGGCCGACACGGACCAGCTCACTGAAGGAGCAACCACAATGACGACGAAACAGAACTCCACTTCAGGCCCCGACGACGCGCGCGCCGACGACCACGCAACCGACGCACACGCGGCAGAGGACGAAGCGATCCCCAACCTCGGCGATTCGATCGCACAGCTCGAACCGGACCTCAACAACCCCACCCGGCTGGGCATCGTCTCGAGCCTGAAGAACCGGGAGCGGGCGGAGTTCAAGCTGCTGCGCGACAGCCTCGGCGTCTCCGACTCCGTCCTCTCCCGCCACATCACCGCCCTGGAGAAGACCGGACTGGTCGAGGTGAAGAAGGGGTACGTGGGCAAGCGGCCGCGCACCTGGGTCTCGATCAGCACTGACGGACGGGGACGGCTGGACTCCCACATCAGAGCACTGCGCGAGCTCGCCGGCGGGTGAACCACGAGATCTTCGCTGGTGAGACGGCCTAAAAAGGAGTGACTGCCCGGGCGCCCCCCCCCGGTTAGGATACAAACGGCGGCGCTCCGAGTGATCGGACCCGTCCCACTCACCAGAGGCCAGGAGGCACGATGAGCACTACAGCGGCACAAACCGACCTGCATTACCGTCAACTCCACGAGATCTCCGATCTCATCCGCGCCAGGCAGCTGAGCTCTCGAGAGGTCACTGAGTCGATGCTCGCCCGCATCGAGACCTCGGATCCGAAACTCAACGCCTACGTCACCATCATGAGCGAATCGGCACTGGCCGAAGCCGACCGAGCCGATGAACTCCTCGCCCGCGGCGACTGGCTCGGTGATCTGCACGGAGTGCCCGTCGCGGTCAAAGACCTCGCGGACACCCACGATGCCCCTACCGGAGCCGGAACCACGATCCATGCCGACCATCGCCCCGATTCCGATGCCACCGTCGTGGCGCGGCTGCGTCGTGCCGGAGCCGTCATCCTCGGTAAGCTGCGCCTGACAGAAGGTGCCTTCACCGGACATCACCCCGACCTGCCGACTCCGGTCAACCCCTGGGATGCCGACACCTGGCCGGGGGTGTCCTCGTCGGGGTCCGGAGTGGCCACCGCGGCGGGCCTGTGCTTCGGCTCTCTGGGATCGGACACCGGCGGCTCCATCCGCCTCCCCTCCTCAGCCAACGGAGTCACTGGTCTCAAGCCCACCTGGGGCAGAGTCTCCCGGCACGGTGTCTTCCCGTTGGCACCGAGCCTCGACCACATCGGCCCGATGACCCGCAGTGCTCGGGATGCTGCGATCGTCCTCGAAGCCATCGCCGGACGCGACCCGCTCGATCCCACCTCGGCGCTCGAGCCGGTCCCTCGCTATTCCCAGCGCCTCCACCTTGATCAGGCACCTGTCGTCGGATTCGACCGTGAGTTGGCCGCCGCACACTTCGACGATGCGACCAATGCGATGCTGGACACGACGATCGAGACGATCCTCGGACTCGGCTGGCGCGTCCTCGATGTCCGCACCCCCGATTTCGCCGAGGCGGCCCAAGACTGGACCGCCCTGTGCGGGATCGAGACCGCCGCAGTCCATGCGGAGACCTACCCCGCCCGCAAGGACGAATACGGCCCGGATCTCTCCGGCCTCATCGACATCGGACGCGGCCACACCGCCATGGACTACCACGACCTGCTCGAGTCCCGACGGGCGTTCACCGGACGGATGCGGTCCCTCATGGCCGATATCGACCTGCTTCTCCTGCCCGGAATCGGCGTGGGGTCGCCGACGAAAACGCAGATGGAGAGCCTCGGCTCCGATCCCGAGCTGTTCGCCGCCGTGACGGTTCCCACTGCACCAATCGACAGCTGCGGGATGCCTTCGATCACCATGCCGGCAGGGTTCACCGACCGGGGCACTCCGCTGGCCGCCCAATTCGTCTCCGGCGACTTCCGCGAAGAACTGCTGCTTGCCGCCGGGCACTCGTTCCAGCAGTCCACGGACTTCCACACCCGGCACCCGAACGCCTCTGCACCCTGAGGCCGCGTATTCTGAGGCCGTGACCACGATCAAACCGTTCCACTCCCGGGACTCGGCTTCAGCACACGTGACCGAGCGCCGACTGCCCCGCTACTCCGCAGGGCAGATACGTCTGCCGATGCAGATCCTCGGCTCCGCGGAGACGATGGACCGTGAGACCTATTGGGCCGAACACTCCCATCCGACCCATGAACTGCTGTGGCGGGAGCACGGTGTGGGAACGGTGTCGATCGGCGCCAGGACGTGGACGATCACGCCACCGCTGGGAATGTGGATTCCGGCCGGCGTTCCGCACTCCGGGTGGACGCCCGCCGGAGTGGTCGTCAATGCGGCCCAGTTCGATGTCGACGATCCCCCGATCTCCGATGTGCCGACGGCTGTGAGAATCCATCCGCTGCTGCGTCTGCTTCTCGCCCGGTTGCAGACCCTGGAGCCGCAGACAGAATCCTACGGCCTGACCGAGGCGATGATCCTCGACGTCATGACTCCCGCCGAGCACGAGGTCCTCCTCCACCGCCCGACCGCCGAGCTTCTGGCACCGATCGTCGACGCAGTGCTCACCGACCCGAGTGACCCCACGACCCTTGAGGAATGGGCGACACGCCTCGGCACGAGCGCCCGCACCATCACGCGCGCCTTCACCGCCGAGACGGGACTGAGTTTCAACCGGTGGGTGACGACCGCCCGCATCCAACATGCGATCACCCTCATCGGTCTCGGCCATGAGATCCCGGATGCCGCCGTCGATGTCGGCTACGCCTCGGCGAGCGCATTCACCACAGCCTTCAAACGGATCATCGGAACCACCCCGGCCCAGTTCAGAGCAGAGCCACCCCTCCACGTGTCCGGTTGACGAAACCGGCTGTCAGAATTGCTCGATTGCGCCAACCCTTTCCCTCGGATACTTTGATAAGGCACACCTAATTTCTTCTTCTTTCCAGGTGTGTCTCAAGCATCTTGCGAAAGGCAGCAATGACCCGTTCAGTCCGCGCTATGGCACTCACCGCCACCATGGCCACCGCCCTCGTCCTCTCGGCCTGCTCGTCACCCGATTCCTCCGCCGATGCCGACTCGGGAGACAGTTCCTGGGAGCCGGTGACGATCGAACACGCCCTCGGCACCACGGAGATCGAGAAGAAGCCCGAACGGGTAGCCACCGTCAACTGGGCCAACCATGAGGTGCCGCTGGCCCTCGGCGTCGTCCCCGTCGGGATGGCCAGTGCCGACTTCGGCGACGATGACGGCAACGGCGTCCTTCCCTGGGTCGAGGACAAGCTCGAGGAACTCGATGCGGACACCCCGACCCTGTTCGACGAGACCGACGGCATCGACTTCGAGGCCGTCGCCGACACTCAGCCCGATGTCATCCTCGCCGGCTACTCGGGCCTGAGCCAGGAGGACTACGACACTCTGTCGGAGATCGCGCCGGTCGTCGCCTACCCGGAGACCGCGTGGGGCACACCCTGGCGGGAGATGATCGAGATCAACAGCGAAGCCATCGGCATGAAGGACGAGGGCGAGAAGCTCATCGGAGAGCTCGAATCCGAGATCGATGACAAGGTCGCCGACCACCCGGCGATCAAGGACAAGTCGACGATGTTCCTCACCCACGTCGACCCCTCCGACCTCTCCGAAGTCAACTTCTACACCACGCATGACACCCGGGCGATGTTCTTCGACGACCTCGGAATGCAGGCACCGGCAAGCATCGCGAAGGCTTCGGAGAAGACCGACCAGTTCTCCTCGAAGGTCAGCGCCGAACAGGCCGATGTCTTCGACGACGTCGACATCATCGTCACCTACGGCGACGACGAACTCGTCAAGACCCTCGAAGACGACGAACTGCTCTCGCAGATGCCCGCAGTGAAGAACGACGCGATCGTCAACCTGCCCGGCGATCAGCCCCTGGGCACTGCAGCGAACCCGACCCCGCTGTCGATCTCGTTCATCCTCGATGACTACCTCGACGAACTCGACGCGGCCGCGTCGAACGGCAAGTAGGACGCACCGACCTCGATGACCGTTCCCACCACCGTCGAGTCGACCGCCGCCCGGCTGCGGCGGTCGACTCACGTCCGCCTCCTGTGGATGTGCGCCGCCCTCGCCCTCGTCATCGCCCTCATGGTCGCCTCGATCATGATCGGCTCCCGCAGCGTCGACCTCGCCGATGCACTCGCCGCACTCGGCGGATCCGCCTCCGGCTTCGACCAGGCCGCCGTGGCCAAACGCATCCCGCGGACCCTGTTGGCCGTCTGCGTCGGTGCCGCCCTCGGCGTCTCCGGGGCCGTGATGCAGGGAGTGACCCGCAATCCACTGGCCGATCCCGGCATCCTCGGTGTCAACACCGGCGCCTCCCTGGCCGTGGTCATCGGCATCGCGAGCTTCGGCCTCACCAGCGCGTCCGGCTACATCTGGTTCGCCATCGCCGGTGCCGCCGTCACCTCGGTGTTCGTCTATGCCGTCGGTTCCCTCGGACGGCAGGGAGCGACCCCGCTCAAGCTCGCCCTGGCCGGTGCCGCCACCGCTGCCGCGCTGTCCTCGTTCATCTCCGCCGTCGTGCTCCCCCGCGGTGACATCGCCGACCTCGCCAGGGACTGGCAGATCGGCGGGGTCGGCGGAGTGACGATGGACTCGGTCGAACTCATCCTGCCCTTCCTCGCAGGCGGCTTCCTCCTCAGCATCTACTGCGCGCCGGGGCTCAACGCCCTGGCCCTCGGCGACGAACTCGCCGCCGGCCTCGGACAGCACGTGGGCCTGACCCGAGCCCTGTCCGCCGCAAGTGCTGTCATCCTCTGCGGTGCCGCCACTGCCGTGGCCGGGCCCATCGGCTTCCTCGGACTCGTCATCCCCCACGCCTGCCGACTGCTCATCGGCGTCGATCACCGGTGGCTGCTGCCGTTCTCCGCGGTCACCGGCGCCGGCCTGCTGACCGCCTCGGACATCCTCGGACGCATCGTCGCCCGCCCCGCCGAACTCGACGTCGGCATCCTCACCGCGCTCATCGGCGCACCGTTCTTCATCGCCATCGTCCGCCGTCAGAAGGTGAAGTCGCTGTGAGTCCGACCCCCACCCGTTCGCTGACTTCGTCCACCACCGCCGAGGCGGTCGCCGGGCTGCGTCGTGCCCGCACCCGACGCTGGGCGTCGGTCGTGACCGTCCTGTCCGTGCTCGTCATCACCGTCTTCGTCGCCAGTCTCATGATCGGTCAGACCTTCTACCCCATCGACGAGGTGGCGCGTGTCGTCGCCGGCCAGCAGGTGCCCGGAGCCTCGTTCACCGTCGGTCGACTCCGGCTGCCCCGAGCGGTCCTGGCCGTGCTCGTCGGACTGTGCTTCGGCCTCGGCGGAGTCACTTTTCAGACGATGCTGCGCAATCCTCTGGCCAGCCCCGACATCATCGGCATCAGCTCCGGAGCTTCGGCCGCCGCGGTGTTCGGCATCGTCACCCTCGGCCTCGGCAGCACGGGCGTCTCGGTCCTCGCGATCGTCGCGGGCCTCGGCGTCGCCCTGCTCATCTACGCTCTCGCCTTCACGAACGGGGCCGCCGGAATCCGCCTCATCCTCGTGGGCATCGGCATCTCCTCGATGCTCACGGCGCTCATCAATTGGGAACTGACCCGCGCCGCACAGTGGGATCTGCAGGAGGCGCTGCGCTGGCTTGCCGGCAGTCTCAACGGCGCGAACTGGGATGCGGTGATCCCGGTCCTCATCGCCCTGGTACTCCTCTGCCCGCTCTTGATCGGCCAGTCGAAGAATCTCGCGATCACCCAACTCGGGGACGACACCGCCGAGGCCCTCGGCGTGCGGGTCTCCCGGACCCGGCTGTTCGTCATCGTCACCGCCGTCGGGCTCATCGCGTTCGCAACTGCGGCGGCCGGGCCCGTGGCCTTTGTCGCGTTCCTGTCCGGGCCGATCGCCGCCAGGCTCACCGGTCCCGGCCCCTCACCGCTCATTCCCGCCGGACTCGTCGGAGCCCTGCTGGTGCTCACCGCCGACCTCGTCGGCCAGTTCGTACTCGGCACCCGTTATCCGGTCGGCGTCGTCACGGGCATCCTCGGCGCCCCGTATCTTCTCTACCTCATCATCAGGATCAATCGTTCGGGAGGCTCCCTGTGACCACGGATCATTCGCTCGCAGCTGAGGATCTGCATCTGTCCTACGGAGACGCCGATATCATCTCGGGTCTGAGCCTGAAACTGCCTGCAGGAGACATCACCGGCATCGTCGGGGCCAATGCCTGCGGCAAGTCGACGCTGCTCAAATCGATGTCGCGTCTGCTCACCCCGCGTCAGGGTCGGGTGATCCTCGACGGGCGTCACGTCCATTCGATGCCGGCCAAACAGCTCGCCCGGACCTTGGGTCTGCTCCCGCAGACACCGATCGCTCCGGAGGGCATCACCGTCGCCGACCTCGTCGGTCGCGGCCGTCATCCGCATCAGGGGGCATTCTCCCGGTGGAGCGCCGCCGATGACCTCGCCGTCGCCGAGGCGCTCGACGCCACCGGGACGGCCGACCTCGCCGATCGCTCCGTCGACGAGCTCTCCGGCGGTCAGAGGCAGCGGGTGTGGATCGCGATGGCCCTGGCTCAGCAGACCGACATCCTGCTGCTCGATGAGCCCACAACGTTCCTCGACGTCAATCATCAGGTCGAGGTGCTCGATCTGCTCACCGAGCTCAACGAACGCTCCGGAGTCACGATCGTCATGGTCCTCCACGACCTCAACCTCGCCGCCCGTTACTGTGACCGACTGATCATGCTCGCCGCGGGAGGCATCCACGCCGCAGGCACCCCCGCCGAGGTGCTCACCGAGGACAACGTCGAAGAGGTCTTCGGCCTGGCGAACCGGATCGTCGACGACCCCGTCTCCGGTCAGCCGCTGATGCTGCCGATCGGCCGCCACCGGACTCTGTGATCGGCGTGGCCGCCACCGGTCCGTTCAGTCGTCGTCATCGGAGTGCGGAGAGGCCGCGATCTCGGTCGCACGCTTCCGCTCCCGGCTGAATCCGAGGAGGACGACGACGAGTCCGACCAGAACGCCGATGACGGTTTCGATGGCCCTCGAGGTCAGCAGCTCCGCCACCGGCTGAGGGTGGCCGAGCTGCGTCATCAGCAGCGCCAGCGGGGTGATGAAGAACAGGGCCACCGAGTAGTTGCGCAGGACGAAGATCTCGGCGAGGAACTGCAGCAGAATCACCCACACGACGATCTGCCAGTCCGCGGTGGGGAATGAGAGCAGAAAGGCCGTGACGACGACACCGCCGAGTGTGCCCACCACGCGGTGCAGTCCGCGTTTGAGCCTGGCAGAGCGCCCCGGCGGGGTGATCGGGGCGACCGCGGCGACCATCGCCCAGTAGCTGTGGGACAGGATCGGCAGCACGTCGATGAGCAGGGTGCCGAGGATCCCGGCGATGAGCGGGGCGATGGTGAAGCGGGTGGCGTGGGCGACGAGTTCGCGCTTGCCCACCGGGGAGAGCCCGACGCGCACGTAGGTCTGCCGCTCCGGCGGCATCCGTTCGCCGGCGAGGTGGGCGAGTGCGCCCAAACCGATGCTCACCAGCGCCGAGGCGGCCGCCACCCCGAGTGCGATCGGCACCGGCGATCCGTTCGGGATCGACCCGACGGCTCCGGTGGCGAAGATGAAGAAGATCGACCCGCCCGGTTTGAGGCGGAAGCGCAGGGCCAGGGACGCACCGATCCCCGAGACCAGCGAGGTGACGACGATGAGCACCCAGATCGAGGCATGTGTGGTCGACAGCGTGGCACCGATGCCGACGCAGACGACGAGGATGATCGCCGCGATCGACTGCCTCCGGGTGCGTGAGCGCGGGGATTCGAAGCGGGCGTAGATGCCGGTGAACGCCCCGAAGGCGGCGTAGACGGCGAGGTCGAGGCGATCGATTCCGAGCAGCACGAGGAGCGGGATGGCGACTCCCAGGGCGACGCGGAACGCGGGGATGTGGTCGCGTTCGCCCGGTGGGATGCGGAAGAACTCCTGCACGTGGCTCAAACGGATTCGGCCCCTTTCGAACTCGGGAACGGAACCCGATGACGGGTTCGCGGATTGGGAGGGTGAGCTGGATGCTCTCTTCGATCCTAATCCTCCCCCGACCGTGCGCGTGCCGCCTGCCGGTGGAGATGATCACGTTCGGCGAGGCTGGCGGCCCGTTCGGCGGCCCGAGTGCAGAGGCGGGCGGCTGTCGTGAGGTCTCCCGAGCGTTCGTGCAGGTGGCCTGAGACGGCGAAGTAGCGGGGCAGATTTTCATCGAGTCCGCGCAGTTCGGCCAGTCCTGTCGCCGGCCCGTCGACCTCACCGATCGCCACGGCTCGGTTGAGGCGCACGATCGGGGTGTCTCTCAGACTCAGCAGTTCGTCGTACCAACCGACGATCTGCACCCAGTCGGTGTCGTCGACGTGCTGAGCGTCGGCGTGCAGTGCTGCGATCGCCGCCTGCGCTTGGTATTCGCCGAGGTGGTCGCGGGCGAGCGCGGCCTGGAGGATCCCGATTCCTTCGCCGATGAGCCGGCGATCCCACTTCTTCCGATCCTGATCGGCCAGGGCGACGAGCCGTCCGGCGGAGTCGAAGCGGGCGGCCCGGCGTGCATGATGGAGGAGCATGAGCGCGAGCAGCCCGTCGACCTCGGCCGAGTCCGTCATCGTGCCAAGCGTCCGAGTCAGGCGGATCGCTTCGGCGACGAGGTCGAGGCTCCCGGAGTGGCCCTCGTTGAACACGAGGTAGAGGGTGGTGAGCACCGAGGACAGGTCACCAGGTCGATCGAGGCGGCGGCCGGCGATCGTGGCCTTCGCGCGGCTGATGCGTTGGGCCATCGTCGCCTCGGGGACCATATAGGCCTCGGCGATCTGCTTCGTCGTCAGTCCGCCGACGGCCCGCAGGGTCAGGGCCACCGCCGAGGATGGGCTCAGCTGCGGGTGGGCGCAGAGGAAGTACAGGTCGAGGGTGTCGTCGGCGTTCCGGACGCTATCAGTCCCGGACCCGGCCGAGTTCCCGGATTCGGCAAGGGTGGCGGCCGCGACTCTCTCCTCTCGTCTGGCCCGCGCGCCTTCGGCGCGGATCATATCGAGGCACTTCCGCCACGCTACGGTCACGAGCCACCCGCGCCGATCCCGGGGCGGGTTGTCCGGCCACGTGCGCAGGGCCTCGATGAGCGCGTCCTGAACGGCATCCTCGGCGGCCGCGAAGTCTGCTCCACGGCCGAGGAGGATGCCGATCACGGCGGGGACGAGCTCACGCAGCTCAACCTCGGCGAGGGGATCGCCCTCCGGCAGAGTTCCCATGGTTATGTCCCGGGGTTCCTATTCGTCAACGCAGGGGGCGTGGTCGAGGAAGGGGCGCAGTTCGAGCCATTCGTTGATCGGCTCCCCGTCCTTGCCCGGTGCCGCCGAGAGCTCCGCGGCGAGTTCGAGAGCGCGATCGTAGTTCTCGACGTCGATGACCATCCAACCGGCGATGAGGTCCTTCGTCTCCGGGAAGGGCCCGTCGGTGACCGGCGGCTTGCCGGCCCCTCCGGACTGGACGAAGGTGCCTTCGGGCTGCAATGCCTGGGAGTCGACGAACTCGCCGGTCTCCTTGAGCCGGGCGGCGAAGGCGTTCATGTACGCGATGTGCGCATCGACTTCGTCGGGGCTCCATTCGTCCATCGGGGTGGCTTCCATGTACTGCTCGGGCATCCGGTAGTGCTTGAGCATGAGGTACTTGGCCATGATCGTCTCCTTGTCTCGTGCCGCTCGCACCGGTTGTGCTTGCTGACATCCCTGGGACGAAGCCGCGGGGCGATTCTCGACATCGTCGACGGGAAATCCTTACCAGAATAGGCCGATGTGTCCGCTCTGGAACATGAGTCACCGGATGCGAACACGAATCGGCCCCGGTGAGAGGCCCGCGCTGAGAGGCTTGAAGAGAACTGATCGACCGCACGAAATCTCAGGAGTTCTTATGAAGACCTCGCTCATCCTCAAGACCCTCACCGCCACCGGCCTCCTGGCCGCAACCTTGACGCTCTCCGCCTGCGATATGCACATCTCCTTCGGCCAGGAGGACACCCGCCAGGGACAGGAACAGGTCCAGGAGCATGGCCAGGAGCAGGAGCAGAACTCCGAGAATGCCGGCGCCCCCGCTGCCGAGGAGTCCGCCCCCGCGGGGCAGGACTCGACCCCGGGCAGCGATTCCGGCACCTCCTCAAGCTCCACGACCGAGAACGACGGCTACTCGGGCCCACGCATCGGTGAGAACGGGGTCGAACTCGACTATGACGGCAACGGGAAGATCCCGGCGGACGTCCTCGAAGACGACATCGTCAACGCCTACGCGAAGCAGGGCACCACGGTCGACGACGTCGACTGCTACTCCGACCTGAGGATCTACGATCGCCGAGGTTCGCAGAGCTGCACCGTCACCGCCGTCGGCAAGAAGCACTACGGCACGGTGAAGATCACCTCGGCATCGCAGTCAGGCATCAGCTACAGCCTGGAGTTCCCGCACTTCTGAGCCGTCTCCCCGGACCGCTCCCCTCGAGCGTCCCGCGATCCGCTCGCCTCGAGCGGCTCGCATCCCCACCGCACTCCCCTGGCCCGTACGGCCCGGGGAGTGCGGCCTTTCCTGATACGAAACGCACTGAGATGGAACAAGTTCGCCTCCGTCGTCGTTGTCCCTGCTGTGGGCATCGGCGCAGGCCGTGACCCCGTCGAACGCACCGATTCGTCAATCGATCAGGAGCACAGCATGGCACGACGCGTCCAGTACACCTCCAACGGCGACATCGATCAGCTCCACCTCGCCGAGGTGGCCACCCCCGAGGTCGGCCCCGGCCAGGTCCTCGTCACCGTCCTCTACGCCGGGCTCAATCCCCTGGACTGGAAGATGCTCCAGGGCGGCCGCTTCGGCACAGTCGACGGCAGTTCGGGCAACGGAGTCGACTTCTCCGGTGTCGTCGCCGCCGTCGGTGCCGGAGTCGAGGACTTCACGCCCGGCGACCTCGTCTACGGTGGGCTGCCGAAGCAGGCAC
This sequence comes from Brevibacterium atlanticum, assembly GCF_011617245.1. Lineage (NCBI taxonomy): Bacteria > Bacillati > Actinomycetota > Actinomycetes > Micrococcales > Brevibacteriaceae > Brevibacterium > Brevibacterium atlanticum. The sequence goes on along the minus strand of NZ_CP050152.1, from coordinate 1,122,989 downwards.
AGACCGAGCAGCTGCTCATCGAGGACCCCGCGGACCGTCTCGATCGGATCCCGCGCGGCCTCGGCATCGACACCGCCGGCGGTCTCTACATCACCGGGCGCACCGCGCTGTCCGGAATCCGCGCCCTGGATCTCAGCGCAGGCGAGACGCTCTTCGTCTCCGGGGCCTCCGGCGGCGTCGGCATCATCGTCGCCCAACTCGCCCGCAACCTCGGCGTGCGGGTCATCGGCAGCGCCAGTGAGGGCAACCATGCCCTGCTGAGAAGCCTCGGCGTCGAACCGGTCGCCTACGGTCAGGGTCTGTGGGATCGGGTCCGTGAGGCCGCTCCGAACGGGATCCAGGCCGCGTATTCGACTCAGGGTGAGGACGAGGTCGCGGCGATGATCGACTTCGGCGTGCCGGCCGAGCGCATCGTCTCGATCGGAGCCGGACCCGCCGTCGCGGAGACCCACGGGGTGAGCACCGCCGGAGAGGCGGCAGCCCGGCGGGAGGACATGATCTGGCTCGGTCAGGCGATCGCCTACGGCCACATCCATGTGCCCATCGCCCGGGTCTTCGACGTCGACGAGGTCCAGGACGCCTACCGGCATCTGCTCACGGCTCATCCGGCCGGCAAGGTTCTGCTGCGCTTCCCCGCGAAGCCGCTGACCGATGAGCAGCGGGCGCAACTGCACTGACCACCCATCACGACAACCGACACGACAGAGAAGAATCCAACACAGAAAAGGAGCACCATCATGGCCATCTCTGATAAGAAGATCGCATTCCTGCTCACCCGCGGTGTCGAGCAGGTCGAACTGACCAGCCCTCGCGCGGCGCTCGACGAGGCGGGGGCAACCACCGTCATCGTCTCCCCGTCCGAGGGAACGCTGCAGGCGATGGAAGGGGACTGGGAGCATGCGCAGACCTTCGATGTCGACGTTCCCGTCGCCGATGCCTCGGTCGATGACTTCGACGCCCTGGTCCTGCCCGGCGGCACCCTCAACGCCGACGCCCTGCGGCTGAATGAGGACGCCGTCGACCTCGTAAAGGCGTTCTTCACCGCCGACAAACCCGTCGCCGCGATCTGCCACGCCCCGTGGATCCTCGCCGAGGCGGACGTGGCGAAGGGACGGAAGCTCACGTCCTTCATCGCGACGAAGACCGACCTCATCAACGCCGGTGCCGACTGGACCGACGCCGAGGTCGTCGTCGACGGCAACCTCATCACCTCCCGCAACCCCGGCGACCTCGACGCGTTCAACAAGGCGATCGCCGAGAGGCTGAGCTGAGCAGGGACCGCGCAACCCTCGCCGAGGCGGGGCCGGGAAAGAACTCCCCGAGACGATCGTCTCGGGGAGTTCTTCCGTTCGTCACCTGAGATCTTGACAGCCCAGCATATGATCTGATCATGCCAGCTTCCCCGTTCGTCAAGGCGACGAGCCCTGCCCTCGCGACTCTGCTCATCGGGCTCCTGCTCACACTCTTCGCAACTCCGACCCCTGCGCATGCCGCGTACCCCGCATCCGGGGCGATCGGCACGATGCATAAATCGCTCGGTGGGAATGGGGGCAGGCTCGGCCCGGCCACCGGGCCGCAGCGGTGCACGCTGATTCACAAAGGCTGCTATCAGTCGTTCAAGCACGGCAGCATCCATTGGACGAAGGCAACCGGCGCGCATGCCACATGGGGTGCGATCCGCACCGCGTGGAAGAAGTCCGGCTGGGAGCGCGGGCCGTTGGGATATCCGACGAGCAATGAGTATCGGTCCGGGTCCGAGATCAGGCAGAAGTTCCAGCACGGTCGCATCGTCTGGACGGCGAAGTCCGGCGCGAAGGTCACGCTTGCGAAGACGCCGAAGGCGGCGGCCCCTTCGTCGTTCACGGTGACGGGCTCGGGCTTCGGCCACGGTGTGGGTATGAGTCAGTACGGGGCGCGCGGAATGGCTGCGGCCGGGAAGTCCTCGACGCAGATCCTCGAGCACTACTACCACTCGGCGAACGTGACGACGACGTCGAAGAACGCCGATGACAGCCTCAGGGTCCAGCTGCTGACCGGGAAGAAGTCGGTGACTGTCACCCCGCGTTCCGGGCGCCTGCGCGTCAAGGTCGGGTCGAAGACCGTCGAATCCGGGGCCAAGACCACCATCGAACGCACATCGTCCGGCACCGTTGAGGCGACGATCGGATCGAAGAGCTATGCGGGGTCGAAGCTCGTCGTCGAATGGCAGGGCACCCGGTATTGGAAGGGCTCATCAGCGACGACGGTGTCGGTCAGCGGGGCGCAGAACGGAGCGAGCGGCACCTACCGGCATGGTCGCCTCGAGATCGGGCAGCTGAATAAGACGCTCAACGTCGTCAACGTGCTGAAGCTCAACAGGGAGTATCTGCCCGGGATCGCCGAGATGCCGGCATCCTGGCAGTCCGAGGCGCTGCGCTCCCAGGCGATCGCCTCCCGCACCTACGCCTACCGCAACCTCGGTGCGCCGAAGGCCGCGTGCGGATGCAATGTCTACGACGAGGTGGCCTCGCAGCGCTTCCTCGGCTGGAACCATGAGCACGCGAGCGACTCGGGTCCGTGGCGCAAGGCCGTGGCGGCGACCCAGACGGCGAGTGGATCGACTGTGAAGTCGGCCCGTGTCATCACGTACAAGGGCGGCCTCATCGACGCCGTCTACACCTCTTCGGCAGGTGGCGCAACGCATTCGGCCGCCGAGGTGTGGGGATCATCCGTGCCCTACCTCGTCTCCGTCGATGACTCTCCGTCGAAATATGCCTCGGCGAAGAACCCGAATGCCTCGTGGACGGTGACGGTCAAACAGGCCGCTATGGCCAAGGCGTTCGGTCTCGGCGATGTCCGCTCCCTGTCGGTGGCGAAGACCGGGTCGGGCCTGGTGAAGACGGTGAAGGCCACCTCGGTGGCGGGAAAGACCGCCAGCCTCACCGGCGCTCAGCTGCGGACGAAGCTGACGCTGAAGTCCCCGTCGTTCAGTGTGAAGTGACGAACCGCGCCCCGGCGGCCCGGTAGCCCCTCGGCGGCAAACTGGCCTCAGGTAGCGCGAAACTCGAAAAAGTCGTCACTGGCGACGCGTTTTTCGAGTTTCGCGTTACCTGAGCGACTCTCTCCAGCGGATTCAGACACCGGCGGGGGTGAGCAGACCCTTGTTGACGAGTTCGGCTTCCTTCTCGCGCACGATCGGGATGACGGTCTTGCCGAACGCTTCGAGTTCCTCTTGGAAGTGGAGGAACCCGGTGAGGACGAGGTCGACGCCGAGCTTCTTGTACTCGATGATCCGGTCGGCGACCTGCTCGGGGGTGCCGATGAGCTGGGTGCGGAAACCGTCGTTGTACTGCACGAGGTCTTCGAAGCTCGAATCGGCCCACATGCCCTTCTTGTCCGAGGTCGAGGCACCGGCCTCCTGGACGGACTTGCGGAAGCCGTTGACCGACTCTTCATCGGCGTGGGCGATGATCTCGCGCAGCTGTTCGCGGGCCTCGGCTTCGGTATCGCGGACGATCGCGAAGCCGTTGAGACCGAAGCGGACCTTCCGGTTGTTCGCCTCGGCGACCTTCGTGACGTCGTCGTACTGTTCGCGGAAGCCGTCGAAGTCCTTGCCGTTGGAGAAGTACCAATCGGCGTGACGGCCGCCGTTGTCACGGGCGGCCGTGGAGTTCCCGCCCTGGAAGATCTCCGGGTAACGCCGGCCCTCGACCGGGTAGGGCCCGGGCCGGAGGGTGAAGTCGTTGACGGTGTAGAAGTCGCCGCGGAACTGCACGTTCTCCTCGGTGAAGAGCTTGCGGACGACCTCGATGAACTCCGCGGAACGACGGTAGCGTTCGTTGTGCTCGAGCCAGGGCAGGCCGAGCTTCGTGTACTCGTCCTTGAACCATCCGGAGACGACGTTGATCGCCGCGCGACCCTTCGAGAACTGGTCGGCGGTGAGGATGTACTTCGCGAGCACCATCGGATCCCAGATGCCGGGGTGGATGGCGGCGATGACCTTGAGCCGCTCGGTCGCGAGCAGCAGCGCCAGGGAGATCGAGGTCGACTCGTGCTGCTGGGCCGCCCCGTAGCTCGAGAGGTAGCGGACCTGGCTGAGTGCGTAGTCGAAGCCGACGTTCTCGGCGGTCTGGGCGAGCTTGACGTTGTAGTCATATCCCCAGTCGGTGCGCTGTTCGATGTTCGAGACCACCAGGCCGCCTGAGACATTGGGCACCCAGTAGGCGAACTTGAGGTCTTCGGGTTCGCCCGTGTAGATCGGGTTGGCGGAGATGAATGGCTGCGTGCTGGCTTCGGTCATGGCGTTTCGCCCCTTTCCACCACTGTCGGCGGTCGCAGGTGATTGACGTAGCCAGCGTAGTGAGACTCACACCACTGCGAGCACCGTGTCTTCGCACACCGACGCACGCCGTCACAATGACGTACTTCGCCATACACCGTCATCTGGCTTGCGCAACGCCCCGGCTTGACCGGGGGCCCGCCGGTGAATGAGCGAAGTCCCGGCCCGCAGCGACTGCGAGACCGGGACTTCCGTGGCGGAGGATAGGGGATTCGAACCCCTGAGGGCGTTAACCCAACCCGCGTTCCAGGCGAGCGCCATAGGCCACTAGGCGAATCCTCCGCGGATCAGCTTATCCGAGTCGCGACGACAATGCGAAATCGCAGTGGACGAGTGTGAACCATCACACGATCCGCAGGTGAACAGGCTCCCCGCCGACTGCCGCGTCGACCGTGCCATTGAGCACCTCGGCGCGTCTGCGCTCGATGCTGCCGTCGTTGATCCATCCGTGCAGGGTCTCCAACCGCGACCGGGTCAGCGAGTCCACGGGCTGGTAGACCGAGAGCGTCAGCCGTTGGTTCTCCTGCGCGATCATCGTCGTCATCGTCATCTTCAGTGTGCCGACGTACGGGTTCTCGATGCTCTTGACCCGACCGGCCGAGCGTCCCACTGCGCCCGAATCCCAGAGTCGGCAGAACTCCTCATGACGACGCAGGCGGCTCAGCAGCGGCGACCATTCAGGGTCGTCGATCGACTCCGCGTACGAGGCCCGCAGCTTCGCCACCAGGTGCGACCGGTGCCCGTCGTCGCTGCGGAAGGCGCGCGCCCATTCGGGATTCTCGAAGGTCTGGATGGCGCAGTTGCGCTCCCCCGCCGCGAATTCTTCGAGGTCGGAGGCGAGATACCGCTGCACCGAGTTATACGCGAGCACTGTGTTCCGCGGGTCCGTGACCATCGCCGGCAGCGGCAGCATCTCGTCGAGCAGGGTGCGCATCGCCTCCCCCACCGCGGAATCCCCGGGGTTCGCCACCCGGTCGGGATACCCGCCGAGCAGGAAGAGATGGGCACGCTCCTCACGGTCGAGCAGGAGCGCCTCGGCGATGGATTCGAGCACCGATTCCGACGGCTGGACGTCGCGTCCCTGCTCGAGCCACGTGTACCAGCTGGTGCCGATGTTCGCGAGCACCGCGACCTCTTCACGGCGCAGCCCCGGCACCCGACGGCGTCCGCCTGTCGCCAGGCCCACGTCGCAGGGGCGCACCCGGTTGCGTCTCGAGCGGAGGAAGAGTCCGAGCTCCTCGTTTCTCACTTGTGCCATGCCTCCATTGTCCGCCCGAACCGCCCCGCCTATCCAGGTGGTGCGACCAACACCATCCACACGCCCTCCCGGAAACGGATGACGGGCTCGACACTGGAGACATGAGAAACATTCCCGAGCACACAACCGCCGACGGCGCCGTATCCACCGACGCACCGACCCCGACCCTCTGGCCGCTCCACCTCGGCGCCTTCCTCGCCACGTTCATGTTCTCCGTGTCCAACGTCGCCATCCCCGCAGTGAAGGCGGATCTCGGTGCCGGGGAGTCGACCTCGGCGCTCGTCGTCGGTCTCTTCTCCGCGGCCTTCGCAGCCGGGCTCATCCTCTGCGGCCGGATCGGCGACCGCTTCGGTCGGCGCCGCCTGTTCACCATCGGCACCGGTGCCCTCGTCCTCGTCTCCCTCGCCGTCGGGCTGGCCCCGGACTCGCTGACCCTGCTCGTCGCACGCACCGGACAGGGACTGGCCGCGGCGGTGATGATGCCGCAGATCCTCGCGAGCTTCCAGCACGCGTTGGCCGGGTCCGCTCGGCTCAGGGCGCTCAGCCTCTTCGGCGCGTTCTCCGGCGTCGGCACCGTCGGCGGCCAGGTCCTCGGCGGGGGCCTGATCTCTGCCTTCGGCGATACCTGGGGGTGGCGAGCGGCCTTCCTCGGCTGCGGAGTCGTCGCCCTGGCTGCCTTCCTCGGCTCGCTCAAGCTCACCGAGTCCCGCAGCGCGCATCCGGCGCCCCTCGATGTGCCCGGCGCCATCCTGCTCGGCATCGGCATGGTCAGCCTCGTCATCGGCTTCGCACTCGGACCCGTCACCGGATGGCTGCCGCTGCCGGCGATCCTGCTGGCCGTCTGCGCTGTCGCCCTCATCGCCTTCGCGGCCTGGCAGAACCGCGCCGAGGCGACCGGACGTCATCCGCTCATCCCACCGCAGGTGGTGCGCGTGCCCGCCGCCTGGATCGGGATGGTCATGGCCCTGCTGTTCTTCGCCGGCTTCGGCACCTTCCTCTACAACTTCGCGCTCACTTCGCAGACCGGCCACGGGGACCCCGCCGTGGTCTCCGGCCTCACCCTCGGTCTCTTCGCTGCGGCCTTCCTCATCGTCTCTCTCCTCGTCCCCCGCCTCGTCGGACGCCTCGGCGGACCGGGCACGATAGTCCTCGGCACCGCCGTGCAGGTGATCAGCCTCCTCGGCGTCGCATGGGCCTCGGCCGAGGCACCGGCCACGGAGTGGAACCTGTGGTTCCAACTGCCGGGCATCGTCCTCGGCGCCGCTCAGGCCCTCCAGTTCGGGCCCCTGGTCGGCACCGTCGTCGGGGCGGTCCCCGACCGGGTCGCCGGTCTCAGCGGAGGTCTGATCTCAACGATGCAGCAGGCGGGCATCGCCGTCGGGGTGGCGCTGCTCGGGGCACTCTTCCACGTCTTCACGCTCAGTCTCGGATACGACTCGGCGTTCGCTCTCGCCTGCCTCGTCCAGGTCGGGCTGAGCCTGGTCTTCGGTGCGGGTGCGCTGGTTCTGGTACGACTGAATCGGCAGTCACGGGAACACGAGACGACCCTCGTTTTGTCCCCCGAGGATGCTCTCGACTAGACTGGTCGCTGGCTCCCCGTGCGGCGCCATCTTGTGAACTCCCCCAGGGCCGGAAGGCAGCAAGGGTAAGCGAGCTCTGGCGGGTGCACGGGGAGTCCTCTTTCCCCGAAGATCACAATTCCACAACTCCCCTTATCTCCCGTCGGCCCAGGTCAGCACCGACCTCTCCCGCCTGTGAGCGCCCGATCCGGGGAAGATATGCGGATTCTTTAATACTTTCGTGATTTCACTTCACTAGCATTGCTCGCAGTTCTCATCCCTGTGCTCGAACGAGGTTTCCCTGTTGTCCACGAAGTTCTTTGGGGCCGTTGCCGGCCTTTCGGCGTTGGCCCTGCTCACGGCGTGCACGCCGTCGAGTTCCGACCCTGACGCGACCCGCAATGATGCGAAGACCGCCGAGGCGGCCGACGAACCCGTCTTCCGTGTCGGAACGATCACCGGCGAGGATGCCGAGTCCGGTGCGACGACCGCTCCGACGTCGACGGCACAGCCCAGCGGGGACCCGACCTCCTCGGCTTCAGCGAGCGACGATGCGACCTCACCTGCCGGGATTCCCACCGGCGATGAGTTCGGCGAGGCCATCGAGACCGGCGACAAACTGGACTTCGACCCCGGGAACCGAATCGGCATCTCCGTCGAGAACGCCACACTCACCGACATCACCCTCACCGAGGAGGACCACCCGCGCATCTCGGCCGACTCCGGGAAGTTCTTCGACACCGACGGCCAGGCCCTCAAGGCAGATGAGGACGCGCAGGCCGGATCGTCGACCCCGAGTGAGACCACAGACTCCGAAGCGACGAAGGAGGCGAAGAAGGGCGACGACGCCGAGGCGGTCGAGGCCCCCGATGATTCCACGACGTGGGTCTCGACCTACGACCTCGTCGCCGACAGCAGCTACACACTCACGGCCACAGCGACCACACCTGATGGCGACGAGGTCGATGTCTCCACCGACGTCACCGTCGGCTCCTCCGATGCCTCGCCGATGTCGGTGCGCACGACGTTGTCCGATGATCAGACCGTGGGTGTCGCAGCCCCGATCATGCTCACTTTCGGCTCCACCGTGTCCAAGGAATTCCGCGACGACGTCGAACACCGCCTGTCGGTGAAGGTCACCGATGAGGACGGCAAGGAGCGCAAGATCGAGGGCTCGTGGGCCTGGCTGCCCGACGACCCGCAGTCCCGCCTGCACTTCCGGCCCAAGGAGTTCTGGCCCGCGCATTCGAAGGTCTCCGTCGATGCGCCGCTGAAGAACGTGCCCACCGGAGAGAACAGTGTGGGGCAGAACGATCTCACCCTCGATTTCGACATCGGGCGCAAACAGGTCGTCGAGGCCAGCGCGAAGACCCACCGGATGACGGTGACCCGCGACGGCAAAGAGGTCATGGACTTCCCGGCCTCGCTCGGCGCCCCGAAGTCCCCGTCGTACAACGGCACCCACGTTGTCATGGCCAAGTCCGCGGACTACACGATGACCTCAGAACAGTGGGACTACGAGACCGACGTGCAGTGGGCGGTGCGCATCCACAACAACGGCGAATTCATTCACGCCGCCCCCTGGTCGGCCGGAGTGCAGGGCTCTCAGAACGTCTCCCACGGCTGCATCAACCTCACCACCGAACGCGCCAAGCAGTACTACGACACCGCGATCTTCGGCGATCCCGTCGAGATCACCGGTTCGGACGTCAGCCTGTCGACCGAAGACAGCGACATCTCCGACTGGGTCTACAGCTGGGACGACTGGAAGAAGCTCAGCGCCCTGAACTGAGCGGGAACGACTACTTGTCGAGCTTCTTCACGGCTTCATCGATCATCGGCACGTAGCGCTTGAGCGTCCACGGCACGGTGAGCGGGTTGATGATCGAGGAGCCGGTGACGAACGGCTGATCGTCCGGGGCCACGACGGCTCCGGCCTTGACCGCGGGAATGTTCGCGTACAGGCCCTGGCCTTCGACTTCCTTCCGGTTCTTCTCATCCGCGTAGAAGGTGAAGAGGAGGTCGGAGTCGTTGAGCTTGTCGGCGTTCTCCAGACCGATGAGTGCCGAGTCAGTGCCCGGTTCGTCGTAGTCCTTCTTCAGCTCGTCGATGACCGGGTCCGGGGTCAGGCCGAGGGCGGAGACCATGGCCACGCGCTGTTCGGTGGGATAGAAGACGCCGAGCGTGCCGGGTCCGTCGTTGTAGACGAAGGAGAAGGTGAGGTCCTTGTACTCGTCGCGCTTGGCGTCCTTGAGCTGCTTCTTGATGTCCTCGACGAGGCCTTCGGATTCCTTTTCGTGACCGAGCGCCTTGCCGATCGTCGTGATCTGGTCATCCCATTCGATCGTCCACGGCTGCTTCGGGTACGCCACGGTCGGAGCGATGTCCGTGAGCTTGTCGTACTGCTTCTGGGTGATGCCCGACCAGGGGGCGAGGATGACGTCGGGGTCGAGTTCGGCGATGGCTTCGACGTCGAGCTCGGTGTCACCCTGAACCTGCTTCGGCAGCTCGTCCCCCTTCTCATCGATCGCTTCCTTGATCCACGGCATGTAGCCGGAATCGTCACTGCCCCACGCGTACTCCTCCATCCCGACCGGGGTCTTTCCCAGCGCGATCGCGGTCTCGGTCGAGCCCTGTCCGAGCGTGACGACTCGTTCGGGTTCGGATTCGATGACGGCCGTGCCCAGCGCATGCTTGATCTTCACAGTCTCGAAGTCTCCGGAGCCGGACCCTTCGGCGGCCTGCGACCCTTGACCGCACGCGGTAGCGGTGAGCGAGAGAGCGACGAGGGCCCCGGCGATGACAGCACGACGGCTGCGAGGAACTGACATTCCTGTCCTTTCGACAGTGGGCGGGGTCTCAACGACCCCAGAGTATTGACATAGGCCAGCCTAACCTGACTCACCGTGGTTACCTCAATGCCTGTGGGCCACTTCACGTGACAGCATCCATTCACATCATCTGCTCAGAGCAGAAACCCTCGCCGAGGCGGCGCTGCGTTTCGTAGGATCGCCCCATGACTGCACCCTCGCCTACCACCCCGACGCCGCCACTGTGGCGTGAGGCCCTCGGTCGCGCCCTGCGGCTTCGCCGCACCGACCTCGGCCTCACCCTGGCCCAGGTCTCCCGCCGATCAGGTGTGTCGACGCAGTTCCTCTCCGAGGTCGAACGCGGGCTGAAGGACCCGTCGTCCGAGGTCATCGAGGCCGTCGCCGTCGTCCTCGGGCTTGAGCTGCCGCAGGTCCTCGTGCTCGCGGCCGGCGTCATGGACGCAGGACGCTTCGCTTCGGCAACCCTGACGTCGATCCGCTCGGTTCAGGCCGCGCCCACTCCCCCGGCAGCCGGACAGGCACAGCTCTCCCTGGCCGCCTGAGCACCTCGATCCTTCAGACGATGGCGTCGATGAGTCCGAACTCCTGGGCCGCCCGAGCGTCGAGGACGAGGTCCCGGTCGAGGTCGCTGTGGATCTGTTCCTCCGACCGCCCGGTGCTGGCAGCGAGCATTCCTTCGACTTCGCGGCGCTGCCGAACGATCTCGTCGGCGGCGACGATGAGATCGGGGATCGTCCCCCTGGCCCCTTCGGCATGAGGCTGACGCAGCACGGCGCGGGCGTGTTCGAGCATGGACCGCTGACCCGGCTCGCCGGCGGCGAGCAGCACCGCGGCGTCGGCGGCCGCCTGCCCGATGCAGGTGGTGGCCACCGGAGAGCCGATGTGGTGCATGGCGTCATAGATGGCGGTCATCGCGGTCAGCGAACCGCCCGGAGAGTTGATGTACATGGCGATCGGCAGCTCCCGACTGCTCGCGTCGAGGTGGAGCAGCTGGGCGATGATCGTGTTCGCCACGCCGTCGTCGATGGGCACGCCGAGGTAGATGATCCGATTGCCGAGCAGGTGGGAGTAGACGTCGACGATCTTCTCACTCCCACCGGACCGGTCGACGACGTTGGGAATGGTGTACTGGCTCATCGGCCCGCTCCGATCGGTCCGTGGAGATCTGTCGGGGACTCGAGGATCCGGTCGATGAGTCCGTACTCACGGGCTGCCTCGGCGGTGAACCATCTGTCACGGAGGGAATCGGCGAAGATCGTGTCATAGGTCTGCCCCGCAGCCTCGGCGAGTCGGGTGAGGACGGAATCGCGGACGTCGCGCAGGTCGCTGCCCTGCAGTTCGATGTCGGCGGCGGCACCGCCGATGCCCGACGAACCCTGGTGGAGGAGGATGCGGGCGTGGGGCAGGGCGAGACGTCTGCCCGGGGTGCCGAGGCTGAGGACGAACTGCCCCGCCGAGGCGGCCCACCCGAACGCGATCGTGACGACATCGTTCGGCAGGGTCGCGATCGTGTCGGCGATCGCATGCATCATCGGCACGGACCCTCCCGGTGAGTTGATCCACAGGTGGATGTCGGCCTCGGGGTCTTCGGCGGAGAGGAGCACGAGGCGGGAGATGATCTCCATGCCGTTCTCGTCCCTCAGCTCCCCGTTGAAGACGACGGAGCGGTAGGCGTAGAGCATCCGTTGGGATTCGGGGATCGGGATCGTGGTCGGCTCGTCGGAGTCGTTCCAGGTCGCCAGTCGGTAGGAATCGGGCGGGGTGAGCAGTGCGTGTTGTATGGTCATGAGCTCAGCCTGGCAGGGCGGACTCGATCGCATGACCCTTCTCTGCCGTGAGCGGATCGTTCCCGCTGGAAGCGGATCGGATGGTGTGATTCTGGGCGGGACACGCAGGCCGGCGTGTTAGCATCGGGGCATTCGGAAAGGGGGATGAGATGCTCGCGAATCTGTGGCTGACTCTGCAGCTGCTCGTCGTCGTACTCTCCGCCGACCTCGACTCGGTCGTCCCCCAGTCCCCCACTCACCTCATCGTCCTCGCCCTCCTCGGCGCAGCCCTGCTGACGCCGATCGCCGCATGGGCGAGCATGGCACTGCTGCGTGTGCTGTCACTGTCGGTGCGACCTCCGTCTCTGCCGGACGCACGCCGCAGCATCCGCGAATTCCGCATGCCCGAAGAACCGGGCACCCCGGGTACGGCACTGGCCAGAGCACCCTCATCCGTCGCTCGCCTCATCGGCTGAAGCGACGTCTCCCCGCGCCTCCTCGGCGCACCTCTGCCTCCACGGGTCCTCCGACCCGCCAGGCTCCACGGTCCTCCGCACTGTCATAGTGCCCTGTGAATCCCGACGTCGCAGTCATGTCGATGATCGCAATCCCCCATCGACCTCTGTGCCGTATTGCCCCTATGCGGGCCAGGCACACCACCTCTGCGAAGGACCCCCATGAACATCTACGAATTCCTGCCCATCCGTCTGCTCGTCGAACCAGCCTATGCGGTGGTGACGACGATCAGCTCATTCCTCGAACCCCTGACCGGCGGCTTCAGCGCGGCCCTGGCCGTCATCGTGCTCACCGTCCTCGTCCGGGCCGTGCTTATTCCCGTCGGAGTCTCCCAGGTCAAGGCCGGCATCACCCGTCGCCGGCTCGCCTCGAAGATCAGCGCGCTGCAGACGAAGTACAAGAAGCAGCCCGAACTCATGCAGCAGAAGCTCATGGCCCTGTACAAGGAGGAGAACGCCTCCCCCTTCGCCGGCTGCCTGCCGGTGCTCGCGCAGACACCCGTGCTCATGGCCGTCTACGGTCTGTTCATCCACTCGACGATCAGCGGTCACACCAACGAGCTGCTCGGACACATGCTCTTCGGACTGCCCCTGAACACGAGCTTTCTCACACTGCTCGGCGCCGGAGACCTGACCGGGACCGCGATCACCGTCTACCTCGTCCTCGTCGTGCTCATCGCCGTCGTCGCCGGATTCTCCCGCCACCTGCTCACCCCGGCCGTGCCCGAGACTCCGGCCGCGAGCCCAACCGCAACACGGTCAGCCTCGGACGCACCGGCGATGCCCGACCTCTCGGGAGTGATGAAGACGCTGAGCTTCATGCCCTTCCTCACCGCGATCTTCGCTCTCTTCGTGCCCTTGGCCGCCGCGCTCTACCTGGCGACGACGACCACATGGACGCTCTGTGAGAGGCTCGTGCTCAACCGCGTTCTGGGCGCGAACGAGCCACAGCCGGCAAACGAAGCGCGCGTCACCGACTGAGCCAGCCGAACGACGCCGGAGTCATGAATATGAGAGAGCCCGGGGCGAAGGATCGGAATCCTTCGCCCCGGGCTCTTCGCGTCGACGGCCGGTGCACGGCCACCTCGGCGATCAGGCGATGACGATCTCCGGTCGGGTCACGGCCTCGACCGAGAGTTCCCCGTCGACGACGGCGGCGCGGATGCGTCCGCCCTCGTCGACCGCCTCGGTGACGAGGAGATCGGCGATCCGGTCATCGAGTTCGCGCTGGATCACCCGACGCAGCGGACGGGCGCCGAACTCGGGTTCGTAGCCCTTCTCGGCGAGCCAGTCGAGAGCCTCGGGCGAGACCTCGAGGGAGATCTCCTGCGCCTCGACCCGTGCCCGGCTGGCGGCCAGCTGCGCCTCCACGATGGACCGCAGCTGCTCACGGTCGAGCCGTGAGAACATCACGGTGTCGTCGATGCGGTTGATGAACTCGGGGCGCATGAACTCCTTGAGCCGGCCCATGACCTTCGCCTTGAGATCCTTCTCCGCATCCTCGGCGGCACCGGAGCTGAAGCCCAGCGGATTGCCGGACATGAACTCCGAACCGAGGTTCGACGTCATGATGATGACGGTGTTGCGGAAGTCGACCGTGTGGCCCTGACCATCGGTCAGACGTCCGTCGTCGAGGACCTGCAGCAACAGGTTGAACGCATCCGGGTGCGCCTTCTCGACCTCGTCGAGGAGGATGACCGAATACGGGCGACGACGGACCTGCTCGGTCAGCTGCCCGGCCTCGTCGTAGCCGACGTAGCCGGGAGGAGCACCGACGAGGCGCGAGACCGTGTGGCGTTCGCCGAATTCGCTCATGTCGAAGCGGATCATCGCCGACTCGTCGTCGAACAGGGTCTGTGCCAGCGCCTTGGCCAGCTCGGTCTTGCCGACGCCGGTCGGGCCGAGGAAGAGGAAGCTTCCGATCGGTCGGTCCGGGTCGGCCATTCCGGTCTGGCTGCGGCGGATGGCACGGGAGACCGCGGTCACGGCCTCGTCCTGGCCGACTACCCGGTCGTGGAGGACGTCTTCCATCGTCGCCAGACGAGCCTTCTGGCTCTGCGTCATCCGCGCCGCCGGGATTCCGGTGGCCCGGGAGACGACCTGAGCGATCTCCTGTTCGCCGATGACCGCCTCGGCGGCGGTCTTCGCGGACTCGACCGTCTCCGGGTTCTCCGCGGATTCGATCCGGGTGCTCAGCTCGGTGATCTCATCGCGCAGACCGCCCGCACGCTCGTAGTCCTCGACCTCGATGGCCGACTTCTTCTCGGCTTCGAGCTCGGAGAGCTTGAGTTTGAGCGCATCAATGTCGACGCCGGGCCCGCGCGAGAGCGACATCCGGGCACCTGCCTGGTCGATGAGATCGATGGCCTTATCCGGCAGGAACCGGTCGGTGATGTAGCGGTTCGACAGTTCCACCGCGGCACGGATCGCCTCGGGCGTGTAGGTGACCTCGTGGAATTCGGCATAGCGGTCCGACAGTCCCTCGAGGATCGTCACGGCATCCTCGACGCTGGGCTCACCCACGGTCACCGGCTGGAACCGGCGTTCGAGGGCGGAGTCCTTCTCAATGGTCCGGTACTCCTTGAGCGTGGTCGCGCCGATCATGTGCAGATCGCCGCGCGCGAGCCGCGGCTTGAGGATGTTCCCGGCGTCCATCGAGTTCGACTCGCCGTTGCCTCCGGCACCGACGAGGGTGTGGAGTTCGTCGACGAAGACGATCATGTTCCCGTCCTCGGCGATTTCGCCCAGCGCCCCGGTCAGCCGCTCCTCGAAGTCACCGCGGTAGCGGGTTCCTGCGAGCATGCCCGGCATGTCGAGGGAGACGATGCGCTTGCCCTGCAGCTGCCTGGGCACCTCGCCGGAGTGGATGGCCTGCGCCAGACCTTCGGCGATCGCGGTCTTGCCGACGCCGGCCTCGCCGAGGAGGACAGGATTGTTCTTCGTCCGGCGGGCGAGGATCTCGATGGTCTGTTCGATCTCGTCTGCGCGTCCGATGACGGGGTCGAGACGACCCTCGGCGGCGAGCGCTGTGAGGTCGGTGCCGTACTTCTCGAGCACCGTTTCCTGACCCTCGTCGACGTCGGCTCCCTGCCCGGGCTGCATGCCCTGGGCTTCGGCGGCTTCAGCACCTGCCTGCAGAGCGGCCTGAGTGACACCGGCCTGGGCGAGGATGCGCCCGGCGGGCATCTCCTGGTTGAGCACGAAGGCGAAGAAGATGTGCTCGGGGTCGATGTAGGTCGAGCCGAAGGCCCGCGCGACCTGGTAGGCATCGAGCAGGGCTCGCTGGGCCGAACCGGTCAGCGAGGGCGAGGATTCCGCCTCGGTGTCGGTGGTCGCCGGCAGGCGCTCCTCGATGCTGTGCGCGATCGCCTCGGGATCGGCACCGGCCTGACGCACGGCCGAGATTCCGGGTTCGGAATCGACCATGACACGCAGGATGTGGAGGGCATCGACCTCGGACTGACCGTGCCGACCGGCGAATTCCGCGGCGGCTTCGATGACCTCATGACTGCGCTTGCTCAGCAGCCGATTGATGTCGACGGAGCGTCCTCGACGGGCTCCGTGCTGACCCTGGAGGAAGCGAGCGAGGAACTCGTCGAACGAGTCGCCGCCCGACCCTGCGGATCCATAGAACGTGGCCAAAGCTGACCTCCTCTTTCAAAGTTGAGCGTATACGACTCAATCAACAGGAGGAGTGGCACGGATATTCCCACCCAGAAGACGTCCGACGATGACATGTGAACAACATCACCGCCGATAAATGCATCGAATGCAGTTCTGCACTTGATGCAAATTTGCAAGAGGTGCATAATTTTCAGGTGACTTTCGAACCGACCGAATCCCTGCGCGAGCGTCAGACTCGTGAGCGCCGCGCGTCCATCCACGCCGCGGCCGTCGATCTCGTCTTCGATCATGGGCTCGACGAGGTGACCGTGGCCCGGATCGCGGAAGCCGCGGAGGTCTCGACCCGCACGTTCTTCAACTATTTCCCCACCAAGGAGATGGCGATCGTCGGGCTGACGATCTCCGATGACGTCGCCGTCGAACTGCAGTCGTTCATCGAGGACTTCGAGCCCAGGCGCGAGCGTCTGGTGGAGGATCTCGCCTTCACCATCCGCGCCGCCTTCGAGTTCCTGCTGCCGCGCTCGGCGAACAAGCAGAAGCTGCGTGCGATCCAGGCTCGGCATCCGCAGCTCGGCATGCTCAGCATGGAGACGAAGCGGCATTTCTCCGAGCAGATCATCACCGGAATCCGCCGGCGGGTCGAACGTCGGGGAACCGAATTCTCCGATGACGAGACTGCGGCACGAGCCACCCGGATGCTCGCGCAGTTGTGCAGCATCCCGATCGAGCATGCTTTCGCCTCGGCGAGATTCGACACCGAACACGAATTGGACGACGAGCGGGTGGACCAGGCGTTCACCTCCTCCGTCGAGCTGTTCCTGACCCTCTTAGAAAGGCTGAAATGACCACCACCGCCACCGAGCCCGCTGCCGCCAAGCAGCACGGCGCTGAGGAGGAGTCCGAGATCGAGACATCCTCGGTGATCCTGCTCTTCGTCGGCCTGATGCTGGCAATGTTCATGTTCTCGCTCAACCAGACCATGCTGGCCACCGCTTTGCCGACCATCGTCGGCGACCTCGACGGCGTCGACCAGATGCTCTGGGTCTCGACGGCATTCATGCTGGCGTCGACGATCATGATGCCGATCTACGGCAAACTGGGAGACTCGTTCAACCGCAAGAAGATCTTCATCTTCGCCATCTGCATGTTCATCCTCGGATCGATCGTCGGATTCCTCGCCCACAACATGGCCGTCCTCATCACCGCCCGCGTCATTCAGGGACTCGGCGGCGGCGGCCTCATCATCCTCTCGCAGGCGCTCATCGCCGCGGTCGTGCCTGCCCGCAAACGCGGCCCGTACATGGGCATCATGGGGGCGAACTTCGCAGTCACCTCGGTGGCGGGACCGCTGATCGGCGGCTGGATCACCGAGGGTCCGGGCTGGCGCTGGACGTTCGCGCTCAACCTGCCCTTCGGTGTTCTCGCACTCATCGCCGCCATCATCTTCCTCAAGGTTCCGAAGTCGGACCGGTCGGTCAAACGCCATGTCGACGTCGCCGGCATGATCCTCATCGCCGAATTCACCTCGGCGCTCATCCTCACCACCTCGTGGGGCGGGCACCAGTACGACTGGGACGACCCGATCATCATCGGTCTCATCGCCATCGCGTTCATCAGCGCCGTCGTCTTCGTCTTCGTCGAGCAGGCCGTGGCCGAACCCGTCATTCCGATGTTCGTCTTCAAGGACAAGAACTTCGTCCTCTGCACGATCGCGGGCATGTGCATCGCCATCGGCATGTTCGGCGTCCTGTCCTACATGCCCACGTTCCTGCAGATGGCCCACGGCATCGAGGCGACGAAGGCCGGACTGCTCATGGTGCCCATGATGGCGGTGATGCTCCCGAGCTCCGTGATCATCGGCTTCGTCGTCTCGAAGACGGGACGCTACAAGTGGTACCCGGTGCTCGGCAGCGCGATCGTCGGTGTCGCCCTCTTCCTCATGGGCACCTTCGTCACGGCCGATCAGAACGTGCTCGTCGTCATCGGCTGCCTGTGCGTGCTCGGCCTCGGTCTGGGTCTGTCGATGCAGATGCTCGTGCTCATCGTCCAGAACTCCTTCCCGGTGGCGATGGTCGGCACGGCGACGGCCTCGAACAACTTCTTCCGCCAGATCGGCGGCACGCTGGGCATGTCGCTGATCGGTTCGCTCTTCACCTCGCGGCTGGCGTCCAACCTCGAAGACGGCATCAAGTCGCTGGGTCCCCAGGGCGCTCAGGCGATGAAGGGCACGGGGTCGAATTCACTCACCCCCGAGGTGGTCAAGTCGCTGCCGGATCCGATCCACTCGATCATCGTCAACGCCTACAGCGATGCGCTTGTGCCGATCTTCCTGTGGGTCTGCCCGCTGGGAATCATCGCGGCGATCATCCTGATGTTCGTGCGTGAGAAGGCTCTGGCGACGAAGGTCGATGCCGGCGCCCCGGCAGACCACAACCGTGAGGTCGTCGCCACCGACAGCATCGCGATCGTCGAACAGCCGGGTTCGCTCACCCCTTCGGGCACGAGCTCGGTCAGCGATGAGGTCGAATACGAGGAGGCGACGCAGGGAGCCGGAGAATACTCCCTGAAGCGCCGCTCACCGAGGCACTGATCGGTTCGCTCAAGCACCGATCCGCGCTTCCGAGCAACACCATTCGCAGGCCCCGCAATCGCGGGGCCTGCGTTGTCTCTGCCGGGGACTGATGTGACGGCTGCCTGCGGACTAGAATCGAACCAGATTCCACTGGGAGGGGTTGGCCGATGGGGGCCGAAGGCGAGCAGCCGGAAGAGGACTTGAGCACCGCATCGGAGCCGAGTACGCGTGATGATGACGCCGCGCAGGAATTGCCGAGGCGACGGCGACGCTGGCCGTGGGCGGTCGGCGCCGTGATCGCCGTTCTCGGCGCAGCGGCAATTGCGATCCCCCAGCTCCTCCGCCCAGACGATCCGGCGGTCCAGGGCGCGCTTCCTGACAATGTCGAGTACGGGCGAATCGGCTGGACGCCGCATGGCAGCCTGGCCGGCGACGCCGGGTTCATCCGAGACGCTGCCCAACGGCTGCCCCGCGCAGACGACATCACCTACTACCTGCTGTGGGCCGGGCACGGAGCCGACGGGGCGGACGGAGACGCTGACATCGCCTATTTCGCCGCATATGCCGACGGTGACGATGACGTGCTCGACCTCCTCACGGTGCGCAAGCACACCAACAGCGGGTGGGACGACAATATGGGGTACTTCTCATCCGAGACGCCGCAGGGTTCGTTCGACAACGCGATCATTCCCTTGGATGTCGATTCCGTCGACGGCTTCAGCGGTGACGACGGAGGCCGGTACTACCTCGTCGACGATGAATCCGAGGCCGGTGGCGTCACTCCCATCGGCGGGAAGGCCCTCGAACAGCACGATGGCGTGGTCCGGGTCGATGCCGATGACATCGCCGACGGCGTCAACGCCTTCAGCGTCGAGACCAAGTACGGAAAGGCGTACACATCACCCGCGCTGACCGACAGGCTCCTGGCCGGCTCATGGACGGACGACAAGGCCAAGAAGCTGCTGAATTCGCTCCCGCTGACACCTGAGAGTGATAATTCCTCGGGAATGCTCGACGAAGCCCTCGTCGAACTCCTCGAGCCGAAACCCGTGGATTTCGACTCGGGCCGCGGATTCGTCGTCTCGGCTCTCACTCATCATGTCGAGACCTACGATGGCGAGTATCCTCCGAATCCTCGCGGAGAACGTTCCTACCTCATCATCGTGTCGCCTGGAGCCGACCCCGTCGCTTCCGGCCCGGCGCAGGACGGCATCGGTCGAGAGACTCACCTCGATCTCTACGACGACTTCGCTGCGCCCGTTCCCGACGGCCTGCCCGGTGGCCCTGCGGTCGTCGTCAGCGGCGGACCGGCAACAACCGATCCCGACCTGCCGGTGATCGGCAAGCCCGCGAAGGAAGGCGGACCGGTCGTCTACGGCGATGCTCCGGATACGACCGCGGTGGTCTTCCACGGCGGGAAGGATGACCCGAGCGGCACAGCGCTGGTCCGACAGACCCCGTACGACCCGCTTGACGACTGAGGTCGCCCGAATTGACGAGTGCCTAGCCCTTCGAGGGCCAGCCGTTGGGTCTGCAGCCCTGCAGGCCCTTCGTCTGCTGCTGCATGAGCGGTGCGGTCTTGCCCTGACCGGGGCAGGATTCGTGGCCGTGGCCGAGCGCGTGGCCGACCTCGTGATTGATGAGGTACTGCCGGTACTGGACGATGTCGTCGAACTCATCGGTCGCCGAGACCCAGCGTTTGGCATTGAGGATGACGTTGTTCCCGTTGCGGCAGGACAGTTTGCCCAGGGTCCGCAGGGGCAGGCACATCTCGTCGACGGTGTCGGGGCTGGCGATCGAGATCATCGCATCCTGGCCCTCGTCGACGAGTTCGATCGACACGTCATCGAGGTCCTGCCAGCCGCGTTCGTCCTGCAGGGTGCTGATGATGAAGTCCCCGGCCTGGTCGACGTCGATGGGCAGATTGTCTTCGACCCGCAGGGCAACCTTGAACGTCTTCCCCTCGTCGCGGTTGGGCCCGGTCTCCTCCTTCGGCCGATCCCATCTGCCGCTGCCGTGCATATCGATGTCGTCTTCGCTCACCCCAGCGGCTCCCGCATCGTCGACGTTCGAGGTCTCCGTCGATGAGGGCGTTTCCGTCGGCTCGTCCGACGAGGTGGGGGCCGTGGAGCCGTCGCCGATCGTCTCCGCCGCATGCGGCGTCGGCCGGGTCTCCTCATCGCCGGCGGGTGCGCAGGCGCTCAGCCCGAGCAGCAGGGCCGCCGCAGCGATCGTGGGGACGAGACGGGAGCGAAGACGGAGATGAGTGACCACGTCTGCGAGTCTAGCCGCATTGTCAGAACTCGAGGAGACCTCCGGGCCCTCGCAGCTTCGCCCGCAGCCGGCATTCGCCGCCTGCGACGACCTCAGTGTCGCCGGCGCCGAGCACCTCGAGCACTTCCGACGCCGCGTCGGGCTGCGGGGATTCCACCCGGAATTCGAGCAGCTCGAGGGTGGGCAGGGCCGCCTCGGCGGGGTGCGTCGATTCTCCCCAGTCGATGAGGAACGGCTGCGCACCCTCGTGCGGCAGCGGGGAACGGGAGGTCAGCCGCCATTCGAGCAGCTCCCCCTCGGCAGTCTCCCGGGACATGTCCCGGACCTCGCCGAAGTCGATGCCGGCGGTGTTCGCGGCCGCAATCTTCACGAGGAACGCCGCCGGGTGGATGGCCCAGGTCTGCATCGTCGGACCCTCGGCGAGGTGGGCGTCGAGCGGCAGCGTCCCATCAGCCGGCGCTTCCTGCTGCGGATCAGGACCGAGGATCTCGAGATAGGTGTGCGCACCGTCGGCCCAGCCGGCAGGCGCCAATCCGAGCAGCGCATTCGCAGTCCCCATGCCGGGGTGGCGACCGCCGGGGACGGCGCGGACGCCGGTGGCGGCTTCGACGGCGGCGATTCCCTCCTCGAGGTCGGGCACGGTGATGATGAGATGGTCGAGTTCGGCGGGAATGTTCAGAGCGTCCATGATCCACCCGGACCTTTCAGTGTGGCGTGCAGGGATTCGGTGTCCCCTGCCTCGACTTCGAGGGTAGCGTCCAAGAATCGCAGAACACTGCGAGTCCTGTCGACCTCCGGGGTTTCGGCCCACAGTCGTTCGAGCTCGACGCTCGGCATGTCCTGCTCTGCCGGGTGCGGCGAATCCTTCCAGTCGATGAGGAACGGTTGGATCCCGCCGAGGGCGAGCGGAGTCCGCCTGGTCAGCCTCCATTCGAGCAGGCCTCCGTCGGGTGTCCGCCTGGTCATGTCATGAACCTCGCCGAGGTCGACCCGGGTGCCGCACTCGGACCCGAGTGTCCGTGCGGCCTGCGTGACGAGTCCGTCGAAATCGCGGGGGCGGATCGCCCACCGCTGCACTGTCGGTGCGGTGATGCCGCTCAGTCGCGCGGCGGCGAGCGCCGGATCCTGGTCGGGATCGGGGCCGAGGATCTCGAGATAGGTGCGAGCACCGGGACCGAGCGCTGCGACTTCGAGTCCGAGCAGCGCATTGGCCGTCCCGAGCCCGGGATGAGCGCCGCCGGGAATAGGTCGCACTCCCAGCACGTTGTGACATTGCTCAACAGAATCGGCAAGATTCGGTACGGCGACGACAAGATGGTCGAAATCGGCAGCCAGGGACATGTCTCAATGTTAAGCCGGAATTGACGCTCACCGCACCGATCGGCTTAACTCGACTCATGCGCACGAACGGAGCAGATTGTTGAACCATACGACCACGACTCGCCGTGGCATGCTCGGCCTCGGACTCGGGATCGGATCGATCGCTCTCTTCAGCGCCTGCACTCCCACGGACACCTCGCCCCTGGCCGACGGCAGACCGGAACAGGGTGGAGTGCTCACGTACTTCGAACCGCAGACCTGGACTCTGCTCTACCCGCCGTCGGTCGGCTTCTACCCCAACGGCGGGATCATGAACAACATCTCCGCACGTCTGCTGTGGCAGGACCCGAAGACCCTCGAGCTGCATCCGTGGTTGGCGATCGAGCTGCCTGAGACCAACGCCGATGCCACGAGCTACACGTTCACACTCCGTCGTGGAGTCACCTACTCCGACGGGACCCCGCTGACCCCGGAGAATGTCGCGAAGAACTTCGACCTGTTCGGCAAGGGCGACGAATCGCGCACCCTGCCGGTGTCCGAGCAGATCTCGAACTATGAGCGCAGCGAAGTCCTCGATGACCGCCGTGTGCGCTTCCACTTCTCCGCGCCCTCCCCCGGGTTCGCGCAGGCGACCTCGACGATGAATGCCGGTCTGCTCTCCGATTCGACCCTCGATCTCGATGCCGAGGGCTTCGGTCCCGGCGGAGCGAAGCAGATCCACACCTGCGGACCCTTTTACATCACGGATGAGACCATCGGTACGAAGCTCTCGGTCCGGGTCCGCGAGGACTACGACTGGGCTCCCCCGCACCTGAAGCATCAGGGCCGAGCCCACCTCGACGGCATCGACTATCTGACGAACAACGAATACTCGGTGCGCATCGGAGCCGTGCTCTCCGGCCAGGCCGACGGCGTCCGCGACGTCCAGGCGCCAGACGAATCCCGCGTGACTGAACAGGGTCTGCGCCTCTATGCGAAGGCGACGAACGGAATCAACAACAGCATCAACTTCCGGTTCCGCCACGATCTGCTGGCCGATATCGACGTCCGCCGCGCACTCATCGCCGCCATCGACCGGCAGGAGATCGTCGACAAGCTCTTCACCCCGAACTATCCGCTGGCCACCGGTCTGCTCGCCAAGGGAGCGATGGGCTACAAGGACCAGTCGGGTTCGTGGGTCTACGACCCCGATGAAGCCGGCCGACTCCTCGACAAGGCCGGCTGGACCGAACGCAATTCGGCGGGCTATCGCGTCAAGGACGGGCGGCCGTTGGCGCTGACCGTCAACATCGCCCTCCCCCAGCCCCGCTCGAACGAGGTCCAGACCCTCATCCAACAGCAGCTGCGCCGCGTCGGCGTGCGCCTGTCGATCAACCCCGGAGACCAGTCGAAGCAGACACTCGACGCCCTCGAACTCGACACCGTGCAGATATACCATTCGATGGTCGCCCGCGCCGACTTCGACAACCTGCGCTCGAACTACTCCTCGGTCAACCGTGACGTCTTCCTCAACGGCCCCGACCGCACCGATGCCGACGACGGCTCCGTCGATCCGAAGGTCGACGAACTCCTCGACGCCCTCGCGGCCGAACCCGATGCGAAGAAGCGCCAGAGCGCCGCCGAGAAGGTCCAGGACTACCTCGTCGACCGGGCCTACGTGCTGCCGTTCTTCGAAGAGCCGCAGGTCTTCGCCTTCCGCCGCCGCGTCCACGGCTTCGCCACCGAACCCGTCGGCCGTCCCGACTTCTACGGCACCTGGCTGGCAGGAGAGAAATGATCCTCGACATCCGCTACCTCGCCCTCCGCCTCGGGCAGGCGATCCTCGTCCTGCTCCTGGCGTTCACCGCGGCGTTCATCCTGCTCAGCCTCATTCCCGGCGACGGCGTGACCGCCCGCTTCGCCGATCCCGCGCTGGGCCTCTCCCCCGACCAGATCGCGGATATCCGGGAGGCGACCGGCGCCGACGACTCGTGGGCCAGCCGCTATCTCCTCAGCCTCACAGGCTTCCTCACCGGGGACTTCGGATACTCGGTGCAGACCGGAGCCGCCGTATCGACGATCATCGCCGCGGCCCTGCCCTCGACTGCGGTGCTCGCGGCCTCGGGATTCGTCACCGCCGTCGTGCTCGCCGTCATCATCGCCGTCCTCGCCACGTCCGGCCCGACCGCCGGGCCGCTGTCCTGGATCCGCCGGATCCTCGACTCGGTGCCGAGCCTGTTCATCTCGATCCCCGTGTTCTGGCTCGGGATCCTCCTCATCCAGGTCTTCTCCTTCCAGCTCGGGTTCGTCTCCGTCGTCGAACCCGGCCCCGCCGAGGCGCTCGTCCTTCCGACGCTGACCGTGGCGGTTCCGCTCTCGGCCCCGATCGCGCAGGTCCTCATCCGCTCGATCACCGAGGTCCAGGCCTCCGGGTTCGTCAAGGTCACCACCGCCAAGGGTGCCTCCCAGTCATGGCTGCTCGTCCACACCGTCGCCCGCAACGCGGTGCTTCCGGGACTGACGATCATCGGATTGGTATTCGGCGAACTCGTCGCCGGTGCCGTGGTCACCGAAACCGTGTTCGGCCGCAACGGCATCGGCCTCATCACCGCTCAGGCCGTGACTCACCGGGACAATCCGATCCTGCTCGCCGTCGTCGTGATCGCGACCTTCGGCTACGTCATCATCAACCTCGTCGTGGACCTCCTCTACCCCGTCATCGACGTCCGTCTGCGAACGAAACGCAGCGCCGCCTCGGCGAACAAGGCCCTGCGCAACCACGACGAACCCACCCGGCGAGCGCTGACGGCCTCTGCGGCCAGCGTCGGGGTCGACCTCGACTGGGCCCAGACGCCTGGGGACACCACAGCGAAGGGCAGCGAATCATGAGCCTCACCGATGTCTTCACCCGCTCGCGGAGCCCGCGACCGCAGGGCCGACGACCCAGGCTGAGCGGCTCCGCGATCACCCCGGCCACCGTCGTGTCCGCCCTCATCCTGCTCATCGCCGTCGCGTGGGCTCTGTTTCCCGGCCTGTTCACACATTTCGACCCGAACGACGGCGGGGACACCCCGGCTCTGCTGCCGCCGAGCCTCGAGCACTGGTTCGGCACCGATCAGACCGGTCGTGATGCGTTCACCCGCGTCGTCTACGGTGCCTCCCAATCGCTGTTGGCTGCGCTCGTGGCCGTGGCCGTCGGGCTCGTCGTCGGCACCGCGATCGGACTCATCGCCGGCACCCGGAAGGGGTGGCTCGATGATGTGCTCATGCGGCTCATCGACGTGCTGCTCTCGATCCCCGCGATCCTGCTCAGCCTCTCGATCGTCGTCGTCCTCGGCTTCGGCACGATCAACGCGGCCATCGCCGTCGGCGTCACCGCCATCGCCCAGTTCGCCCGCCTCGCACGATCGCAGGCGGTGCAGATCAACACGAGCGATTATGTTGCCGCAGCCTACGGATCCGGCGGCACGTTTCGCTCCGTGCTCGTCCGCCACATCCTCCCGAACTCGATCTCGCCCGTGCTCTCACTGGCGGTGCTGCAGATCGGTTCCGCGATCCTCCAGATCTCCACGCTCGGGTTCCTCGGTTACGGCACGCCGCCGCCGACCCCCGAATGGGGCCTCATCATCGCCGAGGGACGCAACTTCGTCGCCACCGCATGGTGGCTGACCGTGTTCCCCGGCATCGTGGTCATGGCGATCGTGCTCGCCACCCACCAGATCGGCAACACCCTGCGAAAGGTGACATCATGACCGAGTCCCCGCTGTTGCGCATCGACGGACTCACCGTCGACTACTCCCGCCGAGGCGGCCCCTCGACTCCGGCCGTGAGCGAACTCGACCTCGTGGTCCGTCCCGGTTCGATGACCGCCGTGGTCGGCGAATCCGGGTCGGGGAAGTCGACGACGGCCAACGCCGTCATCGGTCTCCTCCCTTCCTCCGCGCAGGTCACGGCCGGGCGGATCCACCTCGGTGATGTCGAGCTGACGGGCCTCGGTGCCACCGGCTGGCGCGGTGTGCGCGGAGCCCAGATCGGGTACGTTCCGCAGGATCCGGGAGCTTCGCTCAATCCGCTGCAGACCGTCGGGAAGTCCGTGGCCGAAGCGCTGCGCATCCACCGCCGGGCCGGCCGGGCCGAGGCGCGCAGGCAGGTCATCGACCTGCTCGAGCGGGTCGGCATCGACCAGCCGGAGAAGCGGGCCGATCAGTTCCCGCACGAACTCTCCGGAGGCATGCGCCAACGTGTGCTCATCGCGTCGGCCATCGCTCTGCGTCCGCGCCTGCTCATCGCCGACGAACCGACCTCGGCCCTCGACGTGACCATGCAGAAGCAGGTGCTCGACCTCCTCGACGAACTGCGTGCGGAAACCGGGATGGGCATCCTCTTCATCACCCACGATCTCGCCGTCGCCGGCGAACGCGCCGACGAGCTGCTGGTCATGCAGGCCGGCCGCGTCGTCGAGTCGGGGCAGGCCGAGCGCATCTTCTCCCGCCCGGAGACCGAGTACACCTCGCGGCTGCTCGCCGACGCTCCGGCGCTGCGCACGAAAGTCCGCAGGCAGACCCCCGCCGAGGCGGCCGACCCCTCCGCGCGCCCGTTCGTCTCCGTCGATGCGCTCACCCAGGTCTTCGACCGCACCGGCGACCAGGTCATCGGTGTCGAGGACGTCACCTTCACCGTCGACCGCGGCACCACCCACGGCATCGTCGGGGAATCGGGGTCGGGCAAGACGACGACGGGCAAGGCGCTGGCCGGTTTCCTCAGCCCCCAGTCCGGGCACCTGCGCATCGGCGACGTCGATGCCGCCGACTTCGGCCGTTCGGGACGGGATCGGGCGCGGTTGCGTCAGTTCCGCCGCACCGTCCAGCTCGTGCATCAGAACCCGTTCTCGGCACTCGACCCGAAGCATTCGATCCGCTCGACCCTGACCGAACCGCTGCGCAACTTCCGCATCGGCGACCGGTCGAGTAGGCCCCGCCTCGTCGCCGAGATCATGGACCGGGTGGCGCTGCCGCAGGACTTCCTCGAGCGGCGACCGGCCGAACTCTCCGGCGGGCAGCTGCAGCGGGTGGCGATCGCCCGAGCCCTCATCGTCGAACCCGAACTCGTCGTCTTCGACGAAGCGGTGTCGGCTCTCGACGTCACGGTGCAGGCACAGATCCTCACCCTCCTCGACCAGCTCCAGCGGGAGTCGGACCTGACGTACGTGTTCATCACCCACGACCTCGCCGTGGTCCGGCAGATCGCTGATACGGTGTCAGTGATGTCGCGCGGGCACCTCGTCGAATCCGGTGGGACCGAGCAGATCTTCGCTCACCCCGCCAGCGAGTACACGCGTGCCCTCCTCGAGGCGATACCGACTCCGGTCGCGCTCTCGGCCGGCACACAGCAGACCGGTTCGCGACCCTCGTCCCCGACACTGCTGACCACAGCAGCAGAAAGCTGAGACACATGACAGGCTTCACCAGCGACCAGAGTCCGACCGGACCGAAGCTCGGGTTCTTCACCCGCCTGCTCGAGGACGCCTCGGCTCCCCAGCGCTACCGCTTCGCCCTCGAACAGATCGAGGTTGCCGAGCGCTTCGGTGTCCATTCCGCATGGATCGCCCAGCATCACTTCTCCGCGGCCGAGGGCGGCCTGCCCTCGCCCCTCGTCTTCCTCTCCCATGCCGCTGCCCGCACCTCCCGGATCCGGTTGGGCACGGCGATCATCACCCTGCCGATGGAGAACCCGGTGCGTGTCGCCGAGGATGCCGCGGTCACCGACATCCTTGCCCGCGGTCGCCTCGAGATCGGACTCGGCTCGGGCGGGAACCCGAAGTCGTTCCCCGCATTCGGAACGACCTTCGCGGACCGCCGCGAGGTCTTCGCCGACAATCTCGACACCCTGCGCACCCTGCTGTCAGGTCAGGCGCTGCCGACCGAACATCTCCTCTACCCCGGACCGGACTCCGCCCCGGCCGATGGCACCGCCTCGGCGCCGAGCCTGGCCGACCGGCTGTGGCAGGCGACGTTCTCCTCTCGTGGTGCCGGAGCGGCCGGCGCTGCCGGCGACGGGCTCATGCTCTCGCGCACCCAGCCCAGGCCGGAGGAGAACACGGGCGCCAGCCTCGACGAGGTGCAGCTGCCCGTCATCGACACCTACCTCTCCCAACTGCCCGAGGGCGTCGCACCGCGGATCCTCGCCTCCCGCACCGCGGTGGTCGCCGACGCCGAGGATCTGCCCAGGCTGCGTGAGATCACCGAACCGGCCCTGCGTGCCGAAGCCGACCGCCTCGTCGGCTATGACACCTCAGCACTGAGCCTCGACGAACTCCTCATCGCCACCGACACGTATCTCGGCACCCCCGAACAGGTCATCGACCGGCTGTCTCACGATCGGGTCCTCGACCGGGTCACCGATGTCAGCTTCCAGGTCCATTCGGTGCCTGCGACGAACGAGACCGCCCTGCGTTCGATCGAACTTTTGGCCACCGAGGTCGCCCCTGCACTCGGTCTGAGTGTGGACGCGGAGCAGGTGGTCTGAGATGCCCGACATCATCAATGCCCTGGCCGGGATCACGGCGGGGGATCCCCTCGATCAGCTCCGCGATCACCGCGCGCAGGCGAAGGAGAATGCCCAACTGAGCTTCGAGGCTCTCCTCGAACCCGAGGATCCGCGGGGCGTGTCCTACCGGGAGCGCTATGCGGTGGCCGCGTTCACGGCCGGACTGCTCGGTTCGGACAGCGCCGAGGAGTTCTATCGTGATCTCCTCCGGGACGAAGACGAAGCCGCGTCCTGGTCGGTCGCGGAACTCCTCGACGAGGCGGTGCTCGCGCTCGATTCGCACACCGAGGTGCGCGGACCCTACGGGATCTTCGAATCCGCGGCCCTGTCGGCGGAGAATGTGCCCGGACCGTGGTTCACCGCCGATGCCCAGTCACAAGAGACCTTGGGAGCCCGGCTCATCGCGGGACTCGAGTTCGCTCATCTCCTCGCGCTCCATCCGCGCGATTCGCGGCCGGCGCACCTCGCCCTGCTGCTCGAGGCCGGATGGGACGAGGACGGCATCGTCACCCTCGCCCAGCTCGTGTCGTTCCTCAACTTCCAGATCCGCATCAGCACCGGGCTGGCGGCACTCGCCCACGCGCCGGCAGCGACCGGTGCCCCGGCCCCGGGCTCTCTGCCACGGGAACCCGAGGGTGCGGGCACGGCCGATCAGGACGGTGCGGCCGCCTCGGCGCGGGGAGTCGATGCCCTGGCCGCTGTCGGAGATCGGGTGAACACGTACCCCGACCTCAAGCGGCCCGAACTCTTCCAGCAGTCCGGTCTGGGGTGGGTGCCGTGGATTGCCCCGGTCGCCGAGGCGGATCTCACGGAGATTCAGCGGGAGGCGCTCATCGAGGCGGGGCGGGCGAAGAACCCGTACTTCCGGCTGCTGGCCCGGGACCCCGCGGCCCTGCGGGCGCGGACGCTGACGGATCTCGACATCTTCTTCAACACCACCGACGGTCTCGGGCGGGCCGAACGCGAACTCGCGGCGACGGCGGCCTCACGGCTCAACGGGTGCCTGTTCTGCGCTTCGATCCACTCGGATCGGGCGACGGAGGAATCGGGTCGGCGCGACACCGTTCAGGTCCTCCTCGATGAAGGAGTCGACGGCCGCCTCGGCGATCCTGTGTGGGATGCCGTCGTCGAGGCCTCGGTCGCGCTGACGCTGACTCCGCAGTCGTTCGGACCCGCGCAGGTGAGCTCACTGCGGGAGGCCGGCCTCGAGGACGGCGACATCGTCGATGCACTCAACTGTGCGGCGTTCTTCAACTGGGCGAACCGGCTGATGCTCTCGCTCGGGGAACCGGAACAGTTGACGCCGGGGAAGTGACTTCCCCGGCGCTGGTGCGGCGCACTCTTGCGTTGGGGTGCGGACTCTTGCGTTGGGTAGCCACAGTGTTTGGTCGATCCACCGCGTTCCCGACAACGGAAACCACGGTGGATCGACCAAACAATCATGCTGTGACCACGAGGATGCGCAGCTTCGTCCGGAAGGGCCAGGCTCAGGCGGCGTCCATGAGCGCCGAGCGGATGATGAAGCGGTTGCCCGTCGGCGATTCGACGCTGAAGCCGCTGCCGCGTCCGGGCACCACATCGATGGTCAGATGCGTATGCTTCCAGTACTCGAATTGCTCGGTCGACATCCAGAAGTCCAGGCCGGCCTTCTCGGCGTCGTCGATCGGCAGTTCGAAGTGGCCCAGCAGCACGTCAGCCTCCGAGGTGAGGAAGTCGCCTTCGGGGAAGCACATCGGCGACGACCCGTCACAGCAGCCGCCGGACTGGTGGAACATCAGCTGTCCGTGCTTATCGACGAGGCTGGTCAGCAGGTCGACGGTGGCCTGAGTCATCGCCACCCGCGATTTCTCTTCGCCCTCGATCGTCGGGGTCGACTCGAGAGCGGCTGTGTCGGTGGTATCACTCATCAGAAGAATCCTTGTGCATTTTCGGAGTAACTGACCAGCAGGTTCTTCGTCTGCTGGTAGTGGTCGAGCATCATCAGGTGGTTCTCACGTCCGATGCCCGAGGACTTGTAACCGCCGAACGCCGCGTGTGCGGGGTAGGCGTGGTAGTTGTTCACCCAGACGCGACCGGCTTGGATGTCGCGGCCGGCACGGTAGGCGGTGTTGCCGTTGCGGGCCCAGACTCCGGCGCCGAGGCCATAGAGGGTGTCGTTAGCCGTGGAGATCGCATCGTCGTAGTCGGTGAACGAGGTGAGTGCGACGACGGGTCCGAAGATCTCCTCCTGGAAGATGCGCATCGAGTTCGTGCCCTTGAAGATCGTGGGCTGGATGTAATAGCCGCCGGCGAGGTCACCGTCGAGTTCGGCTTTGTCGCCGCCGATGAGCACTTCGGCGCCTTCGTCCTTGCCGATCTGGAGGTAGGACATGATCTTCTCGTACTGGTCGTTCGAGGCCTGCGCACCGACCTGGGTGTCCGTGTCGAGCGGGTTGCCTTGTTTGACGGCGCACACGCGTTCGATGCCGGCGGCGACGAAGTCGTCGAAGATCGATTCCTGGACGAGTGCGCGGGACGGGCAGGTGCAGACCTCGCCCTGGTTGAGGGCGAACATCGCGAAGCCTTCGAGCGCTTTGTCGCGGTAGCTGTCGTCGGCGGCGAGGACGTCGCCGAAGAAGATGTTCGGTGACTTGCCGCCGAGTTCGAGGGTCACCGGGATGATGTTCTGCGAGGCGTACTGCATGATCAGGCGTCCGGTCGTGGTCTCACCGGTGAACGCGATCTTGCGGATGCGCTTGTTCGAGGCCAGCGGTTTGCCGGCTTCGACGCCGAAGCCGTTGATGATGTTGAGGACTCCGGGCGGCAGCAGGTCGCCGATGAGTTCGGCGAGGACGAGGATCGAGGCCGGGGTCTGCTCGGCGGGTTTGAGGACGACGCAGTTGCCGGCGGCGAGCGCCGGAGCGAGCTTCCATGTGGCCATGAGCAGGGGGAAGTTCCAGGGAATGATCTGTCCGACGACACCGAGGGGCTCGTGGAAGTGGTAGGCGACGGTGTCGTCGTCGATCTGCGAGATGCCACCTTCCTGCGCACGGATCGCCGAGGCGAAGTAGCGGAAGTGGTCGACGGCCAGCGGGAGGTCGGCGGCCAGCGGTTCGCGGATGCCCTTGCCGTTGTCCCAGGTCTCGGCGACGGCGAGCATTTCGAGGTTGGATTCGATGCGGTCGGCGATCTTGAGCAGAATGTTCGCGCGTTCCGTTGCCGACGTCTTCCCCCAGGTCGGCGCGGCGGCCCAGGCGGCGTCGAGGGCGGTTTCGACATCGTCGGCGGTGGAGCTGGGGATCTCGGTGAAGACCTGACCGGTCACGGGAGTGATGTTCTCGAAGTAGTTGCCGTCTTTCGGGGGCACCCACTCCCCGCCGATGTAGTTCTCGTAGCGCGGCTTGAACGTGACGAGCGAACCGTCGGTACCGGGTGCTGAGTAGACTGCCATGACACTCCTTCGTGTGAGTCCATCCACTCCGTCTCACGTGCGGTTACGCACGTTGCGCCGGGTCTCTGACATCGGCGCGAAGCGGATGAGTCCGTGTCTTCTCACCATAAGCCGGAGTGCCGTTGCGGACAATAGTTGTCATCGCTTCGTCACCAAGTTCGCCGGTCCCGCTCGGGTCGGTCATTCGCTTCGAAGTGAGCGGGCGACCTCGGCGCTGAGCAGGTTGAGGCTGAAGTCCCATCCGTCGACGTAGAAGTCATAGGCTTCGCCTCGCCGACGAGCAGGGATGTCCGGGAACGAGTGGTGCAGACGGACGAGGGTCTGTGAGTCCCGATCGCCGAGGTTGATGCTGACCTGGTCACTGTCACCGAACCGACCGTTCGTCGTCCGCCGAATCGTCAATCCCCGAGGCGGGTCGACCTCGAGAATGTCACCGTCGATCGCATACGAGTGGGTTCCATCGTCGTATCGCTCCGAGTAGGCGGCACCCAGGCAGGGATCGAAGGTGATCCGGACTGTCGGCGGCGGGCACCACCACCGGCTCAGCAGTCTCGCGTCCCGAATATGAGGCCACACCTCGGTGACCGGTGCATTGATCTGCACCGTCTTCTCAATGCCCCACACTTTGCCGTCATCGGTCATGTACTCATTCTGCGTCCACGGCGGGTGAGGACTCCACTGCTTACAGCTCAGTTCCCGCTTCAGCTGGAGCTGTGAGGTTTCTGAGGAGAAAGCATTCTTCGGAGCTCGTCGAGAGAGTCCACAGTCAGGTCGGCTGCGTCCGCTTCTGGCCACCGGCGCTGAATCTGACCCCACGGTCCGCGCCGAAGGAATGCTGTCATCATTCCTGCTCTTTTCGCAGGGATGATGTCGTTGTCGATCCGGTCACCGACGTAGAGGATCTCAGCTGCATCCACGCTCGCGAAGCGGACGACCTCGGTGAAGAAGGCCCCCGCCGGTTTCGCGATCTTCCATTCGAACGACGATGCGACGAAATCGGCCGACAGACCGAGAGCCTGCAGCTGCTCAACCGCACCTGCAGGCTGATTGCCGGCAATACCGACGACGAGTCCGGCTGTCTTGGCCGCTTGGAGGCACGGAGCGGCATCATCGTACAGATCGATGTTCGCAATCGTCGTCGCCGAGACCGGTGCCTCCACGCCGAGGGCATTCCAAATCTGGCGGTGGTCTTCTCTCCGCTCAATCAGCGCTCCGAGCATGGCAAAGACCGTCAAGACGGGCACACCGACAGTGGCCGCATACTGCTCCCACGTTCGGTGTTCGTCGACCAGAGTCTCCCCAACGTCGAAGACCACGGCCCGAATGGGTGTGAGCAGATCGGCCGGGACTGCAGGGTCGGTTGTATCTGAGCCGTTCATTGTGGGCGCTCCAGTGCGTACGAAAGGACGTCTCGACGGGTTCCGCCGATCTCGTGTTGTTCGGCGACGATGCCGTTGTTCTCGTAGCCGATTCGTTCCGCAGTGCGTATTGATCCGATATTCCACGGCTCGATGAGTAGCGTGATCTGCCGCAGAGGAGGGATTGACCACCCGAACTCGGTCAGAGCTACGAGTGCCTCGATGGCGAATCCCTGTCGGCGAGAAGAGGGAACAATCGCATATCCGGCTGTCGCCTGTCCCTCCGGGAGGTTGTGCAACCATAGGCCGCAGTGCCCGATCGCTCGGTCGTTGATCTGCGTGGCAACCGTGAATGAGAAGCCCCGCCCCTCGTCGTGTCGTCCCTGTTGCCGTTGTATCCATGCCCGTGCTTCCGCAGCCGTGGCGTTGAATGGCAGTGTTCCCGTCTGCGGGACATACCGATCGGTCGAGAGTTCCTGTGCCATCTCGATGTCAACGATCTCCACTGGGCGCAGATGGACTCGTCCATATTGTGGCGGCACTGCCGGCCATGACGGAAGTGTCATGTCAAAGGTTTGGCCATGATGAGGCAGGGGGTGTCGGCACCCCAAAGGTCGGTCTCCTCGAGCGGAACGAATCCCACCGTCTCGTAGAAGTGCCGAGTGCGCGCGTAATTCGGGTCAGATTTCGACGGCCCGAGAGTCTTCACCATCAGCATCTCGACTCCGCGGCGGCGCAGATCGTCACCGATCGCTCGGACCATCGCAGAACCGACACCCTGGCCATGTGCACTGCGGTCGACGACGGTGAAGTGGATTTCGCCCGTCTGTGGGAAATGATGAGCCACAAGAGTGACTCCGACGACGCGACCGTCGTCGTAACGCACCGTCCACGTCTCCATGGTGCGGGAGTCATCGATGTACTCGGCATTGGATTCGGGCCGACCGGACCATTCGGGCACCGTCGCCAGCAGACGTTCCACATCCTCGGGCACCGCCTCGTCGCGGTTGGCCACCCAGTCAGCCTCGATCATGATTTCCACCTTAGACTCCGTATCAACCTGCCGATACCCCATTGCTAGACTCGCTTGCATGAGCGAGACCGACACTCCCGTCCTGCGGCTGATCCCGTATCTCGCGGCGATCTCTGCCGCGATCTTCGCAGGATTGGCCATGGCCGGAACCGGGGAGAGCAACCTGCTCGTCACTCTGGTCGCAGCAGTGATCGGGTATTTCGGCGCCTACTACCTCGCGAAGCTCATCATCCACGTCATCGTCACCCGCATCGACGACGACCACGACGACCGGAGCTGAACGACCCCTACCTCTTCGCCTGTGCGGGCACGACGACCTTGCGGATGATGATCATCACCGAGGCGGCCACCGGCACCGCGACCACGGCACCGAGCACCCCACCCAAGGTGCCGCCGGCGATCGCGGCGATGATCACCAGGGCACCGGGCACATCGACCGCGGCCTTCATGATGCGTGGGCTGAGCAGATACGCCTCGACCTGCATGTACACGAGGTAGTAGATGCCGGCGGCGATGCCCAGGCCCGGGGAGACCATGAGGCACGAAGCGGTGATGATGATCGCGCCGGTGATCGGGCCGACGAGCGGGATGAGCGAGGCGAGGAACGCCACGAACGCCAGCAGAGCCGGCAGCGGTGCGCCGATGATCGTGAGGAAGATCGCCGAGCACACGCCGTTGACGATGCCCAAGGACAGCTGCCCGAGGACGTAGCGCCCGATGGATCGGGTGACCTCCTCGGTGACGGATTCGACCGTCGGCCGTGATGAGGCCGCCACGAGGGAGAACATCGCGGATTTGATCGTCGGCATGGTCACAGCGAAGTAGATGGTGAGGATGACGACGATGATGACGCCGGTGAGGAAGCTCAAGATCCCCGCCCCGATGGACACGACTCCCCCGCCGAGCGAGAACACGTTCTTCGGATCCGACACCCATGCGCCGATGTTCGCAAAGATCTCATCGACGTCGATGGCGCCGGTGAACTGGCGTTCGAGCTCCATCACCCATCCGGTCGTCGCCAGGCTTGCCACGATCTCGGGCAGGTCGCCGATGAACGTCTGGATCTGGCTGATCACCGCCGGCGCAATGAGCAGCCCGGCACCCGCGACGATGAGGATGAACGCGAAGACCACGAGGATCACCGCCACCGATCGCGGGATCCTGCGTTCGACCAGCCACCGCACGATCGGGTCGAGACCGAGGGCGAGGAAGAGTGCGAGTCCGATGTAGATGATCACGGTCGCCACGGACTGCAGCGCCGTCATCAGCGCGATCGCCAGCCCCACACCCAGGGTGCCGGTGAACCCGACCCTGAATGCGCTGTTGAGTGTGAGGGACTTGCCCCGACCAGTGCCCATGCACTCCAGTGTAATCAGCGATCATGCGCCGGTCGGCTGACTCACGTTAGGATCGGTGGGAGATCCCAATCATGAAGAAAGTGGTACGTCGAGAATGAACGCAGAACCGAACGGCATCGATGTCTGGGAGGCGTTCCTCGACCCGCAAGGCGATTATTCGTTGCCCGACTTCTCCGCGGTCACCCCCGAATCGCTGCTGTCCGCGGTGCACTCGGCCACCGACTATGCCCGCGCCGAGGTGGCCGGAATCATCGCCGACGACGCTGAGTCGACGTTCTTCTCCACCACCGTGAGGTTCGAATCGGCGTCCGTGCCGATGACCCGCATCGCCTCCGTGGCCGCAGCCATCGAGTCGAATCACCTGCGCCCCGAACTCACCGATGCCATCGCCGAGGTGTGGGAGGTCCTGTCCGCGACCCGCACCCAGATCCTCCTCGATGTCGACCTCTTCCACCGCATCGAGCAGGTCTCCGTCACCGACCTCAACCCCGAGGACAAGCGCCAGCAGGAACTCACGATCGAACTCTTCGTTCGGGCGGGAGCCCGCCTCGGCGAGGAGGAGCGGGAGCAGATGGCCACGATCGCGGCCGAACTGACCACGCTGGAGAACTCCTTCTCCCGCGCCCTGCAGCTCGATACCCGGGAACTGGCCGTCCACCTCGGCGAGGCAGAATCCCTGGCCGGACTGAACGAGGATCAGATCGCGGCCGCGGAGAACCGCGCGAGCGAACGCGGCATCGACGGGTACCTGCTGTCGCTGAACAACTTCACCCAGCAGCTCGTGCTCGAGTCCCTCGACACCGCACAGACCCGCCGTCATGTGCTGAATAATTCGATGGCCCGCGGATCCCGCGGCGGCGACGGCGACACCCGCACTCAGGTCGCCGACACGACGGCGCTGCGGGCCCTGCAGGCGAACCTGCTCGGGTATCCCTCGTTCTCCTCCTTCGCCATCGACAATCAGACCGCCGGCAATCCGGATGCCGCTGCCGACATCGTCTCCTCCCTGATCAATCCCTCCAAGGCTCAGCTCGACGAGGAGCTCGGCCTGGTTCGTGACCGCTACGGGCTCGACGATGTCGCGGCCGAGGACGTCAAGTACTACCTCGCGAAGTACCGGGCCGACGAATTCGGCATCGACCCCGACGAGGTGGCCAAGTACTTCGAGTTCGACACCGTACTCACCGAGGGAGTCTTCCGCGCCGCCACCGGACTCTACGGCATCACCTTCGCCCCCTATGACGGTGTCACCGCCTGGCATGAGGACGTGCGCGTCTACGAGGTCACCGACGTCACCGAACGCCCCCTGGGTCTCGTCCTCATCGACCCGTATGCCCGGGATACGAAACGCGGCGGAGCCTGGATGGACCAGCTGGTCCCCGCCTCACGCCTGACCGGTCTGCAGCCGGTCGTCACCCTCTCGCTCAACCTCGCCAAGCCTGGTCCCGGACGGCCCACCCTGCTCAATCCGACCGAGCTGACGACCCTGTTCCACGAGTTCGGACACGTGCTGCACGGACTGTTCGCGAACTCGACGTACCCGTCGACCGCGGGCACTGCAGTGCCGCGCGACTACGTCGAGTTCCCCTCGCAGCTCAACGAGATGTGGCGCTTCCACCCGCAGGTCCTCCCCCACTTCGCCAAGCACGTCGACACGGGTGAGCCGATGCCGGCCGAACTCGTCGATGCCCTCATCGCCAGCGAGAAGTTCGGGCAGGGCTTCGACACCATCGAATACCTCGCTGCCGCGATGCTCGACCTCTCCTGGCATTCGCTCGAGGCCGGGGAGCACATCACCGATGTGCTGTCCTTCGAATCCGAGGTGCTCGCCGCCGCCGGCTTCTCCCCACTCGTGCCGCCGCGCTACCGGTCGACCTACTTCGGTCACATCTTCGCCTCCGGCTATGCCGCCGGCTACTACTCCTACCTCTACTCCGAGGTCATCGCCGCCTGGGTGAGCGAATGGTTCGAAGCCCAGGGCGGACTCAACCGCGAAGCCGGCGACGCCTTCCGCGAAGCCATCCTCGCCCCCGGCTACTCGGTCGATCCGATGTCGGCGATCGAACGCTTCTTCGGCACCCGCCCCGACGTCGCGCCCCTGCTGCGTCGTCGCGGTCTCGCCGAACCCGTGGTCGAGGAGGACGCGGCTGATTCCACCGCCGACGACGAAGAGTCCGCAGTCGATGCGGACCCGACAGCCGCCTCGGCGAACGCGGAAGCACCGAAGCAGCACCCCAACCATGCGAAGGTCGAAGCGCAGCTGCGAGAGCACGGAGTCGACCCTGAGGTCCGCGTGTTCGCCGAGGTCACCCCGACCGCAGCCGCAGCGGCGGAGAAGATCGGCGTCGAGGTCGGCGCCATCGCCAACAGTCTCATCTTCTCCTCCGGCGGCGACCCCGTGCTCATCATGACCTCGGGAGCCCACCGCGTCGACACCGACTATGTCGCCGACCAGTTGGGCATCGAGTCCCTCGACCGAGCCGACAAGGACCTCGTCCGCGAGGCCACCGGCCAGGTCATCGGCGGAGTCGCCCCGTGCGGGCATCCGGCGCCGATCCCCACCTACGTCGACGTCACGCTGAAGAGCCACCCGGTCCTGTGGGCCGCGGCCGGCACCCCGAACTCGATGATGCCGCTGACCTACGAGCAGCTTCTGACCATCACGAACGGCAAGGAGATCACCGTTGCCCGCGACGACACCTGAGAGCGAGTCTGGACGGCCCGAGAGTGAGTCTGGACGGCCGGATCGCACCAACGATTCGGCGCCCTCGAACACTGCAACACGGCTGGCGGCCTTCGCTTCCTCGCGCGGCCGCTACTATGCGGTCTTCCTCGCCGTGTTCTGCGCGGTGCTCATCATCTCGAACATCTCGGCCACGAAGGTCATCGGCTTCGGACCCATCGTCACCGACGGCGGCGCGTTCCTCTTCCCCATCGCCTACATCCTCGGCGACGTGATCAGCGAGGTCTACGGTTTCAGAGCCGCGCGCAAGGCCGTGATCACCGGCTTCGGCCTGCAGATCCTCGCGACCTTCGTCTTCTGGCTCGTGCTCATCTCCCCGCCGGGACCCGGCTATGAGAACCAGGACGCGTTCGCCGCGGTCCTCGGTTTCTACCCGCGCATCGTCGCAGCCTCACTCGTTGGGTACTTCGTCGGCCAGCTGCTCAACTCGTGGGTGCTCGTGGCCGTGAAGAAGCGGATGGGCGAATCGAAGCTGTGGGTCCGGCTGCTCACCTCGACCGGAGTCGGCGAATTCGTCGACACGCTGCTCTTCTGCATCATCGCCTTCGCCGGGGTCATTCCGGGACTCGACTTCCTCAACTACATCATCGTCGGCTTCGTCTACAAGGTCGCCGTCGAGGTCATCCTCATGCCCGTGACCTACCGGGTGATCACAATCGTCAAACGCCACGAACCCAGCTACGAGCTGGACACCGACGCCGACGCGACTCACTGAGCGCCCTTGCGGCCACCTCGGCGCTCGGGTAACGCGAAACTCGAAAAAGTCGTCGCCGGCGGCGCGCCTTTCGACTTTCGCGTGACCTGAGCGAGAAGCGGCCGGCGCAGCGGACCCTCGGCGTGCCCGGCGCTATTTCGCGTAGTAGCGGCCGAGCACCTCGGCTTCGAGCTCGGTGAAGCGGCCGTCGATCATGGCTTGGCGGATCTCGGCGACGAGTGAGACGACGAAGTGTTCGTTGTGGATCGTGCACAGGGTGGAGAAGAGCATCTCCTTGGCCTTGTACAGGTGCCGGAGGTAGGCCCGTGAGTAGTTCCGGCATGTGTAGCAGTCGCAGTCCGGGTCGAGTGGGCCGAAGTCGCGGCGGTACTTCGCTCCCGTGAGGTTGTACCGGCCGTCGCGGGTGTAGATGGCGGCATTGCGGGCCACCCGGGAGGGTGAGACGCAGTCGAAGGTGTCCGCGCCGGTCTTGATCGCCTCGAAGAGGTCGTCGGGTTCGGAGATGCCGAGCAGGTGCCGCGGCTTGTCCTCGGGCAGCTCTTCGCACACCCAGCGGATGATGATGCCGAGGTTCTCCTTCTCCAGCGCCCCGCCGATGCCGTACCCGTCGAAGTCCATGGAGCCGAGGTCACGGGCGGCCTTGCGCCGCAGGTCCTCGTACTGTGCACCCTGGAGGACGCCGAAGAGTGCCTGGTAGGGCCGGTGGGAGCGGGCCTCGGTGAGCCGGAAGTGCTCCTCGATGCAGCGGATCGCCCACAGTCGGGTCCGCTCGAGGGAATCTTCCTGGTAGCCGCGGGTGTTGACGAGCGTGGTGAGCTCGTCGAAGGCGAACATGATGTCGGCGCCGAGCTCGTGTTGGACCCGCATCGAGATCTCCGGGGTGAACCGGTGCATCGATCCGTCGAGGTGGGACTTGAAGGTCACGCCGTCGTCATCGACGTTCGACAGTCGTTCCTTGCCGACGGCGACGAGTTCGTCGTTCTGCTCACCCGTCGACTCCATCGAGATGACCTTCTTGAACCCGGAGCCGAGGCTCATCACCTGGAATCCGCCGGAGTCGGTGAACGTGGGGCCGGGCCAGTTCATAAATGCCCCGAGTCCGCCGGCCTCGTCGATGAGGTCCGATCCGGGCTGCAGATAGAGGTGGTAGGCGTTGGAGAGCACCGCCTGTCCGCCGAGTTCGGCGACCTCGTCGGGGCGGACGGCCTTGACCGTGGCTTTCGTGCCGACCGGAATGAACGCCGGTGTCTGAATGTCCCCGTGCGGAGTGTGGATGACGCCGGTTCGGCCGCCGGTCTCCAGCCGGGTGCCGACTTCGAAGCCGAAGCGGGACCGGTCGTTGACGGCGTCGCCCGCCGGTGCAGGGGTCGACGTCTCAGATGATGCGGGGGATTCGATTGAGCTCACCGGTCAAGCTTAACTGGGACCATGATGTTCACGCAGATGCTCGCCTCCGCCGAGGCGGCCCATCCCCTCGTCCTCGACGGCGGGCTGGGCACAGCGCTCGAGTCCAGCGGCATCGACCTCAGCCATGATCTGTGGTCGGCCGACCTCATCCGCCAGGACCCGGAGACGCTCGCCGAGGTCCACGCCGAGTTCATCACCGCCGGTGCCCAGATCATCTCGACCGCAAGCTATCAGGCGACACCGATCGGGTTCGCTGCGGCAGGGATCAGCGCCGAGGAGGGACGTGAGCTCATCACCCGCAGCGTGGAGATCGCCCGCTCCGCCGCCGCGGCGACCGCCCCGCCGTCCGGCACCAGCCCCGAGCCCGTCGAAGGTCCCGCCCTCGTTGCCGGATCCGTCGGCCCGTACGGTGCCGCCCTGGGTGGGGGCGAGGAGTACACGGGTGATTATCGATTGACGTCCGAGGAGTACACCGCCTTTCATCGTGCCCGAATCACCGCTCTCGCCGAGGCGGGAGCGGATCTGCTCGCCGTCGAGACCCAACCGCGTCTCGACGAGATCCGCGCGATCCTCCTCCTCGCCGAGGAGGTCGAGCTGCCCGTATGGGTGAGTGTGACTCTACGCGAGGGCACTGACACGACGGTCACGCTGCCCGACGGCAGCTCCCTGGCTGAACTCGCCGAGGCGGCGGCCGCCTCGGCGGCGGCGCAGGCGGTCGGGGTCAACTGCGTGCCACCGGCCCTCGTCACCCCGGCACTGACCGAGCTCGCCGCGCACACGAGTCTCCCGCTCATCGCCTACCCGAACTCGGGCGAGACCTATGATGCCACCGCCATGGACTGGCGGAACGACAGCACGGAATCCGGGATCGGGTCGTGGCCGTTGGAGACGTGGACCCGCCTCGGCGCCCGCCTCATCGGCGGCTGCTGCCGGGTCCGACCAGCCGACGTCGCGGCTCTCTGCTCACGTGCCGCGGGTAGAACTTCTCGGCGACGTTCGGGTGGGACCGCAGCCGGGACATGAACGCGTTCTCACCGTAGACGGCGTGGAGGGCATCACGTTCGTCCTGAGTGACGCCGCGGGCCTCGGCCGCGAGCTCGGCAGGCAGCTCGACCTCGGGCAGACTGGCGTCGAGGGCAGGATTGTAGAAGAACGGGATCGAGATGCGGTCCTCGCCGGGGCCGGTCGGCAGGACGCGGTGGACGGTGGCCTTGAGATAGCCGTTCGTGGCGACCTCGAGGAGTTTGCCGATGTTGACGACGAAGGCGTTCTCGATCGGGTCGGCGTCGATCCAGCCGTCATCGGTGAGGACCTGCAGTCCGGTCGTCCCCGGCTGCGGGTAGAGCAGGGTGAGGGTGCCGCCGTCACGGTGCTCGCCCACACCCTGCGAGACGGATTCGGATTCAGCCTCGGGGTAGCGGACGATCTTGATGAATGAGGCGGGGTCCTCGGCGAACGCGGATGCGAAGTGGTCGGCGGACTGGCCGAGGCTGAGTGCCCATTCGCTCAGCAGCCGATCGCCGACCTCACTCAGCCGCGCGTGCCAGGATTCGGTGGCCTCTCGCAGTTCGGGCAGGGCGGCCGGGTACTGGTTGGGGCCGGTGAGGTGGTCGAAGTCGTGGACGGGTTCGGCCACGGGGGCGCGTTCGGGGCCGATGTCGATCTGCTCGCGCCAGTCCACGCGGCCCTGCGTGCGTTCGCCTCCGGTGCGGGTGTACCCGCGGAAGTGCGGTGAGTTCGTGTTCTCGATGGCGAGCTTGTCGGCTTCGGGCAGGGCGAAGAACCGCTGCGCGGTGTCGATGATGCGAGAGAAGTCGGCTTCAGGCACGCCGTGTCCGGTGAGGTAGAAGAAGCCGATCTCGTGGGTGACGCGCCGCAGCTCGGCACGGAAGTCCTCCGCGGTCGCAGGGTCGTCGGCGAGGCTGAGGTCGAGGATGGGCAGTTGTGTGAGAGTCATGTCCCCACGCTAGGCCGCAGTAGGCGGCCATCGTGTGAGTGATGTCACGGAGCGCCACACTCCGTCACAACTGCACGAACACATACCGCCAGACACCGTTCTGCACAGTGCGCTCTCCCAATACACCTGCTTGAATGGTCAGGTGACCCATTTCTACCGCCCGTCCGAGGGCCACCGCCTGCCGCATGACCCCTTCAACGCCATCGTCGCGCCGCGGCCCATCGGCTGGATCGGCACCCTCGATGCCGAGGGCCGTCGCAATCTCGCGCCCTACTCGTTCTTCAATGCGCTCAACTACTCTCCACCGCTCGTGGGTTTCTCCAGCAACTCCTGGAAGGACACCGTCGCCAACTGCCGGGAGACCGGAGAGTTCACGTGGAACCTCGTCACTCGCAGCCTCGCCGAGGCGATGAACGCCTCGTCGACCACCGCTGACGTCGACGAGTTCTCCGCCGCAGAGATCGAGGCGGCCGAGTCCGTGGAGATCTCTGCGCCCCGCGTTGCATCCTCACCGGCGACCTTCGAATGCCGAGTCACCCAGATCATCGAGCTGCGCACCACGGATGGTGAGAACTCCGGCTCGTGGTTCACCGTGGGCGAAGTGGTGGGTGTCCATCTCGACGAATCCCTGCTCGTCGACGGGACCGTCGACACAGTCGCCGCCGAGCCGGTGCTGCGCGGCGGAGGACCGACCGCATACTTCGGGATCAGCTCGGATCAGCGCTTCGACATGCGCCGACCGGGCTGAGTTCGGTCACCCGAGAGCTCAGCCGAGCATCTTGCCGGGGTTGAGGATGCCCAAGGGATCGATCGCTGACTTGATCGAGGCCTGCAGCGCCTGTGCTCCGGCATCGAGCTCCCGCACCAGCCATTCCTTCTTCAGATACCCGACCCCGTGCTCACCGGTGATCGTCCCACCCAGATCCAGACCCAACTGCATGATCTCCGCGAACGTCTCATTCGCCTCGGCCACACTCGCCTCATCCGAGGCATCGAAGAGCACACTCGGATGCATGTTCCCATCACCGGCATGACCGGCCGTGGCTACCTCAACGGTGTGCGCGGCATCGATGTCGGCCAACCGTGCGAAGAACTCGCCAAGGCGGGAGCGCGGCACGCACACATCATCGATGAGCTCTCCCCCACCAAGCCCTGCCACGTACTGCTCCATCGCCGGTGACACCGCCCGCCGGGCGGCGACGAACATCTCCGAATCAGCAGGATCATCGGAGAAGAACACCTCTGCCGCCCCCTGTTCCCGAGCGATCATCTCGAACGCCTCGAGTTCGGCGACGCCGGCCTGACCGGGCGCATCGGACTGGACCAACAGCAGTGCCCCGACCCCGTCGGGCAGACCGAAGTCCCCATACGCGTTGATCATCGCCACCGTCTTCCCATCCATGAGCTCGAGCAGCGAGGGTGCCGCCCCCGAGGACATGAACGCAGAGACCGTGTGTCCGGCCGACTCCATGTCCGGGAAGATCCCGACACCGGTCACCGGCTGAGACAGCAGCGGCTTGAGCCCCAACGTGATCTCCACGATGACACCCAGAGTGCCTTCGGAGCCGACGAACAGACCGGCCAGGTCGAGCCCGGCGACACCCTTGGCCGTCTGCCGACCGAGCTTCGTCACCGTCCCGTCGGGAAGGACGACGGTC
Source organism: Brevibacterium atlanticum (assembly GCF_011617245.1). Classification (NCBI taxonomy): domain Bacteria; kingdom Bacillati; phylum Actinomycetota; class Actinomycetes; order Micrococcales; family Brevibacteriaceae; genus Brevibacterium; species Brevibacterium atlanticum. The sequence goes on along the minus strand of NZ_CP050152.1, from coordinate 1,078,768 downwards.
ATGCCCCGCACATAGTCGCGCGTCACCCCGTACTTCACACAGCACATGCCGCCGGCATTCGTGGCGACATTGCCGCCGATCGTCGAGATCGCCACCGATCCGGGGTCCGGCGGATACGACAGACCATGCCCGGCCAGCGCCGATTTGAGGTCCTGATTGATGACGCCCGGCTGGACCCGGCAGGTCTGATTCACCTCGTCGATGTCGACGATCGCGTTGAGCTTGGCGACATTGAGCAGGATCGCCCCGTCCACGGCGTTAGCCGCACCGGACAGGCCCGTCCGCGCTCCCTGCGTGACCACAGGGATCCGATGCTTCGTGGCAAACCGCATCACCGCGACCACATCATCGACACCGGCAGCCCGAACCAGAGCCGAGGCCCGCCCGGCGGGACAGAACAGAGCCTTGTCCGATGAGTACGCATCGATGACGTCGCGGTCGGTGACCAGCGCCTCTGCGCTGAGATCGGCAGCGAGCTCGCCGCGCAGAGAATCCGTCACATCCGCATACGTCACTGTCGTGTCCACGCTCATGGTCGGGCAGCAGCAGCGACCGTGAGCACGCGGTCAAGGGCCTCATCGGGTCCGATGCTCACGCGCACTCCGCCCTGCAGTCGGCGCACGGCCACGGCCTGCTCGGCACAGGCGCCTTCGAAGGCGACGGCGGCTTCGGGGTCGAGGGCGATCCAGACATAGTTGCCCTGCGCATCGGGCACGTCGAATCCGAGTTCCCGCAGATCATGGGCGAAGCGGTCGCGCACGGCGGCGACCTCCTTGGCCCGCACGGCCACCTCGTCGATCCGGGCCAGGGATTCCCTGGCCGCGGCCTGGGCGGGCGCGGTGACGGAGAAGGGCGCGATGACCTGGCGCAGGGCCGTGGCGATCTCGACATCGGCGACGCCGAAGCCCACCCGCAGACCCGCCAGACCGTGGGCCTTGGAGAACGTGCGGGCGAGCACGAGGTTCGCATGCTTCTTCCGCGCGGCCAGACCGTCGGCGGCTTCGGAGGCGAATTCGAGGTAGGCCTCGTCGAGGACGACGATGACGTTGTCGGGCACCTCGGCGAGGAAGCCCTCGAGCTCGGCGTCGGTGATCGTCGGACCGGTCGGATTGTTCGGCGAGCACAGCAGCACCAGCCGGGTCGTGTCGTCGATCGCGGCGGCGAGCCCGGCGAAGTCGTGGCGGCCGTCGGGCAGGAGGTCGACGGGTCGCTTCTGCGCCCCGCGGGCCGAGGCGAGGATCGGGTACATCTCGAACGAGGGCCACGGGTAGACCACGGAGGTGCCGGATTCGAGGGTGATGTTCGTCAGTGCGGACAGGATCTCGGAGGCACCGGCGCCGGGGACCACCTCGGCGGGGTCGACTTCGAGACGATCGGCGATGTCGGACACGAGGGCGGCAGCGGTCGGATCGGGATAGTTCGCGGGAATCGCCGCGGCGGCGGTGACGGCGTCGAGGACACCCGGCAGCGGCGGCAGGTGATTCTCGTTCGAGGACAGCTTGTACGGGGTCAGACCCGGGGAACTGACAGGAGGCTTGCCGGGGACGTAGGGAGGGAACTCGGCCAGCGCGTCACGGAGGAGGAAACGATTGGACATGTGCTCATGTTTGCACACCTTGTGGCGGGCGACACAGAGTGTCCGCGCAAAGTGACCGAACGGTCGGAAACGGGCGCGCGGAACGGACACCCATCCGCTGTGAGAATGCTCCCACGCACGGGTGTTCACCCTGCCCGGGTTACAGATGGGCCGACACCGAAGAGTAGTCTGAGAGACGAATAGAAGCAGTCAGTGACGAGGAATGAGAGTCCAAATGCCCTCACCGCAGGAAAAGGTCGACGTCGTCTTGATCGGCGGCGGAATCATGAGCGCCACCCTCGGTGCCATGTTGACCGAACTTCAGCCCGACTGGGACATCCGTGTCTACGAGAAGCTCGACTATGTGGCTTCCGAGAGTTCGGATCCCTGGAACAATGCGGGAACCGGCCACGCCGCACTCTGCGAACTCAACTACACCCCCGAGGACTCCAACGGCGACATCGACCTGCACAAGGCCTCGACGATCAACCAGCAGTTCCACCACTCACGCCAGTATTGGTCGCACCTCGTCGACACCGGTGTGCTCACCGACCCGAAGTCGTTCATCAACCCGATCCCCCACATCAGCTACGGCCGTGGTGAGAAGGGCCGTGACTACATCAAGCGCCGCTACGAGACGATGGTGCGCAATCCGCTGTTCTCGCAGATGGAGTACTCCGACGATCCGGCGACCCAGGCCGAATGGCTGCCGCTGATGTTCGAAGGCCGCGGACCCGGACAGGTCAACGGCATCTCGCGGACAGAACTGGGCACCGACGTCGACTTCGGCTCCCTGTCGCGCCAACTGCTCAGCTACATCGCCGACAAGGGCGCGACCGTGCGCACCAGCCACCAGGTCACCGACCTCGAACGCGCTTCCGACGGGTGGACGCTGACGGTCAAGGACCTGCTGTCCCACGAGACCCACCGGATCGGCGCGAAGTTCGTCTTCGTCGGCGCCGGCGGCGGAGCCCTGCCCCTGCTGCAGAAGTCGGGGATCCCCGAGGGCCGCGGCTACGGCGGCTTCCCGGTGTCCGGAATCTTCCTGCGCACCTCGAACCCCGATGTCGTCGCCGGCCACCAGGCCAAGGTCTACGGCCAGGCCGCGAAGGGTGCCCCTCCGATGTCGGTGCCGCACCTCGACACTCGTGTCGTCGACGGCAAGGACTACCTGATGTTCGGCCCCTACGCCGGCTTCTCGCCGAAGTTCCTCAAGAAGGGCCGCTTCACCGACCTGCCGTTCTCCGTGCGTGGGAACAACCTCGCCACGATGCTCAACGTCGCCAAGGACAACACCGACCTCGTCACCTACCTGCTCGGTGAGCTCGCGGCGACGAAGAAGGCCCGCTTCGAGGCGATGCACGAGTTCATCCCGAACATCGACCCGTCCGACTGGGAGTTCATCCAGGCCGGTCAGCGCGTGCAGGTGATGAAGAAGGATCCGAAGAAGGGCGGTGTCCTCCAGTTCGGCACCGAGCTCATCTCTTCGGCCGACGGATCGATCGCGGCTCTGCTCGGCGCCTCGCCGGGTGCGTCGACGGCCGTGCCGATCATGGTCAACCTGCTCAAGACCTGCTTCCCGCGTCAGTACGCATCCTGGGAATCCGACGTCAAGGACATGATCCCCTCGCTCGGCCGTGACCTCGCCGAGGACGAGACGCTGCTCAAGGAGCTCTCCGAGTACACCGCGCGGACACTCCAGCTCATCTGAGCTGCACCGCGGCTCACACCGCGAGCATGAGAACGAAGAACGGCGGACCGATCGGTCCGCCGTTCTTGTCATATCGCCTCAGAGTCCGACAACCTCAGAGCTCGACCTGACGGTTGACGTCCTTGTACAGCAGGTAACGGAAGCGTCCGGGACCGCCCGCATAGCAGGCCTGCGGGCAGAAGGCGCGCATCGAGATGAAGTCCCCTTCCTGCACCTCGACCCAATCGCCGTTGAGCCGGTAGACGGCCTTGCCTTCGAGCACGTAGAGCCCGTGCTCCATCTCGTGCGTCTCGGCGAAGGGGATGACAGCACCGGCCTCGAAGGTGACGATGTTGACGTGCATGTCATAGGCCAGGTTCTCCGGATCGAGCGGCCGGGTGGTCCGCCAGCGACCGTCCGTGCCGGGCATCGGCGAGGGATCGATGTCGGTCTCGTTGCCGAACTTCGCCTCCGGTGTCAGCCCCGCCACCGGCTGGTAGCGTTTGCGCACCCAATGGAAACGGGCCGCCTCGGTGCCGGTGGATTTCGCACTCCACGCCTCACCGGCGGGAAGGAACGCGAACCCTCCGGGGGTGAGTTCGTGCGCGGTGCCCTCATGGGTGACCTCGAGGGTGCCGGCCATGACGAAGAGGAATCCTTCGACCTCGGCCTGCGGTTCCGGCTTCTCGGAGCCGCCGCCGGGTGCGACCTCGAGGATGGTCTGGGAGAACGTCACCGCTCCCCCGGCCACGGGCTTGCTGAGCACCCAGGAGCGGGTTCCGGTCCATTCGGGCAGGTTCGAGGTGACGATGTCGCGCAGCACCCCGCGCGGGATGACCGTGTAGGCCTCGGTCACCAGTGCCCGGTCGGTGAGCAGATCCGACTGCGGCGGATGCCCGCCGGTCGGTGCCCAGTAGGTGTAGGGATCGGTCGTCGTCATGGGTGGGGTCTCCTTCGGTCGGGGATTCAGTTGAGGTGTCCGGTGCGGGCCAGCTGGGCCAGCTCGCCGAGGTTCAGCTTCGTGTGCGTGGTGACGAACTCCTCCGTATGGGCTCCGCACACGAGCCCGCGCTGCAGGTAGCGGGCGAGCGCCTTCACGGTCGCCGGTTCGTCGAGGACCGTCGAGTCCTCCTTGTACACGTAGCTGCGCAGGCGATCGGCCGCCTTGGCCCCGCCTTCACGGAAGAACGCGAAGGTTGCCAGGAACCGCGTCGGCAGCTGGTGCGGGTGGAGGTCCCAGCCCTGGTAGACGCCGCGCTTGAGGTGGCGGCGGACGAGTCCGGCGTGCAGGGCCCACGCGTGGTGGACCTCCTCGGGTTCGCCGAGCGGGAGGATGTTCGTCGACCCGTCGGAGAGGTGGACGCCGGTGCCGGCGACGGCGAGCATCATCTGGTTCTTCGCGAAGTCCGCGACCGGATGGTCCATCGCTTGGTAGGCCGCGGCCACGCCCATCGACGCCGAATAGTCGTAGGTGCCGTAGTGCAGGGAGGTCACGCGTCCGTCGCCGGCGTGGATGGCCGGTGCCAGGGGCACCGTCCCGTCGGGACCGAGGATGAGCTGCGGGGTCTCGACCTGGATCTCGAAGGTCAGTGTGCCCTCGCCGAGGTTGTGCTCCCTCTCCAGCGCGCGGCAGGCGAGCACCATCGCCTTCACCTGGTCGACGGTGCTCACCTTCGGCAGGGTGAGCACGAGGTTGTCCGGGACCTGACCGCCCGCGGCGATGAGCTCGGCCAGGAACAGATCGAGGGTGCGCAGTCCGCGTTCCCGGGTGGCCGCTTCGAGGCATTTGAAGCGGATACCGGCGAACGCCGGTGCTCCGGTCTCGGTGCGACCGGCGACCACGTCGCGGGCGGCCTTGAGGGCCCATTCGTCCTCGAGCTCGTCGCCGCGATCGCCGAAGCCGTCTTCGAAGTCCAGGCGCAGGTCCTCGATGGGCTCACGCTCGAGTTTCGCGGTGACCGCCTCGGCGAGGAGCTCGGCCTCGCGGGCGACCTGGTGGAGGCTGGGCATCTGCGAGGTCGGAAGAGGGCCGGACTCCTTGCGGGCGGCGGTGATGACCTTGCCGGCGAGCTGGAGCATGCCTCCGTGCTCGTCGACGATGTCGAGGGCCTGCCGACCCCAGCGGCGCGGCAGATCCGGTGTCGTCTGATCACCGGGCACGTAGACGGTGTGCACCGGCTGGCGGACGTCACGCTCGCCGGGATAGCTTTCGGCCAGGAGCTCATCAGTGTCCCCCAGCAGTGAATCGATGTCGGCCAAGGTTGCTTTCTCCACTGTCACATTCACTTTCTCTGCACGGGATTCGACGGCGAGGCGACTGTGCCGGGCCTGGCCTCATTGTCTCTCATTGCCCTGCCCCTCACACGGTGACTCACAGGGCACATGACGAATACGTCACTCACGACGAGACGGCGGTGACCGCCTCGGCGACCTTCTTCGCGACCTCGGGGTCGAAGACCGAGGGGATGACGTAGCCGGGATGGAGTTCGTCCTCGGGAATGCACGAGGCGATGGCGTCGGCGGCGGCGACCATGATGTTCTCGTCGACGTCGCGGGCTTCGGCGTCGAGCAGGCCGCGGAAGATGCCGGGGAAGGCGAGCACATTGTTGATCTGGTTCGGGTAGTCGCTGCGTCCGGTGGCCACGACGGCCGCATGCTTGAGCGCTTCGGCGGGATCCACCTCAGGGTCGGGATTGGCCATCGCGAAGACGAGGGCGTCGTCGTTCATCCGCGCGATGTCATCACCGTCGAGCACATTCGGGGCCGAGACGCCGATGAACACATCGGCACCGACGACGGCCTCCTTGAGGGTGCCCTCGAACCCGTCGGGGTTCGTATTCGCCTGCAGCCAGCGCTTGTGCTCGGTATCCACGGTCGAGTTCGGGCCGATGGCTCCGGACCGACCGCACGCGATGATGTTCGTGGCCCCGGCCACCTGGAGGAGGCGGATGATCGCGTTGCCCGCCGCTCCCACACCGGAGACGACGATGCGCAGGTCCTCGATCCGCTTGCCCACGACCTTGAGCGCGTTCTTCAGCGCGGCCAGGGTGACGACGCCGGTGCCGTGCTGGTCGTCGTGGAAGACGGGGATGTCGAGTTCGGCACGCAGGCGGGCCTCGATCTCGAAGCATCGCGGGGCGGCGATGTCCTCGAGGTTGATGCCGCCATAGGCTGGTGCGATGGCCTTGCAGATCGCAATGATCTCCTCGGTGTCCTTCGTGTCCAGGGCCACCGGCCAGGCGTCGACATCGGCGAACTGCTTGAACAGCACCGCCTTGCCCTCCATCACGGGCATGGCCGCCTCTGGGCCGATGTCGCCGAGACCGAGCACCGCGGTGCCGTCGGTGACCACGGCGACGGTGTTGCGTTTGATCGTCAGCCGGCGGGCGTCTTCCCTGTTCTCGGCGATCGCCATGCACACACGGGCCACACCCGGGGTGTAGGCGCGGGAGAGGTCATCGCGGTTGCGCAGGGGGACCTTCGGCGCGGATTCGAGCTTGCCGCCGAGGTGGAGGAGGAAGGTCCGGTCGGAGACCTTGCGGACGTCGACGCCGGGCAGCCTGCCGAGCGCGTCGGAGACCTCCTGAGCGTGTGCGGTGTCGCGGGTGTCGGCGCTGACGTCGATGATCACCGAGTGCGGGGTGGATTCGACGACGTCGAGGGCGGTCACGCCCGCACCGGTCGACGCGGCGGCGGCGACGAGATCGGAGGTGCTCGCCTCACCGACGGTGGTGCCGACGCGCAGGGTGATGGAGTATCCGGGGCTTGTTGCGGCCATGGCAATATCCTCTCTGATATTGGTTTTCCGTAATATGGATATTATCTTCTGCCTGATGGAAATTATAGAGCGTGCCGCCGGATTCGGAAAGTTTCTTCCATTTCGGTCTAGACTGAGCGGAGTTTCACTGCCGAAGCTCCCACTGAAGAAGGATGATCGATGAGCAGCAAGGACACACCTGCGAACCGCCAGTCGAAGGGCGGCGTCCAGTCCGTCGAACGCGCCTTCGGCCTGCTCGAATGCATCGCGAACTCCTCGGGGTCGGCGACGCTGAGCCATATCGCCACCGACGTCAGCCTGCCCCTGCCCACCATCCACCGCCTGCTGAATACGCTGGTCAACCTCGGCGTGGTCAGGCAGCTGCCCGATCGCGGCTATGCCCTGGGTCCGGGCCTCGTGCGGCTGGGCAACCTCGCCGGCTCACAGCTCGGCCAGTTCGCCCGCCCCTACCTGCGTGATCTCGTCGCCGAACTCGGAGAGTCGGCGAACGTGGCGACGCTGGACGGCGACATGGTCGTCTATGTCGACCAGGTCGCCTCCCAGCGTCAGATGCGAATGTTCACCGAGGTGGGACGGCGTGCACACATGCATGACACGGGCGTCGGCAAGGCGATGCTCGCCGGACTCGACGCCGACCAGGTGCGCCACATCGTCACGACCGCGGGCATGCCCACGCCCACGGAGTTCAGCATCGGCTCGGTCTCCGAGCTCGAAGCCGAGCTCGACCGCATCCGTGAGCGCGGCTACGCGATCGACGAACAGGAGCAGGAGCTCGGGGTGCGCTGCTTCGCCATCGCGATCCCCGATGCCCCCGCTCCCCTTGCGATCTCGGTCTCCGGGCCGGTCAGCCGCGTCGACCAGGCCTTCGCCGACCGGGCGATCCCGCTGCTGCGCTCGGCCGCCGCGCAGATCTCGGTCGATATGCGCGGCGGTGTGTGAGCAGCCTCAGGAATCGCCGCCGGCCATTCCCGAGGTCCCCGCGTTGACGTCGCTGAGTTCGTAACGGCGGGCCGCCTCGGCGGGGATGCCGGGGTCGACCTCACCGCGCATGGCCAGCAGCTGCAGGGTACGCACGACCATCGAGTGGGCGTCGATCTTGAAGTGCCGGCGGGCTGCGGCCCGGGTATCGGAGAACCCGAACCCGTCGGCGCCGAGGGTCGCGAAGGTCTGGTCGAGGAACGGCCTCACGAGGTCGGGCTGTGTGGAGTCGAAATCGCTCGTGGCCACGATCGGTCCCGGCTCCTCACCGAGGCGCTGCCGGATGTAGGGCACGCGCGGTTCGGCCTCGACGTCGCTCAGCAGCGCCGCCTCGCACTCGAGGGCATCCCGACGCAGCTGCGCCCATGAGGTCACCGACCACACGGCCGCGTCCACGCCCCAGTCCGCGGCGAGCAGCTCGCGGGCCTCGAGCGCCCACGGCACGGCGACGCCGGAGGCGAGCAGCTGCGCCTGAGGACGCGAGCCCTGCCCCGCCTCGGCGGATGTCCCCGCCTCGGCGACGCGATGGATGCCCTTGAGGATTCCCTCGACGTCGACGTTCTCGGGTTCGGCCGGTTGGACCATCGGTTCGTTGTACACGGTCAGGTAGTACATGACGTTGCGCTCGTCCTCGCCGAGGTCGTGCTCGCCGTACATGCGGTGCAGTCCGTCGCGGACGATGTGGGCGATCTCGTAGCCGTAGGCCGGATCGTAGACGCGCACGGCCGGGTTCGTGGCCGCAAGCACCGGAGAGTGACCGTCAGCGTGCTGCAGGCCCTCGCCGGTCAGCGTCGTCCGCCCAGCGGTCGCGCCGATGATGAACCCTCGGGTCATCTGGTCACCGGCGGCCCAGAAGGCATCTCCCGTGCGCTGGAAGCCGAACATCGAGTAGAAGACGTAGATCGGGATCATCGGCTCGCCGTGCGTGGAGTACGCGGTGCCGGCGGCAGTGAATCCGGCCGCGGCTCCGGCCTCGTTGATGCCTACGTGGAGCAGCTGACCGGAGACGGCCTCCTTGTAGGAGAGGAAGAGCTCGCGGTCGACGGCGAGGTAGTTCTGCCCGTTCGGGTTGTAGATCTTCGCGGTCGGGAAGAACGCGTCGATGCCGAAGGTGCGGGCCTCATCGGGGATGATGGGCACGATCCGCTCCCCCAGCCCCTTCTCCCGCATGAGGTCCTTGAGCAGGCGGACGAAGGCCATGGTGGTGGCGGCCAGCTGCTTGCCCGAACCTTTCTTCGACTGCGAGAACGCCTTGTCGCTGGGTGCCGGCAGCGTCTTCTGGTTGTTCTCCGGCTTGCGAGCGGGCAGGAATCCGCCGAGCTGGCGGCGACGGTCGAGCATGTACTGGATCGCGTCGTCGTCGGCACCCGGATGGTAGTACGGCACCGCGTAGGGGTCGTCGTCGATGACCTTGTCCGAGATCGGGATGTCCATCCGATCGCGGAAGGCCTTGACGTCGTCGGCGGTGAACTTCTTCATCTGATGGGTGGCGTTGCGGGATTCGAAGCTCGTGCCCAGCCCATAGCCCTTGACCGTCTGGACGAGGATCACGGTGGGCCTGCCCTTGGTGTTCACGGCCTTCTGATAGGCGGCGAAGACCTTGTGGTAATCGTGGCCGCCGCGTTTGAGGTTCCAGATGTCGTCATCGGACAGATGCTCGACGAGGCCCTTGGTCTCAGGCGAGCGGCCGAAGAAGTTGTCGCGGATGAACCCGCCGGATTCGGCCTTGAAGGTCTGGTAGTCCCCGTCGAGGGTCTCGTTCATGATCCGCACGAGTTCGCCGGTGTGGTCGGATTCGAGCAGGGAGTCCCATTCGCGGCCCCACAGCACCTTGATGACGTCCCAGCCGGCGCCGGTGAAGGTCGCCTCGAGTTCCTGGACGATCTTGCCGTTGCCGCGGACCGGTCCGTCGAGGCGCTGGAGGTTGCAGTTGATGACGAAAGTGAGGTTGTCGAGTCCCTCGTTCGCGGCCAGCTGCAGGGCGCCGCGCGATTCGGGTTCGTCCATCTCACCGTCGCCGAGGAAGGCCCACACCCGCTGATCGCTCGTGTCCTTGACGCCGCGGTTGTGCAGATAGCGGTTCATCTGCGCCTGATAGATCGCGTTGATCGGGCCGAGCCCCATCGACACGGTCGGGAACTGCCAGAACTCGGGCATCAGCCGCGGGTGCGGATAGGAGCTCAGCCCGTGCGGGGCGCGCGATACTTCCTGCCGGAACCCGTCGAGGTCGGCCTCGGACAGGCGGCCTTCGAGGAACGCGCGGGCGTACATTCCCGGTGAGGCGTGGCCCTGGAAGAACACCTGGTCGCCGCCTCCGGGGTGGTCCTGGCCGCGGAAGAAGTTGTTGAAGCCGATCTCGTAGAGAGTGGCGGCTCCGGCGTAGGTGGAGATGTGTCCGCCCACGGAGATCTCGGGGCGCTGCGCGCGGTGGACGAGCATCGCGGCGTTCCAGCGCAGCCATCTGCGGTAGCGGCGTTCGATGTTCTCCTCGCCCGGATAGATCGGTTCCTGATCGGCGGGGATCGTGTTGACGTAGTCAGTGGTGGTGACCTTGGGCTGGGCGATGGAGTTCGTGGCCGCGCGGCGGCGCAGCGCCTCCATGATCTCGCCGGCGCGCTGGGTGCCGCGCGCTCCTACGAGTCCCTCCCACGACTCGAGCCATTCATCGACTTCTTCGTCGGCGGTGGTGCTCCTCGGGTTCGCCGAGGTGGTGTCCTGTGTCATTGCGGGGTTTCCTTCTCACGGGGGTCCGGACTCCCGGCATCGTATCGCGACCGGGAGTCCGGAGTCGGAAATGTCCGAACTCAGCAGGGTCGCCGGCTCAGCAGAAGCCGGCGATCTGTGCCCAGGCGTCCTTGTTCTCGTCGACGCCGTCGCGGGTGAAGGTGGCCTCGATGAGGCCGTACGGGCGGTCGGCGACGATGAAGACCTCGTTCGGGTTCTCGAGTCCGAAGCGCTCGATGTCATAGAGGAAGTGGTGCTTGTTCGGGCAGGAGAAGCGGATCTCGTCGATCTGCGGCACAGCCTCGATGACCTTCTCCCCCATCTGGTAGAGCGTGTGCTGCAGGGCGTGGGAGAAGTGATCGGTGAATGAGTCGAGGATGATCTCCTTGACCTGGGTGTAGACCGCCTCGAAGTCGATGTCGGTGGTGTTGTAGATCCACCGCGTGGCGATGTCGGTGGCGAGAATGCGGTCCTCGGTCTCCGGCAGCGTCGTGTACTTGTCCTTCGGGTAGCCGACGAAACCCGATTCGGTGGTCTTGAGCACGGTGAGACCGTTGAAGCCGGAGATCAGTGTGTCCTTGTCACCGTCCCGAGTGAACACGACGGTGCGGACTTCGGGAGCGGACTTGAAGAACGAGTGGTTGTGGTCGTTGATCCGATCCCAGCCGCACTCCTCGGCCTCCCAGCGCCCTCCGGTGACCCAGTCGAAGTGTGATACGAAGTGGTCGGCCAGGCCGATGAGGAACTGCTCGGGAGAGCTCACGCCCAGTTCCTTCGCCTTCGCGAAGACCGTGTTCTTCTGGGTGTCGGTGGCGACGACGTGGGAGTTGTCGCCCTCGGTGTGCGCGGTCTCGAAGTCTCCCCACAGCTGCGAGGTGACGTTGAGGTCGCGGATCTCGTGACGTTCGGTATCGCGGTAGACCCGCATGAGTCGGTTCTCCGCCTTGCCGTACTGGTTCGATGTCAGTCGGACTGTACTCATTGTGGTGTTCCTCCAATTCGTCGGCGTGCGCACCTGCGCGCGCCGTGACCATTCGATTGGCGAGGCCTGCCGGTGATGAGCTCCGGTCGGCTTCGGCGGTTTGTTGAGGATGCCGATCCTGCAGGGGGCCTGCTTCCCCTGATGGTGATTGAGGGTGCGGCTCAGCTGCCGCGGTAGGTGCTGTAGGCGAAGGGGCTGAGCAGCAGCGGGATGTGATAGTGCGCCTGTCCTGCCTGGACGGTGAAGTCGATCGTGACCACGGGGTGGAAGTGGTCCATGTTCCGGGCTGCGAAGTAGTCGCCGGCGCCGAAGACGATCCGGTAGTCCCCGGGCTCGAGGTGGTCGGGGCCGAAGTCCGAGACCCGCCCGTTGTCGTCGGTGCGGGCGGAGACGATGACCTCGGCGCCGTCATAGAGGGTGACTTCGAGACCTGCGGCCGGTGTGCCGAGAGTCGAGTCGAGGGCGTGGGCGGTGATGAAGCTCATGCGAGGATTCCTTCGAGTCGGAGGGCGGCGATCTGGATGAGCTGGTCTCCGACCTCGGCTTCCTCGTCGGCGGCGGAGTTGTCCATGCGGCGGTCGAGTTCGGAGAGGATCTCTTCGGGGCTGCGACCGGCGGCGCGGATGAGGAAGACGCGGTCGAAGCGCTTTTCGTAGGCGGCGTTGCCGGCGGCCAGCCGCGACTGCACATCGGCCTCAAGGGTGCCGAGACCGGCCTGTTCGCGACTCGAGTGGGCGGCCTCGGCGGACTCGCCCTTCGCCTTCTCACCGATCCGGGGATGGTGGGACAGCGCGGTCGCGATCTCGTCGCTGCTCAGCGGAGCGGCGTCCTCGCGCGCCGAGGTGAGGGCGGAGTCGAGGTCGGAGAACGGCCGTGCCGCGACGACGGCATCGATCCAGCGGTCGACATCGAGGCAGGGGCGCAGCACTGTGCGCGCCGCCTCGGCCGGCAGTCGATTGAACTCGGCCAGGTCCACGGTGACCTCCTAGGCTGACTGACGAGACTTTCGCGTTTCGGAATACCATTTCCGAACGATTGGTTCGAGTCTGCTGGCCGCCTGCACCAATGTCAAATTGCTCACACATTGTTATGGAAACTTTCTTCCGGATTGTGGATAATGGATCGCAGACCACCCGAACAGACGATGAGGTTGAATGGGGACATGACTCACGACACAGTGCCACAGGGCAGCCCGACGATCGTCTGCGCCCCCGACTCCTTCAAGGGCTCGGCCTCCGCACCTGCCGCCGCGGCCGCCATGGCCCGCGGTGCGCGTGCCGCCTTCCCCGACGCGGACGTCACCGAGCTGCCCTTCGCCGACGGCGGAGAGGGAACGCTCGAGACCCTGCTCGCCGTCTGGGGGACCCAGCCGCGCACCGTCGAAGCGGTCGATGCGCTCGGTCGGGCCACCTCGGCGGCCTTCGGAATCTCTCCCGACGGCACCACCGCCGTCATCGAGGCAGCTCAGGCCAACGGACTGCCGCAGGTCTCCGACGTGCCTCTGCAGCCCGAGCGCGCCGACACCTACGGGGTCGGACTGATCGCCCGCGCCGTGCTCGAGACCGGGGTCGAGGAGATCCTGCTGTGCATCGGCGGCTCGGCGAGCACCGACGGCGGCGTCGGCATCGCCGCGGCTCTCGGCGCGCGGTTCACCGATGCCGCGGGCGAACCGATCGCCCCCGGCGGCGGTGGGCTGGTCTCGGTCGCCGCGGTGGACGCCTCGGAGCTCGATCCGCGGGCGCGACGGGTGCGCTGGCGCATCGCCGTCGACGTCGACAATCCGCTCACCGGCCCCCGCGGTGCGGCGGCGGTCTTCGGTCCGCAGAAGGGTGCGGACGGGGACTCCGTGACCGTGCTCGACACGGGACTCGGCCACCTCGCCGAGGTGCTCACCTCCTCTGCGGAGGAAGCCGAGGCGCTGGCCGCGACCCCCGGATTCGGTGCCGCCGGCGGGATCCCGCTGGCGCTGACGACGCTCCTGGGCGCCGAGGTGGTGCCCGGTTCGCAGATGGTCGCCGAGGCCGTCGGGCTGGCCACGGCACTCGCCGAGGCCGATATCGTGCTCACCGGCGAGGGCTCGTTCGACTCCCAGTCCCTGGGCGGGAAGGTGGTCGCGGCCGTACGCCACCACGCCCCCGCCTCGGCGCGGGTGATCGTCATCGCCGGACGGGTCGGGCTCAGCCCGGCCGAGTGCCGGGAGGCGGGGATCACCGCGGCGCTGTCAATCGCGCCGGGACCCGCGGATCTGGACACACTGTCCGAGCGCGCCGCAGCGCTCATCGAGGACTCGGCCGCGCATGCATGCGCACTCGTGGCCGCCGGAAGCACCATCTCTGGAAGCACCATTCAACGATGAAAGGACCCACCATGACCGCAACGACGACTCAGCTGCGAGCCGGAGACATCGCACCGGACTTCACGCTCACCGACGCCGAGGAGCGGACCGTTTCGAAATCCGACTTCGCCGGCAGGAAGGTCATCCTCTACTTCTACCCCAAGGCATCGACGCCCGGCTGCACCACCGAGGCCTGCGACTTCCGCGACAATCTCTCCGCGCTGGCCGCCGCGGGCTTCGAGGTCCTCGGCGTCTCGCCCGATGACCCGGAGTCGCTGCGGGCGTTCGCCGCCGATGAGGGCCTGACGTTCTCGCTCCTGTCCGACTACGGCGGCGTCGTCGCCCGGGCCTATGGCAGCTACGGTCAGAAGACGGACGGGGAGCACACCTTCCAGGGCACCCTGCGCTCGACGTTCGTCATCGCCGAGGACGGCCGGCTCACCCATGCGGAGTACAACGTCGACGCCCAGGGCCACGTTGCCCGCCTGAGAACCCACCTCCTCCCCTAATTGCTACCTGACGGCGGCCCAGCAACCTCGCGCGAGGTTGCTGGGCCGCCGTCAGGTTGTTTGGACGTGCTCATCCGGTGCGCAGACGGGTTGCGAGCACACCGAGAATGCGCTCGAAGGGCGCGGTGCGGAAGAGTTCGCCGAAGGTCAGGCGGATGACCTTGTATCCTCGGGCTTCGAGGGCGGCCTCGCGGGCTTTCTCGGCCGCAATGCTCTTGCGGGGAGTGCGCCCGTTCATCGTGTACTTCTCGAGCCCGTCGATCTCGACGATCAGCCGGGCATCGCGGTGGCAGAAATCGACGCGGGCGAAAACTTCGCCGTGGTCGCCGAAGAATTCGACCTGCGGCTCGAACCCGGTGATCCCGTGCTCGAAGAACCGGACCGCTGCGATCGATTCCGATGGCGATTCTCGCCTCCCGTCGGTCAGGCGCAGCGCACGGAGCACAGTCGCGTCCCCGCGGGATTCTGGGCATTCCTCGAGGACTGCTTTCAGCCGGAGCCGACTCGTCCGACCGCGGCCGATCGCCTCGTCGAGCATCGGCACGGACACGTCCGGGCTGTAGTCCCGGGCGACGTCGATGAGTGTGCGCTCCATCGTCGTCACGGCATAGATGCCGACCATCTTCCGATGAGCCGAGGGGATCTCACGGTTGCGGACGTAGAGGTGCCGGTACTTCCGGCTGACGTTCGGACGGAACACCTCCACTCGCGTCTGCGCCGAATACGCGATCGGCAGGCCGTGGACGAGGGCGGCAGAGAGATGGGAGAAGACCTCGCGCCCCTTCGTCACTCGCCAACGCCCCGAGGCGGTGTGGATGCGTTCGGCGCGCGTGCGGATGAGGACGCGCAGGGGTTCGATCTCGTCGCGCATGTCCCCTCGATGGGCGAACTCCTCGAAGTCCTGCTCACTCAGCGCCGCCCAGATGGTTTCATGCCGGGCATCGTCGCAGGATCCGGTCGCGACATACCGACCGCGGGCGATGCGCGAGAGGCAGCATTTCTCGCCGCGCCTGACTTCGTCCTTGGTAAACCCCAGCCGATAAAGCTTCTCCGTCGTCATACACAGATACATGACACCAAATTGCACTATTCGCCATATAACAGCAATAGCAAATAGCGATCTGTGGATAACTTCTTCCCCATACAACCTGACGGCGGCCCAGCAACCTCGCGCGAGGTTGCTGGGCCGCCGTCAGGTAGCAATTAGTGGGCGGTGAGAAGGCGGCCGGTCGGGGTCTCGAAGTCGACCGTCGCGCCGCGCAGCACGGTCCGGGTCACCCGGCCGCGGACGGTGCGGGCGTCGTACGCGCTGATCTGGTTACGGTGATAGAGGTCCGTAGCGCGCACGGCCCACTCCTCATCGGGGGCGAAGACGGCGAAGTCCGCGTCGTTGCCCACCGCGATCGCGCCCTTGTTCTCCACGCGCGCCACCGCCGCCGGTGCTGCGGACATCCAGCGGACCACCTCGGCGAGCTCGATGCCGCGCTTGGCCGCTTCGGTCCATACGAGGGACAGACCCAGCTGCAGGGACGAGATGCCGCCCCACGCGGCGCCGAAGTCCCCGGTGTCGAGCAGTTTGAGTTCGGCCGTCGACGGCGAGTGATCGGAGACGATGCAGTCGATGGTGCCGTCGATGAGGCCCTGCCACAGCGCCTCGCGGTTGGATTCCTCACGGATCGGCGGGCAGCACTTGTGCGTCGTCGCCCCGTCCGGGATCTCCTCGGCGGTGAAGACGAGGTAGTGCGGGCAGGTCTCGACGGTGAGCCGGATCCCTTCGGCTTTGGCCGCCGCGATCTGCTCGAGCGAATCGGCGGAGGACAGGTGGAGGATGTGGGCGCGGGCCCCGGTGGCGCGGGCGGCGTCGATGACCCGGGCGATGGCGACGTTCTCTGCCTCGCGGGGGCGCGTGGCGAGGAAGTCGGCGAACTTCGGACCCGAGTTCTTCGGCGCCCCGGTCATCACCTCGTGATCCTCGGCATGGACGATGAGCATCGAGTCGAAGGACGCGATCTCGGCCATGTCGACCTGCATCTCGGCCGGCTCCAGAGGCGGGAACTCATCGACCCCGGAGTCCTCGAGGAAGCACTTGAACCCGTAGACGCCAGCCTCGTGCAGAGGACGCAGGTCGGCGGTGTTGCCGGGGATCGCCCCGCCCCAGAAACCGACGTCGACGAACGCCTTCGGTGCGGCGACCTCGCGTTTGGTCTCGAGTGCGGCGACGTCGACCGTCGGCGGCAGGGAGTTCAGCGGCATGTCGACGATCGTCGTCACTCCCCCGGCCGCGGCCGCGCGGGTGGCGCTGGCGAAGCCCTCCCACTCGGCTCGACCCGGATCGTTGACGTGGACGTGGGAGTCGACGAGCCCCGGCAGGAGCACCTCATCGGCGCCGACCTCGACGACCTCCACCCCCGCCGAGGCGGCCGGGTCCAGGCCGTTGTCACCGCGGGCGATCCCGGCGATCCTCCCATCCCTGACACCGACGCTCGCGGGCTCGATTCCGTCGGGCAGCAGGGCCGCCTCGGCGTGGATGATCAGATCGAATTTGGCGTCATTGCTCAATGTTCCTCCTCAGTCGCCCGGCCCGGCAGGCCAGCGGCACATTTTCGGTATACCGTTCTAGCCTACTCGGCCCGGACGATTCGGCACAGCCTCAGATGGCACAGTCTCACCCGGCCTATTTCGCCGCCGCCAGCTCACCCATCGGCGTCAGCGCCGTCGGGGCGTCCGCCGGGGTCTGGGCGAGGGTCTCGAACTCGTTGATGGCATCGAGTGCGGTGCCCATCGAGATGTTCGTGACGCGTTCGAGGATGACCTCGACGACCACGGGCACCTGGTGCTCGTCCATGAGCTCCTTGGCCACGCGCAGACCCTCGCCGATGAGTTCGGGGTCCTCGACGCGCAGGGCCTTGCAGCCGAGACCCTGGGCCACGGCCACGTGGTCGACTCCGTATCCCGATGACCCGGATCCGGCCGAGTTGATGTTCTCGAACGCCAGCGACACCTCGTAGTCCATCTCGAATCCGCGCTGCGACTGGCGGATGAGCCCGAGGTAGGAGTTGTTGACGACGACATGGACATAGGGGATCTTGTGCTGCGCGCCGACGGCGAGCTCTTCGATCATGAACTGGAAGTCGTAGTCGCCGGAGAGCGCGACGACGGTCTCCCCCGGCTTGCCCTTGGCCACGCCGAGTGCCGCGGGTCCGGTCCAGCCCAGCGGTCCGGCCTGGCCGGCGTTGATCCAGTGCCGGGGCCGGTAGACGTGGAGCATCTGGGCTCCGGCGATCTGGCTCAGTCCGATCGTCGAGACATAGGTGACGTCCTGGCCGAAGGCCCGGTTCATCTCCTGGTAGACCCGCTGCGGTTTGATCGGCATCTCGGTGAAGTTCGTCTTCCGGTGCTCGGTCGACTTCCGTGCCGTGCACTCATCGGCCCAGCCGGTGAAGTCCGGCAGGCCGCCCGACCGCGATCTCGCGGCGGCGAGCAGGGCATCGAGGGCGGCGCCCGCATCCGAGGCGACTCCGAAGTCCGGGGCGAAGACGCGTCCGATCTGTGTGGGTTCGATGTCGATATGGATGAACTTCCGACCCTTGCGGTACACGCCCAGGTCACCGGTGTGGCGGTTGGCCCAGCGGTTGCCGATGCCGATGACGAGGTCGGATTCCAAGAAGCTGGCATTCCCGTAGCGCACGTGCGTCTGAATTCCGACCATGCCCGCGGCCAGCGGATGGTCGTCGGGGATCGCGCCCCACCCCATGAGCGTCGGTGAGACCGGGATCGAGGTGAGTTCGGCGAATTCGACGAGGCGGTCGGCGGCATCGGCGTTGATGATTCCGCCGCCGGCGATGATGATCGGGTGGGCCGCCTCGGCGATGAGGTCGAGGATCTTCTCCGCCTGCGCCGAGGTGGCTGCCGGCTTCGCGGGTGCCAACGGTTCGTAGGCGTCGATGTCGAAGTCGATCTCGGCCTGCTGCACGTCGATGGGCAGGTCGATGAGCACGGGTCCGGGGCGGGCCGAGCGCATGAGTTGGAAGGCGGTCTGGAAGACCCCGGGGACCTGTCCGGCCTCGAGGACCGTCTTGGCCATCTTCGTCACGGGTGCCGCGATGGAGGCGATGTCCACGGCCTGGAAGTCCTCTTTGTCGAGCACAGCGACGGGGGCCTGTCCGGTGATGCACAGGATCGGCTGGGAGTCGGCGAACGCGGCGTAGAGGCCGGTGATCATGTCGGTGCCGGCCGGGCCCGAGGTGCCCAGGCAGACGCCGATGTTTCCCGGGGCCGATCGGGTGTAGCCGTCGGCCATGTGCGAGGCTCCCTCGACGTGCCGGGCCAGGGTGTGCCGGATTCCGCCGTGGGCCTTCATCGCCGAGTACAGCGGGTTGATCGCCGCCCCGGGCAGTCCGAAGGTCTCGGTCGCCCCTTCCTTTTCGAGGATGAGCACTATGGCGTCGACTGCGCGCATGCGTGTCATTTCTTCAGTCCTTTGTTCGTGAGCCGGCGACGACGTTGTCGCCGGCTCGGTTCATGGTGGGAATTCCCGCGCCGAGGCGGTCGATCAGTTCTCGTTCTTCCCCGAGAGCTGTTCGACGACGGTGAAGAGACCCGAGTGGTCGAGTCCCCCGTTGCCCTGCTGCACGGTTGCGGCGACGAGTTGGGCGACGGTCGATCCGAGCGGAGTCGCGACTCCTGCTTCGCGGGCGGCGGCGGTGACGATGCCCATGTCCTTGTGGTGCAGTGCCAGGCGGAATCCGGGGCTGAACTCACGGTCGAGCATCTTCTGCCCCTTCTGATCGAGCACCTTGGATCCCGCCAACCCGCCGCCGAGGACCTGCAGTGCCGCACCCGTTTCGACTCCATAGGCTTCGAGGAAGACGACGGCCTCGGCCAGCAGGCCGATGTTGCCGGCGACGATGAGCTGGTTGGCGGCCTTGACGGTCTGCCCGGCGCCCGAGGGGCCGACGAGGACGATGGTCTTGCCGACGGCGTCGAAGACGTCGGAGACGGCATCGAAGTCGGCTTTGTCCCCGCCCACCATGATGGACAGCACGCCGTCGATGGCGCCGGGCTCTCCGCCGGAGACGGGGGCGTCGAGGGGTTTGAGGCCGGCTTCCTTGGCCCGCTCGGCCAGCTCCTTGGCCACGTCGGGGCGGATGGTGGAGAAGTCGATCCAGGTGGCGCCCGCCGAGGCATGGGCGAGGATGCCGTCGTCACCGGTGAGCACGACCTCGACGTCGGGCGAATCCGGGACCATGGTGACGATGACATCGGCCCCGGTCACCGCCTCGGCGATGGTAGCTGCGGCACTTCCCCCCGCCTCGGCGAGGGTTTCGGCCTTGGCCGGGGTGCGGTTGAATCCGCGGACGTCGAAGCCCGCGTCGACGAGGTTCTTGGCCATGGGCAGGCCCATGATTCCGAGTCCGATGAACGCGATTGTCTTGGTCATGGGGTTTCCTCCGTGAAGGTGAGGGTGGTCAGGCGGTCTGGGCGGCGTGGGTCAGCCAGTCGAAAGCGGTGGCGCGGTCCTGTTTGTACTCGAGCGCCACGGATCCGGTGTAGCCGAGCGCGTAGGCCCGGTCGATCCAGTCGCGCAGCGGCAGCGATCCGGTGCCCGGTGCTCCGCGGCCCTCGGCGTCGGCGATCTGGATGTGGCCGAAGTTCGCGGCGTCGGCCTCGATGACGGCGGCGACGTCGTCGCCGTTGACGGACAGGTGGAAGAAGTCGGCGAGGACGGCGATGTTCGCAGAACCTTCCGAGCGGACTGTCGCGACCACCTCGGCGGCGTCGGCGAAGCGCTTGAGCGGGTAGCCTTCGGCACCGGAGACGGGTTCGACGAGGACGGTTCCGTCGATCTCGGCGACGGCGCGGGCGGCGAGATCGAGGTTCGCTGCGGCCGTCGAATCCTGGCCCGCGGGGTCCTGACCCTCGGTGCGCAGGCCGTAGAGGGCGTTGAAGGCGCGGCAGCCGGTGCGGCGGCCGATCTCGACGACGATCGCGACGTTCGCGGCGAAGTCGTCCTCAGCGCCGATGACGGAGACCATGCCGCGGTCGCCGGCGGCCATGTTCCCGGCCCAGAAGTTCAGTCCTGTGAGTTCGACTCCGGCGTTCTCGAGCGAGGCGATGAACTCATCGACCTCCGCCGAGGTGGGGGTCGGGTTGCCGTCGAAGGGCCACCAGAACTCGACCTGGTCGAAGCCCGCATCCTTGGCGGCCTGGGCGCGCTCGAGCACGGGAAGTTCGGTGAGCAGCGTCGAGCAGTTGAGGACGTAGCTGTCGGGAGCGGTGAAATCGAATGCGCGGACCATGGGCTCTCCTTTGAGTATCTCGCAGTTTCCGTATTATGGAAGTTTATTTCCGTTTCACGAAATAAGCATAGACAGCCCTCGACCCCGGAGTCAAGACCCCTAATTGCTACATGACGGCGGCCCAGCAACCTCGCGCGAGGTTGCTGGGCCGCCGTCATGTAGCAATTAGGGGTTGACTGGGGTGCCGTCGATCCAGACCTTCGTGATGTCGGCGGGGGTGCCCATGGCGAAGATCTTCGCCAGTGCGGCTTCGTCGTCCTCGGCGTGTCTGATGCCCACGTCCAGCGGCTGCCCCTCGGCAGGGGAGATGTACGCGGCGTCGAAGCGCTTGCCCACGGACAGGTCCCCGACCTCGGCGGCCAGCCCGAGCGCATCGGCGCCCGCCGCGGTCGCGAGGTGGAGCAGATGAGCCGCAGACAGGGGCAGGCCCCCGGACGGATCCAACTGCTGCATGAAGTACGCCTGCACGCCCTCCTTGAGCAGCGAGAACCCGTTGCCCGCGCCGACGTCCGAGCCCAGTGCCACCCGGACACCGGCAGCGAGGTGGCGGCGCAGCGGGAAGAATCCGCTGGCCAGCGCCGAATTCGAGGTCGGGCAGTGCGCCGAGGCGGCCCCGACCTCAGCCATCCGCGCCAATTCCCGATCGCTCGGGTGGACATTGTGCGCGAGGATCGTCTGCCGCCCGAGCAGTCCCGCCCGGTCATACGTGTCGAGGTAGTCGATCGCCTCGGGGAACATCTCCGCGACCCCGGCGATCTCGTCGTGGTTCTCGTTCAGGTGCGAGGTCACCCACACGTCCGGATTGGCTTCCAAGAGCGCTCCCCCGGCGGCCATGAGCTCCTGCGAGGCCGAGAACGAGAACCGCGGAGTGATCGCGTACCGCAGCCGGCCCTTCCCGTGCCACCGGTCGATGAGCTCCTGGCCTTCGTCGACAGAACGGTCGACGTCGGTGAGCAGCGGTTCGGGAAGGTTCCGGTCGCTCGTGACGAGACCCGCGGTGATCCGCAGCCCCACCTCGGCGGCGCGGGCGAAGAGGATGTCCACCGCGCTGGCGAAGTGCGAACCGAAGACCATCGCCGAGGTGGTCCCCGCCGAGGCCAGGCCGGTGAGGAATTCCCCGGCCACCGCACCGGCATAGGACTCGTCGTGAAGCTTCGCCTCTTCGGGCAGGGCGCAGTCGTCGAGCCATTCGAGCAGCGGTTTGCCGAGGTAGCCGATGGCCCTGACCTGCGGAAAGTGGACGTGGGTGTCGACGAGGCCGGGAATGAGCACCCCGGCACGCAGGTCGACCACCTCGGCATCGGGGTGCGATGAGCGGGCGGAGGCGAAGTCGGTGCGGGCGGTGATGAGTCCGTCCTCGACGACGAGGGCGGTGTCGGAGTCGGCGCGCAGCCGCCCTCCGGTGAAGGGGTTGTCCGGCGTATCGAAGACGCGGGCACGGTAGATGACCACAGTGGTTCTCCTTGAGTCAGTGGTGCGAAATAGGTTCAGGCGAAGCGTGAGAGCAGGTCCGCGGCGACGCTGACGGCGATCGTCGCCGGGGCCTTGCTCGGCAGGTCCGGCAGCCCGATGGGGCAGCGGATGGTGTCGACGACCTCGGGGGCGAAGCCTTCGGCGGTGAGGTTCCTGCGGAAGCGCTGCCATTTGGCGCTCGAGCCGATGAGTCCGATGGAGCCGAGGTCGCCGCGGGTCAGCGCCGCGGAGCACAGGTGCAGGTCCTCGGCATGATCATGGGTCATGATGAGCACGTGCGTGCCGGTCGGCAGTTCGGTGAGCACTTCCTCCCCGACGACGGCGAACTCGCGGCTGATCTGCGCCACGGGGGCGCCGATCCCGTCGATGGCCTCGAGCTGTTCGGGCCGCGAGTCGGAGACGACGAGGTCGATGTCGTGCCGGGACAGGATCCGGGTGAGTTCGAGTCCGATGTTGCCTGCGCCGAAGATCGCCACCGAGGCGGGCACGGGCAGGGGTTCGAGCAGCACGGCGACCTCTCCGCCGCAGCACTGCCTGCCGTACTTCGCCGGCGCCTTGTCGTTGAGTCGCAGGGTGAGCATCTCCGGGGCGCGCACGCCTTCGGCCAGCAGCTCCCGGGCACGGGTGACGGCCGTCATCTCGAGATTGCCCCCGCCGATGGTCCCGAACAGGTCATCGACGGTGGCGATCATCTTCGCTCCCGCCTCACGCGGGGCATGCCCGCGCACCGAGGTGAGAGTGACGAGGACGGCCGGCACCCGAGCCCTGCGGAGCTCGGATGCGGTGTCCATCCAGGTCATGACGGAACTCGTTGTCCTTCCGTCGCCGAGGTGGCCGCCCCCGGTTCTGCCCGGCGGACGTCCTCGATCGCCCAGAAGACCGCCTCGGGGGTGGCCGGTGAGGCGAGTTCGACCGAGGTTCCGGCCGGCCCGAAGGCGCTCACGGCCTCGCGCAGAGCTTCCCGGACGGAGAAGGCGAGCATGAGCGGGGGTTCGCCCACGGCCTTCGACCCGTATACGGCCCCTTCCTCGTGTGCCTTCTCCAGCAGGGAGACATTGAAGACATCCGGGGTCTCGGAGAAGCTCGGGATCTTGTACGTGCTCGCGGCCTGGGTCGCCAGTCGGCCCCGGCTGGGTCGATCGGATTCGTCCCAGCGCAGATCTTCCAGGGTCAGCCAGCCGGCGCCTTGGACGAAGCCGCCTTCGATCTGGCCGAGGTCGATGAGCGGGGACAGGGAGTCTCCGACATCGTGGACGATGTCGACGCGGCGCAGCCGGTAGGAGCCGTCGAAGCGGTTGACCTCGACCTCGGCGGCCGCGGCTCCGTAGGCGAAGTACTTGAAGGGTTCGCCCCGCATCTGCGCAAGGTTCCAGTGCAGGCCTTCGGTCCGGTAGAACCCGGAGGCCGAGAGCTGGATGCGCTGGAAGTACGCGGTGTTGATGAGCTCTTCCCAGGTCACGGTCTTCGGCGAGGACAGGGCGGAGACGATGCCGCGGCTGATGTTCACTTCGTGCGCCGGTGCCCCGAGCAGGCCCGCGGCGACCTCCCGCAGCCGGTCGAGGATCTGATCGCAGGCGTTCTTCACCGCTCCGCCGTTGAGGTCGGAGCCGGAGCTCGCCGCCGTCGCCGAGGTGTTCGGGACCTTGTCCGTGCGTGTGGGCGCCAGGCGCACCGTCGACAGGGGCACTCCGAGGGTCGTGGCCGCGACCTGCAGCATCTTCTGGTGCAGGCCCTGCCCCATCTCGGTGCCGCCGTGGGTGACGAGGACGGATCCGTCCTTGTACACGAGCACGAGGGCTCCGCCCTGGTTGAAGGCGGTGAGGTTGAACGAGATCCCGAACTTCACCGGCGTGATCGCCAGGCCGCGCTTGATGTGCTCGTGGCCTGCGTTGAAGACCTCGATCTCGAGTTCGCGGGCCTCGAGGTCGGCCGACGAGATGAGCTGCTCCCAGCAGGCCTCGATCCGGTCGGGGTGGCGCACCGGCTGATAGTAGGGAGTGTCCTGGCCCTCGGTGTAGAAGTTCCGCCGTCGCAGCTCCCGGGCGGACAGCCCCAGTTCGGGGGCGACACGGCCGAGGATGTCCTCCATCACGAGCATGCCCTGAGGGCCGCCGAAGCCGCGGAAGGCCGTCTGCGAAGTCTTGTTGCACTTCGCGATGCGACCGGTCACGCGGATGTTCGGCACCCAGTACGCGTTGTCGATGTGGCACATGGCGCGAGTGAGCACCGGCTCGGACAGGTCGAGGCTCCACCCTCCGTCGGCGGTCAGGGTCGCGTCGAGGGCGAGGATCTTCCCCTCCTCGGTGAAGCCGATCTTCCAGGACGAATGGAAGCCGTGGCGTTTGCCGGTCATCGTGATGTCGAGCGTGCGGCTCAGTCGCAGCCGCACGGGGCGACCGGTCAGCTTGGCTCCGAGGGCGGCGAGTGCCGCGTATCCGTGAGGCTGCATCTCCTTGCCGCCGAAGCCGCCGCCCATGCGCAGGCACTGCACGGTCACCTCGTGGGCGGGGACCCCGAGGACATGGGAGACGATGTCCTGTGTCTCGGTCGGGTGCTGGGTCGAGGACTGGATGAAGATCTGTTCGTTCTCGTCGACGTGGGCCAGGCAGGCCTGCGTCTCGAGGTAGAAGTGCTCCTGACCCGCGAACTCGAATTCCCCTTCGAAGACGTGGGCAGCATCGGCGAACGCGGCGTCCACCTCGCCCTTATCGATGTGCAGGGGCTGCCCGTGGTAGCTGCCCGCGGCGATCGCGTCGCGCACGCTCACGAGCGAGGGCAGTTCGTCGACGTCGGCGACGACGGCGGCGGCCCCTTCCTTAGCGGCTTCGAGGTCCTCGGCGAGCACCCAGGCCAGCGGCTGCCCGAAGAACATGATCTCGTCGGTCGGCAGCATCGGTTCGTCGTGTTTGACCCCCTGGTCGTTGACTCCGGGGATGTCGGAGGCGGTGATGACGCGCACGACTCCGGGCACCTCGTAGGCAGGGGCCACATCGAGGGAGTTCAGCCGCGCGTGCGCCGTCGTCGACTGCACGGGGTAGGCGTGGAGGACTCCGGTGAGACGGCCGACGAGGTCGTCGGTGTAGAGCGCGGACCCGGTGACATGGCCGAATGCGCTTTCGTGGTGGTGGCGTTCACCGACGATCGGGTCGGCGGGACGCTGGGAGAGTGTGCTCATCACTTGACCTCCTGTCCGGTCACGGCCGGCTGGCCGAGCTGTTCGGCGAAGAAGCGTTCGAGTGAGGAGCGCAGCATTGCGGTGCGGTACTGCGCACTCGCCCGGTGGTCATCCATCGGAGTGCCTTCGCCTGCGAGCGTCTCGGCCGCGGCGTGCACGGTCTCCACGGTCCACGGTCTGCCTTCGAGCAGAGCCTCGGTGGCGGTGGCCCGCAGTGGGGTCGCGGCGACACCGCCGAGGCCGATCCGAGCCTTCGCGATCATCCCGTCGGCCACGTCGACGGCGTAGCCGATGGCCACCGACGAGATGTCGTCGAAGCGTCGCTTCGCGATCTTCTGGAACGAGGTCAGTGGCGACAGCGGCAGCGGAATCCGGACAGCGGTGATGAGCTCATCGTCTGACCGCACGGTCTGCCGGTAGCCGGTGAAGTAGTCAACGAGTGCGACGACGCGGTCTCCGCGCACCGAGCTGAGCACGAGTTCGGCTTCGAGCGCGAGCAGCGCCGGCGGGGTGTCGCCGATGGGTGAGCCGGTGCCGAGGTTGCCGCCGATCGTGGCTCCATTGCGGATGAGCCGGGAGGCGAACTGCGGGAACAGCTTGCCCAGCAGCGGAATGTCGCCGGCGAGTTCGCGTTCGAGCTCGGTCAGCGTGTGCGCGGCGCCGAGTTCGATATGTGAGTCCGTGCGGCGGATCCCGCGCAGCTCGGGCAGCCGGTCGACGGCGAGGATGTCCTTGGCACGGGCGCCTTTGATGTTGACCTCGACGCCCCAATCGGTGGCCCCAGCCACGACAGTGACCTCAGGTTCGGCGGCGAGGATCTCGACCGCCTCGGCGAGTGCGGCGGGCCGGCGATAGCGACCGACCTTGCCGGTCGCGGTGTCGGGGCGGCGGTAGTCGGTGGCGACAGGGGCAGGGGCCGGACGGTCGCGGCGGGCGGCCAGGGCATCCTCGGTGCTCGGCTGGCCGAGGGCGAAGGCGGCATCGCGGATGGGGCGGTAGCCGGTGCAGCGACAGAGGTTGCCGGACAGGGAGTGGAGGTCGAAGCCGTTGGGTCCGCAGTGGTGGTCATCGTCATCGCCCGGCTCGGAAGCGGCACCCGAGGCCGCGTCGGCCGCACGTTCGGGGCGGTAGTATTCGGCGGCCATCGAGGAGATGAAGCCGGGGGTGCAGTATCCGCACTGGGATCCGCCGCGCACGGCCATCTCTTCCTGGACGGGGTGGGCGGTTCCGCCGTCGGCGAGTCCTTCGGCGGTGACGATCTCTCCTCCGTCGAGGGCTGCGGCCGGCAGCAGGCAGGAGTTGATCGAAGTCCAGCGGGTTCCGCCGGAGTCATCGGGGCGGGCGACGAGGATCGCGCAGGCCCCGCATTCACCTTCGGCGCAGCCTTCCTTCGCTGCAGTCAGTCCCTGACCGCGGAGGAAGTCCAGCGCATTCGTATGGGGTGGACCGTCGAATCGGGTGACGGTTCCGTTGATGGTCACTTCGGCAGTGGCGAGATCCGTTGCTGCGGTCGACATTGCACTTCACACCTCTCACGCCTCATATCTGAGACGCACAGTGCATGGTTGGAACAGTGGCATTGTTCTTCGAGACTTCTGGTTATCCATGCGAACAGCAGCGAAGAACGTCAGGCGATGAGGTCGTCGCCTCGGGGGTCAAACCCCGTGCGCGATCTGGCCCTTCTGCCAGGCTGTGTCTCCAATCACAACTGTCATCCTCCCAAGATAGCCGAAATCGGTCCGCGAACGAAGTACAGGAGGAATCCGGCGGAGACGACCCACAGCAGCCAGTGCACGTCGCGGGCGCGCTTGCTCATCGCGTGGATGAGAGCCCAGGAGATGAATCCGACGCCGATGCCGTTGGCGATCGAGTAGGTCAGCGGCATCGTGACCATGGTGAGGAAGACGGGCAGCGAGACCCGGAAGTCGGTCATCTCGATCTCGCGGATCTGCGTGACCATCATGGCTCCGACGACGACGAGCGCGGCGGCACCGGCTTCCATCGGGATGACGGCGATGAGCGGGGAGAAGAAGATCGAGAGCAGGAACAGCACCCCGGTGACGCAGGCGGCGAGACCGGTCCTCGCGCCTTCGGCGATGCCGGCGGCGGAATCGACGAAGACCGTATTCGACGACGCCGAGGCGGCACCGCCGAAGACTGCGCCGAGACCTTCGACGACGAAGGATCCGCGGATGCGCGGGAACATGCCGTCGGAGGTCTGGACTCCGGCCTGGCGCGCCAGCCCGGTCATCGCTCCCATGGCGTCGAAGAAGTTCGTGAACACCAGGGTGAACACGAGCATCGTGGCGGCGAGGACTCCGATCTGCTGGAAGGCGGCGATCGGGTCGAACGCTCCGATGAGCGAGAAGTCAGGAGCGGCGACGATCTGCTTCGGGATCTCCGGTGCAGAGAGGTTCCACCCCTTCGGGTCCGGGTTGGCCGGATCGCCGATGGTACCCAACTTGGCGATCGACTGGATGATGATGGCCGCGACGGTGGCCACGAGGATGCCGATGAGGATGCCGCCGGGAATCCGTCTGGCCACGAGGATGCCGATGAGCACCAGCGCGAAGACGAACACGAGGGTCGGCAGCGAGCCGATCGACCCATCCTGGCCCAGCTGCACGGGCGGACCCGAGGGTGTGCGGGTGACGAATCCGGCGTTGACGAAGCCGATGAAGGCGATGAAGAGTCCGATGCCCACGGTGATCGCGATCTTCAGCTCATGCGGGACGGCGTTGAAGATCGCCGTTCGGATGCCCGTGGCACCGAGGAGGACGATGATGATGCCGTTGATGAGCACGAGGCCCATCGCCGCGGCCCAGGTGACCTCCTGGACGACGGACACGGCGAGGAAGCTGTTCATTCCCAGGCCAGCCGCGAGGCCGAAGGGCAGCCGAGCAACGACGCCGAAGAGGATCGTGATGACACCGGCGACGAGCCCGGTGACCGCAGTCAGCTGGGCGAAGTCGAGGGTGCCGCCGGCGATGTCCTTGCCGCCGCCGAGGATGAGCGGATTGAGCACGACGATATAGGCCATCGCGACGAAGGCGACGATGCCGCCGCGGATCTCCTGCTTGACTGTCGAGCCGCGATGGGTGATTTCGAAGAATCTGTCGAGAAGCCCCTGTCTCGGGGATGCAGTCTGCACCGTTTGATCATTGTCAGCCATTTCCATGGACCACCTCAGGTTGTTCGATTTGGTCAGCCGCCGACATCATCGTCGCCGGCTCTGCGCCTTGAACCTGCGCAATGAAACAGGCAAGCTTCCGATCCGCAACCGAAGTTCCACATCCCGGAAAACTTCTTCTATTTCACCGAGACAGTCTCGCCGCTCGACCCTGGTGTGTCAATCATCACACTCTCCGCACCCAGCGGCACATGACCCACCGAACCGTCGACAGACAGAGAGAACCCCTGGCCGGACGGAGCCGACCAGGGGTTTCCCTTGGCGGTGGCGGTGGGATTTGAACCCACGGTACGGGGTTACCGTACACAACATTTCGAGTGTTGCACCTTCGGCCGCTCGGACACGCCACCGCCGACAACTGTACAGTCAGGCCCGCTCGGCGACCAAATCAGATCCCAGTGAGCTGAGCCACGTCACCGCCGCTCGGCGAAGAACGCGCGCAACAGGGCCGTCCCCTCCTCGGCACGCACCCCCGAGACCACCTCGGGGTGATGAAGCGCGGCACGATCGCGCAGCAGATCCCACATCGACCCCACCGCCCCGGCCTTGTCATCGTAGGCACCGAAGACGACCCGGGCGAGGCGTGAGCCCACCAGCGCCCCGGCGCACATCACACACGGTTCGAGGGTGACCACAAGAGTGCAGTCGTCCAACCGCCACCGACCGAGGACGGCAGCGGCGGCCGACAGGGCCATCAGCTCGGCATGGCCGAGCGGATCGGCATCAACCTCCCGACGATTGTGACCGCGGCCGACCACAGCGCCGTCAGGGCCGATGACGACTGCCCCGACGGGAACGTCGTCATGAGCAGAGGCCAGGGCAGCCTCGGCGAGGGCGAGCTCCATCCACTCCTCATACGCGGCAGGATCCCCAGCCGGACGGGCGCTCGCGCTCAGCGGGCGGCCTCGAGCTGGTCGGCGAATCCGACGGTCTCGCCGATGTGGGCGACGACGCGGGCCGGGTCGGAGCGGTGCGCCTCGACCTGCTCGATGAGCGTGGCCGCGGGCACTCCCCGATCGGAATAGATGTCGGCGTCCCCGCCCCATTCGGCGTCCGGATCGAATTCGAGCATCTCGACCTCGTCGTCATCCTCATCCTCGACATCGTCGACCTCGGCCTCCTCAGCGCCGAAGTCCTCCTCGGGCTCGGCCTCGTAGGCATCGGGCCGGGAATCGAGGAAGTCGGCGAAGATCTCCGCGAACGGGCTCGCCTCGACCGCGGCGAGGTCGGAGAGGAAGACCTTGATCTCGTTGTTCTCGCACAGGCGCACAAGGCCGAACCATTCGTCCTCATGCTCGATGACGGTGATCGCCTCCCCGTCCTCGCCTGCGGCCGAACGCATCATGTCGACCAGATCGTCGAGGTCGGATGCGTCACGGACGTCGACGTCGAGGGCGCGGAAGCCATCGCCGGAATCGGTCAGGATCTCAGTGAAGTACGACATGCCTCCATTGTGGACGCTCGGACCCGCATTGACCACTGCCGAACATGTGAACTTCTCCCGTACCATTTGGGTATGGATCTTCACGTCGCCGATCACCCGCTCATCGACCACAAACTCACCGCTCTGCGCGATCGGACCACGGATTCCGCAAGGTTCCGGCAGCTCACCGAGGAGCTCGTCATGCTGCTGGCCTACGAGGCCACACGGTCGGTCGCCGTCGAGGACAAGGAGATCGACACCCCGGTCTCGACCTTCACCGGCACCCGCATCGCCGAACCCCGACCGATCGTCGTCCCGATCCTCCGTGCAGGGCTGGGCATGCTCGACGGGATGCTGCGTATCCTTCCCACCGCCGAGGTGGGCTTCCTCGGCATGGTCCGCGACGAGACGACGTTCGAACCCAGCGCGTACGCCGACCGCCTGCCCGATGACCTCACCGGTCGGCAGATCTTCATCGTCGATCCGATGCTCGCCACCGGCGGCACCCTGGCGATGGCGATCGACTTCCTGCTCGCCCGCGGCGCGCGCGACGTCACCGCGATCTGCCTCGTCTCCGCACCCGAGGGCGTCAAGCGCATCGAGCGCGACTACAGCGAGTCCGCCGAGGTGAAGATCTGCACTGCTGCGCTTGACGAGCGACTCAACGAGAAGGGCTACATCGTCCCAGGTCTCGGCGATGCCGGTGATCGGATGTACGGAATCGTCGACTGACGGTGCGCGACTGGCGCGGTAATCGGCGCCTGCAGATGACGATTTCGGTCGGCCGCCTCGGCGAGGATGTCGTCATATTTCGTCACAGTCGTCTCATTTTCGGCTTTTTCCTTTGCACCGCATGAGTTTTGTGACAAATAATGAATCCATGACTTCAGCCACTCACCTGATGCGAATGCCCGCAGCAGCCATGTGTATGCGCTGCGTTCGCGGTCGGTGATTGCCCTCCCGCTGTCCGGCCACGAACGAGAACACGCACACTCAAGCAGCGGACTCATTCAGTCATATCGACCCGATGGTCGGAGCAAAGGACAGTCATGTCGAATCCAGAACCCGCCTACGTCCACCCACGCAGTGCAGTGGCCACCCGACGCGCAGGAGCCAGGTTGAGCGCAGTGGACCCGCAGAACGCCCCGCACACCTTCGGCCCCGCCGGAGTCGTGCCCTCACCGAAGGCCGCCCGCGGCATCATCGTCTACATCGGACTCGATGAGTCCAAGGCCGCCGCCGACGGCACGAACCTCTCCGCCATCGCCGGTGAGCTTCAGGCCTATGCGAAGGAACTCGCCAGCCAGGCCGAGACCCAGGCCGTCATCGCCCTGGCTCCCGAGGGCCGTGGCAGCGACATCGACGCCGTCCGGGCCGTGGCCACCGGCTCCCCCGCCGCGACCGGAGCACCGGCGGCAACGCACGGTCCGGTGCGCTCGCGGATCCCCAACCGCATCCACCCGCCGACGCTGCGCGACGAGGACCAGGCACCTGCCGCACCCGCACCGCGCGGTTTCGGCGGACGCGCCGGCGACGCCTACGCCAACGCCGCCACCGAGCGGCTGCGCATCGACATCCCCCGCCGCGAGGTCCGCATCGACGGCGTACTCGTCGACGTCACCACGAAGGAGTTCGATCTCCTCGCCACACTCGTCACCCACGCTGATGAGACCCTGCCGCGGGAGGACCTCATCAGCGCCGTGTGGTCAGGGGGCGAGGTCCCCGATGAGCGCACCGTCGACGTGCACATCCGCCGGCTGCGCCGCCGCCTCGGCGAATACGCCTCAGTGGTGCGCACGATGAGGGGTTCGGGCTACCGCTACGACACGCATCCCGACGTCACCGTCTGGAGCGCGACCGCTCGTCGCTGACCTGAACGCACCAGCCCTGACCCGAACGCACAACTGCGTGCAGGGCGCCTTGTCCTGCACGCGGAGGCTGTGAGCCGCATCGCACCGCCCACCCAGCGTGGAGCCAGACTTCGCGGTTAAGATTCTTTAGCGATGAACCAGGCATATTCTCCAGCGCGCAGACGGCACAGCCCCGCAAAGGGCATCACCGCATTGATCTTCGGGATCCTCTATGCGGCGTTCCTGCTTCTCCACGAACTCCTTCCGACGAGGATGGGCTTCGCGCTCGTCGTCGAGACGATCCTGCCGTGGACGGGGGTCTTCCTCGCTCTCGTGCTGCTGATGACCCTCATCCGCTTCTCGTGGCTCTCGGCCATCGGGTTCCTCGTACCCGCGCTCGTGTGGGCGGGCATGTTCGGACCGGCTCTGCTGCCGAACGAGGAGTCCGGAGAGTCCGACATCACGGTCGCCACTCACAATGTCGGTGCGCGGATGCCGCAGCCCACGGCCGCGGCGCAGAACCTCGTCGACCGCGATCCCGATATCGTCACGATCCAGGAGCTCGAGTCGCTGTCGGGCAAGATCATCCACAAGGAGCTCGACTCCTCGTTCGCCCATTCGCAGGTCCTCGACACTGTCGGGGTGTGGTCGAAGTGGCCGATGACCGAGCCCGAAGAGGTCGACCTCGGCCTGCAGTGGCCGCGCGCTTTCGCCACGACGGTCTCGACCGACCACGGCGACATCCGGTTCTACGCCGTCCACATGCCCTCGGTCCGTCCGGGACACGAGTCCATGCGCAATGCCGCTCTGCGCCGCCTGGCCACGACCGTGGAGACCGACGACGCCGACCATGTCATCGTCGCCGGTGACTTCAATACCGCGTCGACCGACAACAACATGTCCACGCTGGTTCCCCCGCTGACCGATTCGCGCGAACAGGCCCGAGGCGGCTTCGGCTTCACCTGGCCCGCGCAGTTCCCCGTCACCCGACTCGACCACATCCTCTATCGCGGCTTCGACGCCACCAGCGACGAGGTGCTCGACAAGGGATCGAGCGATCACCGTGCCGTGCTCGCGGGGTTGGACCTCAAGTAGGCAATCAGCTCGTGCACTGGTTCAGCTGGTGCACTGCCCCGTCGGCTGCGGGGTGCTGTTGTTCGCCCCGGCTTCGAGTTCGTCGGCGATCTCGGCTCGGGTGAGGGCGTAGCCGGTCTCGTCGTCGGTGGCCGAGCGTGCGAACACCATGCCGACGACCCTGCCCTGAGCATCGATGAGGGGGCCGCCCGAATTGCCTTCACGGACGATACCGCGCACCGAATACACCTCACGGACGACCGAGTTCTCGTCGTAGATGTCGAGGCCGCGAGCGTTGATCTTCTCCCTCACCCGCGTCGGTGAGATCGTGTAGGGACCGTTGGCGGGGAAGCCGACGACCACGGAGTCATCCCCTGCTCCGAGCCCGCTGCCGAAGTCGAGCGCGGGAGCCTCGAGGTCGGGCACCCGGAGGACGGCCACGTCGGCTTCGGCGTCGAATTCGACCACCTCGGCGCGATACGGACGGCCCTTGCCTCCGACCTGGACGGCCAGATCCGAGGAGCCGGCCACGACGTGGGCGTTGGTCGCGACGAGTCCGTCGCGATAGACGAAGCCCGAGCCTTCGGAGCCGGTCGGGCAGCTGGTGGCCGTGGTCGTGATCTTGACGACGGAGTCCTCGACGCTGCGGCCGACGTCGACCATGGCTTCGTCGGGTTCGCCGACGCCGCGGATCTGTTCGGGCTGGCCGGAGAACACCTGCGGGAAACCTGTGGCGTTGAGCCCCTCCGCCAGACTGCCGAGGGCCATCTGGGAGGAGTAGGGGATCGTGCGGTCGATGGAGGCGATGACGGTGGAGTCCGCGACCCACCGGTTCGGTTCGACCAGCGGGGTGGTGCGGACGAAGCCGGCGGCGAGCCAGACGACGAGGACGTAGACGATGCCGGCGGTGATGGTACCGCCGACGGCGTCGATGCCCTGTCCGAGGTCGGAGTCCATCGACCGCTTGATCCAGACGCCGACGCCGCTGCCGGCGAAGGCGAAGAGGACGCTGAGGACCAGCGGCATCGAGGCCAGCAGCATGAGGACACCCGGGTTCTCCATGGCGGTCGTGCCCTCGCTCAGCGTTTCGACCAGCGGCGAGAGCAGACGCCCGAGGATCCAGCCGACGACGAAGCCTGCGGCGGTGCCGAGCCCGGTGATGAAGCCCTGGCGGAAACCGGCGAAGAGCGCACCGATCCCGAAGAGGATGAGAAGGATGTCGAGGACAGTCACGGGCGGCGTCTACCGAACCATTCCCCTGGAGGCGGCCAGCAGTCGCTCGCGAGCATCGGAGAACTGCTTGAGTTCGGCACGTTCGATCTTGCGCTCCTGGTCACCGCCGATGCCGGCGAGGACGCGCATCCTGGTGGTCGAGAGCTTTCCGGAGGTGCGGATCATGGTGCGCATCTCCTCTTTTCCGCCGGGGAACGATTTCGCCCAGTCGCGGCCGTTCTTCCGTCCCTTCCAGGTGCCGAGCATGTCGACCTCGGCGTGGGTGAGCCATCCCGAGTTCGCATAGTCGCCGAGCATGTTCTGCGTGTGCGTCCGTTCGCTTCGTCGCAGCAGGAGCCCGAGCGTCACCCAGGCGCCGGAGAGGATGACGCTGAGGACGATGAGGCCGATGATCTGCGGGAGCATTCCTCCCATGACATCACGGGTCAGTTGTCCCCAAACGCCGAGGAGCGTCATCGATCCGTTCCAGAAACCGTGAAGAAGCATGCCGACGATGAGGCCCGGCAGCCACATGAGGATCGTGGCCCACCAGGGCCATTTCCGGGCTGCGAAGCCGATGCTCACACCGGCGCAGGTTGAGAAGGCGACGTGCAGCAGCGGAGACCCCAGGCAGCGCATAGCGAATGTCACGGCCAGCCCACCGAGCTCGCCCTCGTTCCAGGACTGGCCGAGGTAGAGGATGTTCTCGGTGAAGGCGAATCCTGCACCGATGAGTGAACCGTAGACGAGTCCGTCGAGCGGTCCTTCGAAGTAGCGTCGGGCAGCGAGGACGATGACGACGAGGAGAACGGTCTTCGTCGATTCCTCGAGGATCGGAGCCTGGAAGACGGTGCCGATGATGTCGGGCATCCCGTTGATGCCGACCATGTACAGCGCGATCTCGCCGACGAGGGAGAAGGCGAGGGTGAGGATGACCGCGGCGACAGCACCCCAGAGCAGGCAGATGCCGAGGAGGAGCTTCGGCTGCGGTTTCCATCGATCGAGCCAGAGCACATAGGCGACGATGCCGACGAGCGGGATCGCCGCGAGCCCGATGAGAGCGAACAGCCTGACACCGAAGTTGAATCCTCCGGCGATCGCGAGGATGATCAACCCGCCGACGAGTGCCACGAGCACGAGGATGGCGGCGACGAGCCGGATGATGTTGCCGGTCGAATCGGGTTCGGTCTCCGGCTGTGTCTGCCGGACCGCTCCTGTCCAGGGGGTCTCGGTGACTACCTGCTGAGGCGCCTGCATCCCGGCGCGGATCCGCATCTCCTGCGTGACGGTCGGGGCGAATCTGGGCTGAGCGTAGACGCGTGCCTGTGGCGGCGGCACCTGCATCGGCGACTGGGGTTGCATGGGTGGTTGGCCCTGCATGGGTGGTTGTCGGCGCTGCATCGGTGGCTGACCCTGCATGGGCTGGTCTTGCATGGGCTGGCCCTGCACGGGCGGCTGCTGAAACGGCGGCTGCTGCGATCCCTGCGGGCGCGGACGGAACCGATCATTATTCTGCTGCGGCGGCACTTGCTGAGGCACCTGCTGCGGTACTTGCTGCTGCGGTCCCCCGTGGGCGGGCGGAGCGCCCTGCATCCGCGGGTCCTGTACCTGGGGCGGCTGCGGGCGCCGCGGCCCTGGCTGGTTCGGGTCCTGAGGACCGGGACCGTTCTGTGCCGACATAGATCGTCCTTCTCACGTTGGGGGAATGCACCGCTCATCCAAGTCTAGAGTCGAACTCCGGCATCACGTCGTCGATGTTGTATCCGTCCAGTAACACTTCAGCGGACTGTCACCGCACGCGAATACGCCCCGGGGCGCAATTCCGTCGCACTCGGCTCCTATTCCGTCGCAGTCAGTTCCCACTCCGACGTACGCGGCTGTGGATGGGACGGAGACTCCGGAGCCGCCTCGGCGAGGTCCGTCGTCATCGAACTCATCGGATCCCGCATCAGACGCGGGTGACTCGCCACCTCAGGCCACGCTCGTATCGGGGCCACTCGAGCGTGAAATCCTGTGGATGCAGAATCGTGTTTCCACAGGCTCATATTCGACGCTGGTCAACGTCTGTGTCCGCCGTGTCGAATCAGGGCATGACTACTTTCAGACTCGCATCGCTGCGCACCGCTCTGCTTCTCTCCATCCTCACCGTGGCCTCCCTCATCGGGCTGGGGCCGGCCATGGCCGCGGGTCCGCCGGTCAGCCTCGGCGAAGTCCCTGTGCAGACCGCTCCGAACGCATATGGTCCCGGAATCTGGCACCACGCGAAACAGGGAAAGACCTGGTACGGGTCCTACCGCACGTTCCCAGACACGTCCGCGTACTGCATCGATGCGGGCAAGAAGTCGCCTCTGCCGAAGTATTTCAAGAAGGCGAAAGCCGACCAGGTCACTTCGGCCCAAACCGCCTGGGCTCTCCACACATATGCGGGCTCGAAATCGAAGGATGTGCAGGCTGCGCTCAGCGCCATCGCTCGACTCGACAAGGCTCTGCCCCATGATCACACGGTGCCGCCGCAGAAGCCCGCGGACCTGGGCAAGAAGTTCGCTGGTGCGACTAAACAGCATGCGAAGATCCTCGCGAAGGCGAAGAAGTACGCCGGACCCTACACTCTCGAGGTCAGTCTCGAACCGCTCCTGCGGATGCCTGTGCTCGAACCCCACACCGCCCCGGAGTCCGCCGCTTCTCCTGACTCCTGGGCATCGAAGCCGAAGGACACCGACAAGGGCAAGATCCACGGCACTCCCACGGACGAGGTGACGCTGAAGGTCGCGCTGCTCAGCGCTTCCGGGGCACACGTCCCCGACGTCCCCGTCTCGCTCACGGCGAGCGGCACGAAGGACGCCCCGAAGACCCTGACCACCGAAGATGAGCCCGTGACAACCACGCTGCAGGCGAGCGCGCCCGGCACGCTGTCCGTTGCCGCGAAGGCGAAGGTCGCTCCGCAGACCGTCCGTGTGTTCGAACCGACGTCGGGCACCCGTGTCCAACGGGTCGTCACGCCTGACTCCCCCGCCGCGGTCGCCGGAAAGGCTTCCGTGGACCTGAGCTCTCAGCCGAAGGTGACCACGGAGATCTCGGATCAGTCGCCGACTCCCGGTGAGAGCGTCACGGACGAGTTCACCGTCTCCGGTCTCATCGGCGACCACACCGTCACCGTCGAACACACCCTGTGGCAGACGGCGACCGAGCCGAAGCAGGGCACGAAGAACGACGACGCCCGCGAAATCGGGTCGGTGACCTCGAAGGACGTCGGCAACGGCACTCACACTTCGGGGGAGGTCACGGTGCCCGAGGACTTCCGCGGCTGGCTGTACTTCACCGAGACGATCGCCGGAGACAAGGCGACGAAGGAATGGAAGGGCATCCACGGCCAGCCTCGAGAGACGGGGTTCGTCCCCTGGACTCCGACTGCCGACACCGAGGCGGTGCTCGAGGGAACATCGACCCACGACGAGGTGGCCGTGGCCGGGCTGCGGCCCGATTCCGAGGCCGTGGTCACCGTCACCGCCTACCACGTGGAAAGCGAGCCCGAGCTGTCACAGAAGGTGCAAGGCGAGGAGCTCTCGGTTCAGGACTTCACCGTCGTCGCCGATGCTGACGGCAGAGCCGAGATCAACACCGAGGCGATCGACATGCCCGTCGGCTGGGTCACCTACGTCACCGCGATCGAAGGCAGCGATGTCAATGCGGAGTGGACGAGCGACTGGGGTGTTCCCGCCGAGACCGTGCACCGCCCACCCGAGGAGAAGCCGAGCACTCCCCCGGCGCCGCCGACACCGGAAGAACCGAGCACGCCGCCGGCGCCGCCCGAGCAGCCGACCACACCTCCCGAGCAGCCGGAATCTCCCGAAGCCCCGGAGAAGCCTGAGACCCCGCCGGTCGCGCCGGTCGCCGAGACTCCCGCGGCCCCGGCCCCACCGGCCGAGCTGCCTCGCACAGGCACCACCGGCAACGGCATGCTCATCGGCATGGGCATCGTCCTCGTCGGCCTCGGATCCACGATATTGCTGATCTCCGGCAGCCGCCGTGAGAAGGACTGATCCGCCTGTGAATGCACTTCACTCCCGGTCTGCCCGCGAGCACACTGCCTGCGAGCAGTCCGGGGTGAAGCGTATTCAGTCCTGCACCCATTCCTTCGCCCAGGCGCGGGCGCCGTTCATCATCAGGCCGACATCGGCGCCGACGAGAACGAACGAGGCGCCGGCCTCCAGGTACTGACGGGCCTGGTCAGGGTCGAAGGCGTTGACACCGACGGGTTTGCCGGCCGCGCGCACAGCCTCGAACGTCCGGATCACCGCGGCGGTGACGTCCGGGTGCGTCTGCTGACCGAGCAGGCCCATCGAGGCTGCCAGGTCCGAGGGTCCGACGAAGACGCCGTCGATGCCGTCGACTCCGGCGATGTCGGCGGCATTGTCGACCGCGGTCGCCGATTCGATCTGCACGGTCAGCGACACGAGGTCCTCGGCTCGACCGAGGTATCCGTCCACGGCATTCCACCGTGAGGCCCTGGCCAGGGCCGATCCGACCCCGCGCACACCTTTGGGCGGGTAGCGGACGGACGCCACGGCCGCCTCGGCGTCGGTCTTCGTGTCGACCATCGGCACGAGCAGATTCTGCGCGCCGAGGTCGAGGTACGCCTTGATGAGCACCCGGTCATTCACCGGCACGCGCACCACGGGAGTGGCCGGGTAGCCGTTCATGGCGCGCAGCAGGCTCGTCGTCGTTTCGAGACCGATCGGGGAATGCTCGGCGTCGATGAGCACCCACTGCATGCCTGAGCTCGCGGCGATCTCGGCGGCCACGGGCGAACCCGAGCACACCCACATCCCGGCCAGGTACTCTCCCCCGTCGAGGCCGGCCACCCGGTCGGTGAAGGTCTGTGGAAGGTCTACGCGAATCGGCATGTGATGGCTCCCAACTCTCCATAATCGGCGTGGACGGTGTCTCCCGGATGGACCCACATGGGGCGGGTGAACGATCCGGCGAGCACAGTCTCTCCGGCGCGGAGGACATCGCCGTGTTCGGCGAGTCTGTTCGCCAGCCACACGATGCCGCGGGCCGGATGGTCGAGGACGGCGGCGGCGACACCGGAGTCCTCGATCGTCTCGTTGCGGTAGAGCAGCGCGTTCACCCGCCGCAGATCCACGGTGTCGACGGCGACCGGACGACCGCCGAGGACCATTGCGCCGAGTGCCGCATTGTCCGAGATCGTGTCGACGATCGTGCGGCCTTCCATCTCGATGCGCGAGGAGAGGATCTCGAGCGCCGGGACGACGTATTCGGTGGCGCGGAGGACATCGAAGAGGCTGACGTCGGGTCCGGCCAGCTCCTCGCGCAGCACGAAGGCGAGTTCGACCTCGATGCGCACGCCCGAATACTGCGCATGTTCGATCACGGACCCGGTGTCATAGACCTGGTCGGCGAAGATCGCCCCGTAGTCGGGTTCGGTGATGCCGGTGGCATGCTGCATCGGCTTCGAGGTCAGGCCGATCTTGTGGCCGAACAGCCGACGACCGGCTGCCTCGCCGCGGCGGCGCCATTCGTTCTGCACCGCATAGGAGTCCTCGACCGTCATATCCGGGTATTGCGAGGTCAACCGCGGGATTGTCGTACGGTTCCGCTCCGCCTCGGCGAGGTCGTCGGCGATCTTCGCGATCGTCGCTTCATCAAGCATCAGGGGTCCTTTCAGAGCTGGTTGCCCAGCTTGCCTTCGGTCTCATCCGCACGGGTGTAGGAGAACCCGTCCGCGCCGATCGTCACGGCCATCTCCGAATCGTCCGTGCGGGCATGCACCGGCTGTGGATTGCCGTCGAGATCGAGGACGAGGGAGGCGTCCGTGTACCAGGAGGGCACGACGGGGTTGCCCCACCAGTCGCGGCGCTGATTGTCGTGGACGTCCCAGGTGACGACCGGATTGTCCGGGTCACCGGTGTAGTAGTCCTGCGTGTAGACCTCGACGCGGTGACCGTCGGGGTCACGCAGGTAGAGGTAGAACGCGTTCGAGACGCCGTGGCGGCCGGGACCGCGCTCGATCGAATCGGACCGGCGCAGCGCACCGAGCTTGTCGCAGATGGCGAGGATGTTGTGCTTCTCGTGGGTGGCGAAGCAGACATGGTGCATGCGCGGTCCGTCGCCTCCGGTCATCGCCGTGTCATGGACGGACGGTTTGCGGCGCATCCATGCGGCGTAGACCGTTCCCTCCTCGTCCTGGATGTCCTCCGTGACGCGGAAGCCGAGGTCCTGCATGTACTTCACAGCCCGCGGGACGTCCGGAGTGACCTGGTTGAAGTGGTCGAGGCGGACGAGTTCGCCGGGGATGTGCAGGTCGTAGCGCCACGACATGCGCTCGACGTGATCGGACTGGTAGAAGAACTCGTACGGGAAGCCGAGCGGATCGACCACCCGCACGGAGTCGCCCACTCCCTTGACGAAACCGTCCGGGCTGCGGCGGACATCGCAGCCGAGTTCGGTGTAGAAGGCCACCGCCTTGTCGAGCTCTTCCGCGCTGCGGACCCGGTAGGAGAATGCGGCCACAGCAGCGACCTCGCCCTTGCGCAGGACGAGGTTGTGGTGGATGAATTCCTCCGTCGACCGCAGGTAGAGCGTGTTCTCGTCCTCTTCGGTGACATAGAGTCCGAGCACGTCGACGTAGAACTCCCGCGAGGCGGCGAGGTCGGTGACGACGAGTTCCATATAGGCGCAGCGGAGGATGTCGGGCGGACTCGCTTGGGGTGTGGCGATGGGGTTGTCCGTGACGATCGGCGCCTCCTGGCTGACGAAGTAGCCGGCCGAGGTCAGTGTCATGTCTTTGCGGTTGGTCATGTCAGCCTCACTGCTTTCCGAAGACCGGATTGTGGACCTCGCCGAGGTTGATGTGCACGGACTGCTGTTCCGTGTAGAAGTCGATCGAGCGGTAGCCGCCCTCGTGGCCGAGGCCCGAGGCCTTGACCCCACCGAAGGGGGTGCGCAGATCGCGGACATTGTTCGAGTTCAGCCATACCATGCCTGACTCCACGGCCTGCGAGAAGTTGTGCGCCCGCTTGAGATCCGAGGTCCAGATGTAGGCGGCGAGACCGTACTTCGTGTTGTTCGCAAGCTCCAGGGCTTCGGCCTCTGAGCTGAAGGGGGTGATCGCGACGACGGGCCCGAAGATCTCCTCCTGGAAGATCCGCGCATCGGGCATGACATCGGCGAAGACGGTGGGCTGGACGAAGTTGCCGGTCTCGAAGCCCTCAGGACGTCCGCCACCGGCGACGAGGCGAGCCTCGGTCTTGCCGATCTCGACGTAGGACATGACCTTCTCGTAGTGTTCGGGGTGAACGAGGGCGGCCACCTCGGTGTCGGGGTCTGCAGGCAGACCCACCTTCACACGCTTGGCCTGGGCGGCGTAGCGCTCGACGAACTCGTCGTAGATCGAGTCCTCGACGAGGATGCGCGAACCGGCAGTGCAGCGCTCCCCGTTGAGGGAGAAGACGCCGAAGATCGTGGCGTTGACGGCAGCCTCGATGTCCGCATCGGCGAAGACCACGGCCGGGGACTTGCCGCCGAGCTCCATCGACAGGCCCTTGAGCCAGGGGGCGGCGTTGGCGAAGATCGTCTGTCCCGTGCTCGATTCGCCGGTGAAGGAGATGAGCGGAACGTCCGGGTGCTTGACCAGCGAGTCACCGGCGAAACCCTCCTCGCCGAAGCCGTTGACCATATTGAACACGCCTGTGGGCAGCGCTGCCTCTTCGAAGATTCCCGGCCACAGGGAGGCCGAGAGCGGGGTGAACTCAGCGGGCTTGAGCACGACGGTGTTGCCGGTGGCGATCGCCGGACCGAGCTTCCACGACTCGAGCATGAACGGGGTGTTCCACGGGGTGATGAGCCCGGCCACGCCGATGGGCTTGCGGTTGACGTAGTTCGCCTGGCGGCCCGGGACTTTGAAGGCGTCGTCGACCTGGGCGACGATGAGGTCGGCGAAGAAGCGGAAGTTCTCCGCCGCGCGTGCCGCCTGGCCTTTGGCCTGGGTGATCGGCAGACCCGAGTCGAAGGACTCCATCGCGGCGAGTTCGTCCTTGCGGGACTCGACGATGTCGGCGATTCGGTAGAGGATCCGGGCGCGTTCGCGGGGCAGCATCGTCGGCCATGGGCCGTCATCGAAGGCGGTCTTCGCCGCTGCCACGGCCGCTTCGATGTCGGCCTTCTTGCCTGAGGCGGCCCGGATGTAGGGCTCATTGGTCACGGGGTTGAGGACGTCGAATTCCTCCCCGTCGATCGAATCGACGAACTGCCCGCCGATGTAGTGGCGGATCTTCTCCGGCAGTCCTGCCGGGGGTGTGGTGGACTCTGTCATGGCTGGTCCTTTCCTGTGACTGGGGTCAGTGCTGGGGTCGTCTGTGAGTTCTGGTAGCTGTGCAGCGTGGCCGATCGGTGCTCCCGCACCGCCCGCTCGACCTCCTGCGCCGAGGCCCTGGCCCGGATGAGGGCGAGGATGCGGGAGTGCTCCTCGACGGATTCGAGCGCACGGTTCGGAACGAACGCGAACGTCGAATCCCGCAGATGGGAGAGCCGATCCCATTCGAGCCCGACGAGGGTGCACAGCCGTTCGTTGGGGCAGCGCCGGTAGAGCGCCTCGTGGAATTCGTGGTTGAGCCGGGTGAACTCGGCCGGTTCGAAAACCTCGAGCAGGGCCCGCATTGCCTCGTTGATCCTCTCCGCCGCGGTGAGGTCCTCCTCGCCGAGGTGGCCCAACGCGGCTGCCACGGCTGCACCTTCGAGGACGGCCACCGTCTCCATCGACTGGGCGTAGGAGCCTTGGTCGACCATGGCGACACGTGCCCCGACGTTGCGCTCGAAGGTCACGAGTCCGTCGGCCTCGAGACGGCGGATAGCCTCGCGGACCGGCACGACCGAGGTGTCGAGTTCGAGCGCGATCTGGGCGAGCACGAGCTTGTGCCCGGGCTGGTAGGTCTGATCGGCGACGCGTTCGCGGATCCACCGGTAGGCGGTCTCGGCCTTGCTCAGCACCTCCGGCGCTCCCGGCTCGGTCGCGGCCGAAGTGCTCACTGCTGGGCCTTCCATTCCTCGAACTTCGTCTTCCACTCACCCTGGGGTGGGAAGAGCCCGTCGATGGGGTGTCCGGCGGCGACCTGTTCGGCCACCCAGCCGTCCTCGGTCTCCTTCGCCAGTGCCGCGTCGACGACCTCCTCGACGAGGTCGCGGGGGATGACGATCGCTCCGTCGTCATCGGCGACGATGACGTCGCCGGGCAGGACGGTGGCGTTTCCGCAGGCCACGGCCACGTCGGATTCCCATGGGACGTGGCGGCGGCCGAGTACGGCGGGGTTCGTCGCGGTCGCGAACACGGGCAGGATGCCGGCCACCTCGGCGGAGTCGCGGACTCCCCCGTCGGTGATGACTCCGGCGGCGCCGAGGGACTTCGCGCGCAGCGCCAGGATGTCGCCGAGCGTGCCCGAGCCCGATTCGCCCCTGGCTTCGATGACGATGACCTCGCCTGGTCGGATCGAGTCGAAGGCCCGCTTCTGTGCGTTGTATCCTCCGCCGTGGGTTTTGAACAGGTCCTCGCGGTTGGGCACGAAGCGCAGGGTCTTCGCGGTGCCGACGATCCTGCTGCCGGGCTTCAGCGGTGCAACGCCTTCGATGACGACGTTATTGAGCCCGCGAGCACGCAGTTGGGCCGAGAGCCCGGCGGTCGGAGCTACGCGGAGGCGAGCCAGGAGTGACTCATCGAGGGCGGCTGCGCTGTCGTCCGCGTCGTCAGATTCGGGCGGCAGGCCGGCGGCCTCACGCGAACCCCAGGCGTCGACGATGAGCGCTTCGTCGACGGCCGGGGTGCTGCCGAGGTCTTCGTCGAAGTCGCCGGGACCGGCGACGACGGTCGTGGTCAGTCGACCGGAGCTGCGTTCTTCGCCGTTCGCTTCCCCCTTCGCCGAGGCGGCCGTGACCTCCACCTCGACCGTGTCACCTGGGGCGACGACGGAGGAACCGGCAGGGGTTCCGGTGAGGACGACGTCTCCGGGTTCGAGGGTGAGGTGCTGGCTGAGGTCGGCGACGATGCGCGGCAGGCTGAAGATCAGCTGATCCCCGCTCGTTCCGTCGTCCTGGACGAGCTCGCCGTTGACCCACGTGCGGATGCGCAGGGAATCGGGGGCCGCCTCGGCGGCGGGGATGAGCTCGGGACCGAGCGGTGTGTAGCCGTCGCGGCTCTTCGAGCGCAGGTTCGACCCCTTGTCGGGGGCCTTGAAGTCGTAGAGGCCGAAGTCGTTGGCCGCGGTCACTCCGGCCACATGGGACCAGGCGTCGGCC
This sequence comes from Brevibacterium atlanticum, assembly GCF_011617245.1. NCBI lineage: Bacteria > Bacillati > Actinomycetota > Actinomycetes > Micrococcales > Brevibacteriaceae > Brevibacterium > Brevibacterium atlanticum. The sequence goes on along the minus strand of NZ_CP050152.1, from coordinate 1,034,192 downwards.
TCGGTGACGTTGCGGGCGGCGGTGCCGATGACGACGGCGACCTCGCCTTCGAAGGCGAGCAGCGAGGTGCCGGCCGGGCGGGCGATCGTCTCCCCCGAAGCGGCCACGGAGCTCGCGGCCTTGAGGAAGTAGGACGGCTGGGCGGGCCGTCTTCCGCGCTGGGCGGCCCGGGATTCATACGCCACATGAACGGCGATGATCTTGCCCGGTCGGGCGGGAACACCGGCTGGAGTCGACATCGATCTCACACCTCATTTCGATTGGCTTCACGACCGATCGTATATGATACGGTTCCTGCAGACAAGTAAACCGGGACACAGCTTCACCGCTGAAACAGCTGTCCCGGAGACCCCATCGCACGTGAGGACAGAGAAGTCATGGCAGCACAGCACACCCAGACCAGGGTGGCGTTCGCGACGATCGTGGGCACGAGCATCGAGTGGTACGACTACTTCCTCTACGCGGCAGCCTCGGGACTGGTCTTCAACCAGCTCTTCTTCGGCCCGCTCGGGTCGACGATGTCGACGATGGTCGCCTTCGCGACGGTCGGCATCAGCTTCCTCTTCCGCCCCTTGGGCGCCTTCCTCGCCGGTCACTACGGCGACAGGCTCGGTCGTCGCGTCGTCCTCATCATCACGCTCATCGCCATGGGCGCGGCCACGGCTCTCATCGGCTTCCTGCCGACGTATGAGTCCGCGGGCGCACTGGCCCCGATCCTGCTCATCGCCCTGCGCATCGTCCAGGGCGTCTCCGCCGGCGGCGAATGGGGCGGGGCCGTCCTGCTCGCGGTCGAACATGCAGGCGAGAAGACCCGCGGCCTGCGCGGATCCTTCCCTCAGATCGGGGTCTCGATCGGCCTGCTGCTGTCCTCAGGAGTGCTCGCGCTGATGACGTCGATCGCCCCGGGCGAGGCCTTCCTCGAATGGGGGTGGAGGGTGCCTTTCTACCTCTCGGTCGCCCTCGTGTTCGTCGGGTACTGGATCCGCCGCGGCGTCGAGGAATCCCCGGTCTTCCACGAGATCGCCGCCCGCAAGGAGCAGGTGTCGAACCCGCTGGGCCGCCTGTTCAAGGGCCACTGGCTGCTCGTCGTCCTCGCCTCCCTGGTGTTCATGGGCAACAATGCCGCGGGGTACATGACCACGGGCGGATACATCCAGAACTTCGCCACGGATCCGGCCGGCCCCATCGGCCTCGAGCGCGGTCCCGTGCTGTGGGCGGTGGCCGCCTCGGCGGTGTCCTGGCTGGTGTTCACAATCATCGCCGGTGCGGTCTCGGATCGGATCGGGCGTCGGAACACCTACATCCTCGGCTGGCTCCTGCTGCTGATCGGCATCGGATCGCTGTTCCCGCTCGTGGGCACCGGCCGCATCGAGATGCTGCTGCTCGGCCTCGTCATCCTCACCGTCGGCCTCGGATTCACCTACGGTCAGCAGCCGGCGATGTACGCCGAGCTGTTCCCCTCGAGCGTCCGCTTCTCCGGCGTCTCGGTCTCCTATGCGATCGGGTCGATCCTCGGCGGGGCCTTCGCCCCGACGATCGCAAAGGCCCTCGTCTCAGCGACGGGCACGACCACCTCGGTGGCCGTGTATCTGGGCATCGTCACCGTGCTCGCGCTCATCGCCACGCTGATGCTGCGCGATCGCACCGGGATTCCGCTGGGCCCCGACCACGAGGCCGAGCAGTCGGTGAGTCCGATCATCGGGATGGGATCGCGCGCAGACCTGACCAGCTCGAGCGGTGACCGGGACCACTCCGGCACCAGCAGATCGTATATGAACTGATAGCATTCGAATATCACGACGAAGTGTCACGAACCGGAGGTTGACATGCATTTCCACCAGAACGGCTACGTCTCGGCCGATCCGCGGATCGAGGAGGCCGCAGGCTTCGGAGTCGATCGCAGCGAGGATCTGCCCGATGAGGTCGATGTCCTCATCGTCGGCAGCGGACCCGCGGGAATGATTGCGGCCGCGCAGCTCTCGCAGTACCCCGACGTCAACGCGAGGATGATCGAGAAGCGCGATTCGCGTCTGGTCATCGGTCAGGCCGACGGCATCCAGGCGCGTTCGGTCGAGACGTTCCAGGCGTTCGGCTTCGCCGAGGAGATCATGCGCGAGGGCTACCACATCACGGAGATGTCGTTCTGGAACCCGGATCCGGAGAACCCCGAGCACATCATCCGCACCGGTCGACCGAAGGACGATGAGCACGGAATCAGCGAGTTCCCTCACCTCATCGTCAACCAGGCGCGCGTGCTCGACTACTTCGCCCAGTTCGCTGTCCAGTCGCCGGGCCGGATCACCCCCGACTACGGCATCGAATTCGTCGACCTCACTGTCGACACCGATGTCGACGAGGGCGCCGACGAGGCAGCCGCTGCGTCGGCGAAGGAGCATCCGGTCTCCGTCACCGTCCGCTATACCGCCGGCGAACGCGCCGGCGAGGAGCGGACGATTCGCGCCGGCTACGTCGTCGGCTGCGATGGGGCCAGGTCGAAGGTGCGGTCGGCGATCGGCCGGACGATGACTGGCGACCAGGCCAATCACGCGTGGGGTGTGATGGATGTGCTCGCGAACTCCGACTTCCCCGACATCCGCACCAAGTGCGCGATCTCATCGAAGAACGGCAACATCCTCCACATCCCGCGCGAGGGCGGTCACCTCTTCCGCATGTACGTCGACCTCGGCGAGGTGCCGGCAGACGATGCACGGAGGGTGCGGTCGACGGGCATCGACGAGATCATCGCTCGGGCGAACGCGATCATCGCCCCGTACAGCATCGATGTGAAGAACGTGGCGTGGCACAGTGTCTACGAGGTCGGGCACCGTCTCACGGATGCCTTCGACGACTCGGACGAGTCGGATCCCGGCTCGCCCTGCCCGCGCGTGTTCATCACCGGCGATGCCTGCCATACGCACTCGGCGAAGGCCGGTCAGGGCATGAACGTGTCGATGCAGGACGGGTTCAACATCGCGTGGAAACTCGGGCAGGTGATCACAGGGCGGTCATCGACGGAGCTGCTGCGGACCTATTCGGCGGAACGCCAGGTGGCGGCGAAGAACCTCATCGACTTCGACAAGGAATGGTCGACGCTCATGGCGACACCGCAGGAGGAGCTGCCGGACAAGACCTACCTCGAGGAGTTCTACGTCAAAACCGCGGAGTTCCCGGCCGGCTTCATGACCGAGTACACCGAGTCGATGATCACGACTTCGACAACGCATCAGGAGCTTGCGGCCGGATTCCCGATCGGCAAGCGGTTCAAGTCGGCGAGAGTCAAGCGCAGCTGCGACGCGAACTTCGTCCACCTCGGCCACGAGGCCCGCGCCGACGGCCGCTGGCGCATCTACGTCTTTGCCGATCGCGCTGCCCCGACGGCCGGCGGCGATTCTGCGGCCGATGCACGGTCGAAGGTGAACGCGTTGGCCACTTGGCTGGAATCGGACCCGGCCTCTCCCCTGGTCGCCTACCGACGCGAGGGTGAGGACGTCGATGCCCTGGTCGAACTCAGCGTGATCTACCAGCAGGAGCACAAGGAGTTCGCGTTTCCCGATGTGCCGCAGGTCTTCCGTCCGCATGTGGGCGCCTTCGACCTCGAGTACGTGGAGAAGATCTATGCGACGCTGCCCGACGAGGACATCTTCGAAGCACGGGCGATCAGTCGCGACGGTGCTGTCGTCGTGGTTCGTCCCGACCAGTACGTCGCGGGAATCTTCCCCGTGGATGCTCATGAGGAGATCGGCGAGTTCTTCGCAGGAGTCTTCGCTCCGGTGAAGTGAGGCCGGCTCGGCCTTCACGCGGCCGAGCCCTGGTTCTTCTTCATGCACCGTCTGATCCGGTCGCGGCGTTCGCGGGTCCGTCGCGCCTCGGCGATGAGTCCGCAGATTCCGGCGGCGATGAAGAGCAGGCTGCCGACGACCCAGAAGCCGAAGCCCGCGGCCGGGTAAGCGATCTCCATTCCGCCGGTGGGCATGCCGTTCGCGGTCTGTCCGTCCCAGAGCAGATAGGGCGGATCGACGACCATCTGCAGCAGTCGCAGGCCGAGCCCTGTGCCGAGGACGATCGCGGCCACCGACCACCACTTCGAGGCCTCCATGAGCCACGCCGTGACGGCGCCGACGAGGATGACGACCCACAGAAGGAGGTAGACCTCATCGAGGTCGTTCATGTCGATCGGTGAGAATCCGAGGGAGGTGACCCGGATCCGCAGGGAATCGGGTTCGCCGCTGTCGAGAACGGGCACGAAGATCGTGATCACCCAACAGGCGACAGCACCGAGCGGCAGCACTTGGGCCACGAGACCGAGACCCCGCCCGATGCCGTCGCTCGATCCTGCGCCCGTAGTGCCGTGTTCCCTGACCATAGAAACGATCCTCTGATGAGGGGGTGTTCCAGGTGTTCCCGCGATGTTGCAGATCCGACACGGCCGGCCTTCAGATCAGCCGCGGCTGATGATCTGCGCGACCAGCTGCCGCTCGATCTGGCTGTCGGTGCACACCGGCTCCGACCGCATCTGCCCGATGACGGTGCGCCTGCGGGCGTCCTTCTCGGCGCGGGTGCAGTACCGGCGGGGAAGATGGTGCTCGGCGAACTCGGCGGGCGGGTCGATGGTCCACCATTCGCCCGAGAAGTCGGCGAACTTCTCGGCCTCTGCCGAGGTGATCGGCAGACAGAGAAGGTCGACCTCGCGCGACCCGGTGCCGTCGGTCTCGCCCACGTCCGCCGCACCCGACGAACCGGGCACGTCCGCGCCAGGCCTCTCAGGTTCGAGGAACCGGGAGAAGGCGAGGCGCCAGTCGGCTGCGTCCGGTGGGGAATTACCCGACCGAGGCGCCACCTCGGGGCGGGGGAACCTCATCCGTCGCACCAGTGCCGGGGTCGCTGCCTCGTAGCTGCGGCCGCTCGGGGTGGTGACCTTGAGCCCCTCGGCGGTCGCTTCGTGGAGCCAGCCGGGGTGTTCCTTGGCGTAATTGCAGGCCGCGCACAGCCCCGAGCCGTTCTCCCAGCTCGTCTGCCCGCCCTCGGCGTAGGACTCGGCATGATCGGCGTGCCGGATGGGCGCATCGCACCAAGGGGTCCGGCACACGTCGTCGCGGAAGACGAGCATCTGGCGCAGGCGACCGGTGAACTCGCGGCCTCGCGCCTCCATGCCCACCAGCTGTCCGTCCTCGGGGCGGGTGAAGATTCGATTGATGAACATCTGAGCCTCGTTCGCGGCCACGAACTCGCGCGCCGTCTTCGCCGGCAGCGGGCCGAAGCCAGGCAGCCAGGCCGGAACCATGCCGTCCGAGAGCAGCGATTCGGCCTCGACCAGCAGGTGGATCTCCGCCGGAACCGCGGCCGCCTCCGCCTGTCCGCTCAGCCGTTCGACGAACAGGTCGGCCATCACCTGCTGACGGCCCCGACCATCCGCGCCGCCTCCGGCGGTGATCGTCTCGGCACCGTCACGGAGGCTCTCGAAGGCGGCAATGGCTTGAGGCAGCGGCAGGATCGCCGAGATCCTGCCCATGCCGTCCTCGATCGGGGTCAGGCTCACCCGGCGGTTCGCCGCCGCCTTCGCCGCACGCTTTGCGGCCGCCTCGGCGTCCATCTCCGCGCTCAGCGCTCGCGCTTCGGCGCGCAGGCTGCGCAGTCCCGCCGGTCCCAGGCTCCGTTTCATGCGTGTGTCGACCCTGCGACGATCGGCGTCGTCGAGCACGGCGGTCTCCTCGACCATGATCCGCGCCTTGTCCTCCGAGATCTCCCCGGTCGACAGTGCCTTGAACGTATTGGGCATACCCGTCACGACGGTGCGGGAGGTGCTGAGGAACTTCCGCCCCGAACCGGGCGAGACCTTCTTCGCCAGCCCAACCTCGTCGCCGGCCCGCCTCCCGCACTCGCGGGCGGGCACACGGTTGACCTGGTCGCGGTGGATGCGCAGCTCTTCGAAGGCCAAGGCCTCCCTGGCCTGAGCTGCGACGACGGTGGCCTTGAGCTCCTCGAGCGCGGTGATCCGCGCGAGCGTCTCGGCCTCGGTCTCACCGACCGCGAGAGCGCGCAGGAGGGCACCGAACCGAGTGATCTCGGTCAGCGCTGCGGAATCCTCCATCGGATCCCAGGCGGGGTCGGTGTCCATGAAAAGACCGTACTGCGCGGCACTGACATGACTTCCACCTTCGCCCCAACAGTGGCTGTTTGACCTGGTCAGACTGTCCAACCAGAGGTCGGACCGGCCAACCATAGGCCGGACCGGTCGAGAAGAGATCCGCCTCAGCCGACCCCGCGCTGGATCCGGTTGAGGATCATGTCCATCGCGACGATGTTGTGCCCGCCCTCGGGGATGATGAGGTCGGCGTTGCGCTTCGAGGGCTCGACGTAGAGCTCGTGCATCGGCTTGACCGTGCCCAGGTACTGATCCTCCACCGACTGCAGGGTCCGCCCGCGGTCGACGACGTCGCGTTTGATCCGCCGCAGCAGCCGCACATCGGCATCGGTGTCGACGAAGAGTTTGATGTCGAGCAGGCCGCAGATCCGCGGTTCGGCGAAGATGAGGATGCCCTCGACGATGACCACCGGGGCGGGCTCGACACGGGTCGTCTCATCGCTGCGGTTGTGGTTCGAGAAGTCATAGACCGGGCTGTCGACCGCCTGCGAGGCTCGCAGCGCGATGAGGTGTTCGACGAAGAGGTCGTTGTCGAAGGCGTCGAGGTCGTCGTAGTTGACCTGCTCCCGCTCCTCGTAGGTCAGATCGTCACGCCGCTTGTAGTAGTTGTCGTGATAGAGCACAGAGGGCGGTCCCGCGCACTTGTCCAACAGCGCCTGAGTCAGCGTCGTCTTTCCGCTGCCGGTGCCGCCGGCCACGCCTACAACCAAAGTCTCCACGCCCCAAATCTATACCACCACCCCCGCCGAGGTGGCTCCCGCCTCCCGTACTCACGCGAGGCTGCGCGTCAGCTGAGTCCACAGCTCCTGGTCGAAGCGACGCCGTCCGAGCAGGCCCGCCATATGCCGCACCGCATTGTCGACCTTGCCCCTCCAGACCTCGATGGCGGTCTTCGCGTCCCCGCGGCTCAGGGCCGCGAACATCGCCCGGTCGTCGCTGACGATGCGGTCGCTGGCCGGCGAGTAGTCGAGCTGGAGCACGGAGATGAACAGCCTCAGCCGCAGCGTCACGGCCTCGAACACCCGTGCGGACTCGCGCAGCCCCGAGGCCCTGGCGAGCTCCTGCTGGTAGTGCAGGTCGGCGTCCTCGACGTCGATCCCGCTGCGCGTCGGCGCCGACGCCTCGACCTGCCGCAGGGCCAGCTGTACGGGCACGAGGTAGCGCTGTGGACGCAGGGACAGAGAGCGCAGCACCACCTCGCCGATGGCCATGCGGGCGGCATAGAGGTCGAGCACATCGCCGGTCGTGATCAGCGGGATCCGCGCACCACCGCGGGACCCATCGAGCAGCTTGTCATCGACCATCCGGCGCAGCGCCGCGTCGACCGATGCGCGGGGCACGCGCATACGCCGGGAGAGCAGGCGAGGATTGATCCTGTCCCCGGGCTCGTAGGCGGAGTCGATGATCTCTTCGCGCAGAGCGATCGCGAGGTGTTCGGTGATCGACCGCGTCTCTTTCGGCAGCCACGACGAGATCTCCATTGAGTCAGAACTCATGGAACTTCTCGACGCATCCACACCGACCGAATCGCGCCACAACACACCTTCGAGACCGTTCCTCACTCGGGCCGAGAGCAGATCGAGCAGCGAGCCGGGGATGTCCTGGCATCCAGCGAGGAGATCCTTGAGCGCCTCGAGGAACTCGGCGAAGTCACGGTGGACCTCCACCCGGGAATCGGATTCCGCGACGACCTCGACCGGCACCTCCCCCAGAGGGTCGAAGACGAGGAAGCGGTCGCTGCCGCCTGCGGCGATGAGTTCGAGCAGATTATCGGTCGGCACCTGCCGATGCTCGCTGTCGAAGCGCTGCGCCCATCGCCCCACTCCGGCTGAGCGCAGTGCGGCGGCGATTCCTGCGATGCGCCGCTGGATCCGCCGAGGCGGCACCGCAGGTCCGCCGCCACCGTCCTCGCCGCCGGCATCCTCGGTGCGCGCACCGAGGATGAGGAGGGGGAACCCAGCAGCAACGAGGCTGAGTTCGCGTCCGCCCCCGACGTCGGTGAGGGGTACGGTGAGACCGCGCACGGATCGCGACACGATGCTCTGACTCAGCCCCGTCGCCTCGGCCAGGGCCCGCGTCGAATAGTCCTTCCCCGAGATCCGCGCCCCGGCGGTGGCGACGAGCGCCTCGACGACCTGATCGGCCGTGTCCTGGATCGGCGGGCGCCCGCTGCGCGGGCGATCGGCGAGGTCGGAACGACCGACCCAGCGACGCAGGCTCGACGGTGACGCACCCGTGTTGGCGGCCACCTCGGCGAGGGTGGAGGTCTTCAGCGCCGCCACGGCCTCACGGCGGAATTCCGGGGAGTACATGACTCAATTCTAGGACTTCTGACTCACTCATTCCTCCTTCCGTTTCCGATCCCTTCACCACGCGAATTCCGCGGCGCATACTGAAGCCGACGACAGCTCCACGGTCAGCGCCGATGCGTGAGAGCACCAGAAAAGACAGAGAGGGAAGCACCGTTGCTGCACACCGACACCGATCTCGAACAGCTGACCGCCCGGTCCATCGACACCGTCCGCCGATGGCTGCGGGTGGCGACGTCGAAGACCGCCGCGAAGAACCCCGCCGCCGAACGGCTCTCCGCGGTCCTCTCCGATCCCAACGGTCTCGACTTCACCGTCGGGTTCGTCGACCGCGTGGTGCGCACCGATGACGTCCACGCGGCCGCCGACGCCCTGAGCGAGGTCGGCAAGCTCGCCCCCGAGACCATGTCCGCTCTCGACCGTGCCCAGATCAGGGCCGGTGCTGCGCTCGGACGGATCGCCCCGCAGGTCGTCGTGCCCGCCGCCCGCACCCGCCTGCGCCAGATGGTCGGGCACATGGTCGTCGACGCCCGCGACAAGCAGTTCGGCAAGACCGTGGCCGCGCTCACCGGCGACGGCCACCGACTCAACATCAACCTCCTCGGTGAAGCCGTGCTCGGTGACGGCGAGGCCGATCATCACCTCGAAGAGACCCACCGTCTGCTCGCGCGGGAGGACGTCGACTACGTCTCGGTCAAGGTCTCCTCGGTCGCCTCGCAGATCTCGATGTGGGCCTTCGATGAGACGGTCGACTACGTCGTCGACCGTCTCCGTCCCCTCTACAGTCAGGCCGCGAAAGCTCCGACGGGGGCGAAGTTCGTCAACCTCGACATGGAGGAATACCAGGACCTCGAGCTGACGATCGCCGTGTTCACCCGGCTGCTCTCGGAGCCGGAGTTCAAGGACCTCGAGGCCGGAATCGTCATCCAGGCCTACCAGCCCGACGCCCTCGGCGCGGTGCAGCGTCTGAGCGAATTCGCTGCGAACCGCGTCGAGAACGGCGGAGTCGGCGTCAAGGTCCGCCTCGTCAAGGGCGCGAACCTCGCGATGGAGACCGTGCACGCCGAGATCGCCGGCTGGCCGGCGACGACGTGCGATTCGAAGCAGTCAACGGACGCGAACTACAAGCGGGTCCTGCACTGGCTGTTCACGCCTGAGCGGATGAAGGGGCTGCGCATCGGCGTAGCCGGACACAACCTCTTCGACATCGCCTTCGCCCACCACCTCGCCGATGACCGCGAGGTCACCCACCGAGTCGAGTTCGAGATGCTCCAGGGCATGGCCAGCGAACAGGCTGCCGCCGTGACCGAGGACGTCGGCGACCTCCTCCTCTATGTCCCTGCCGTACACCCGAAGGAGTTCGACGTCGCGATCTCCTACCTCGTGCGCCGCCTCGAGGAGAACTCCGCCTCGGAGAACTTCATGTCCGGCATCTTCGACCTCGCCAACGGCAACGAGGTATTCAAACGCGAGGCCGACCGGTTCACCGCCGCCGTCGCCCAGCTCGAGGGCATCCTCGAGACCGAGGGTGAGACCGCGCCGAAGCCGAACCGGACCCAGGATCGCGCCGCCGAGGCGGATTCCACGGCCGCCGCAGCAGCCTCGGTGGTCCCCGAGCAGTTCTTCAACGAACCCGACACCGATCCTTCCTTGCCGGCGAACCAGGCGTGGGTGCGAAAGATCATCGCCGAGGCGACCGCCCCGGGCTACCTCGACGACCGCCCTCATGCGCCGAGTGTCGAATCGACGGACGAACTCGATGAGATGATCGCCCGCGGTCGCGCCGCGGCGAAGGGCTGGCGCGAGCTCGGGGCGGCCGGTCGTGCGGAGATCCTCCACAAGGCGGCGAACATCTTCGCTGCCCGCCGCGGTGAGTTCATCGCCGTCGAGGCCGCCGAGGTCGGCAAGATGCCCTCGCAGTCAGACCCCGAGGTCTCCGAAGCCATCGACTTCATCCGCTACTACGCGATCAACTCGCTCGAACTCGAGAGCCTCGACGGTGCGACGTTCACCCCGGACGAGATGGTCGTCATCACTCCCCCGTGGAACTTCCCCATCGCAATCCCCACCGGCGGCACGGTGGCGGCCCTGGCGGCCGGGTCCGCGGTGATCCACAAGCCATCGAAGCCGACGCCGCACTGCTCGGCGCTCATCATCGACTGCCTGTGGGAGGCCGGCGTTCCGAAGGACGTCCTCCAGCTGTGCGCCCCTGTCGAGCGCGAGCTCGGCCAGCATCTCGTCTCGCATCCCGATGTCGACAGGGTCATCCTCACCGGGGCCTCGGAGACGGCGGCGCTGTTCAAGTCCTTCCGCCCCGAACTCCACGTCAACGCGGAGACCTCGGGCAAGAACGCCCTGGTCATCACCCCGGCCGCGGACCGGGACCTGGCAATGGCCGATCTCATGTATTCGGCATTCGGCCACGCCGGGCAGAAGTGCTCGGCCGCCTCGTTGGGCATTATGGTCGGTTCGACCTACGATTCCGAGCGTTACCGGCGCCAGCTCGTCGATGCCGCCTCGTCGATGGTCGTCGACTGGCCGGCGAACCTCGCGGCCACCATGGGACCACTGACCGAGGATCCCTCCGACAAGCTGCACCGGGCGCTGACCTCGCTCGAGCCCGGCGAGTCCTGGCTGCTCGAGCCCAAGCAGCTCGACGACACCGGCCGGCTGTGGAGCCCGGGCATCAAGGATGGGGTGAAGCCGGGGTCGTTCTTCCACCTCACTGAGGTCTTCGGTCCGGTGCTCGGACTCATGCACGCCCATGATCTCGACGAGGCGATCGAGTTCCAGAACGCCGTGGACTTCGGGCTCACCGGCGGCATCCACTCCCTCGACCCCGAGGAGGTCGCCACCTGGCTCGACCGGGTGGAGGTCGGCAACGCCTACGTCAATCGCGGCATCACCGGAGCGATCGTGCGCCGGCAGTCCTTCGGCGGCTGGAAGCAGTCGTCGGTGGGGCTGGGGTCGAAGGCCGGCGGGCCGAACTACCTCATGCTCTTCGGTCACTTCGACGATGACCCGGCCTCGCTGCCGGGTGCCGGAGACGACGACAATCGCCGCCTCGAGGCGGCGAAGGCCGATGATCGCCGCTGGTTCGATCGCGAATTCGGGGCGGCGAAGGACCTCACCGGGCTCAATGCCGAAGCGAACATCTTCCGCTACCGCCCACGCCCGGTCACCCTGCGAGTGAGCGCCGAAGCGAGCCTGTTCGACCTCGAACGCTCCCTGCATGCGGCGGCGACCGTGGGGTCGACGGTGCAGGTCTCCGTCGCCGAGGATGTGCCCGCCGAGGTGAAGCTGGCCATCACGAACGCCAATGTCGCGGCTCGCACGGAGTCGGCGGAGAAGTTCGCCGAGATGGTGGGCGAAGGTCGCTACGACGACACCGTGGGTGCGCGCATCCGCATCCTCGGCCGCTTCGAAGACGAGCTGCTGGCCGCGGCCGCACCGCGCCCGGAGGTCGCGATCATCGATGAGCCGGTGACCTCCTCGGGGAGAGTCGAGCTGCGGTACTACGTGCAGGAGCAGGCGGTGTCGATGACGCTGCACCGCTTCGGCAACCCCAGCCGCGACTTCCACACCCTCGCCACCACCCTCACCTCCTAATTGCTACCTGACGGCGGCCCAGCAACCTCGCGCGAGGTTGCTGGGCCGCCGTCACGTAGTTCTGGGAGGGAAGGGGAGTTGGCACTCACCGTGTAGGATCGGTCACATCCGTGACGTTCAGTGGACTGCCCGAGTGTTCACAAGCTGTTCACATCTTCGCCGTCGTCGTCGACGTGTGGGCCAGTAGGGTGCAAAAGTCTGCGCGCGTGAAGCGTCACGTTGTGCACCGCTTCTCAGCCTTGACGAAAGGGCACCATGAAAGTCACGACCACCCTCTCCGCCGCCGCAGCGATCAGCCTCGTCGCGGGACTGACGCTCCCGCTGGACCCTGCCGGTGCCGCCACCGTCGCGGATGCCGATACCCCGGCCGGCGACACTCACATCTCCGAGATCGCCTACACGCTCGACACGGACTTCGTCGAGATCGCCGCCGATCCCGGTACCGATGTCTCGGGCTGGACCGTCGGTTCCGTGACTCGCGGAGGCAGCGTCCAGGCACAGGAGAACACGACCACGGTGCCGGAGGACACGACGGTCGGCGACTCCGGCGCACTGGCGCTCGAGGTGCCGATCACGAACTCCGTCAGGGCAGGCTCGGCCGCCGACGGCGATTACGGTTCGAGCGCCTTTGTCATCGACGAATCCGGCGCGCTTCTTGATTTCCAGCAGATCGGCGGCACCGTCGGCGGCAAGGGAGTCACCGGCACGAAGAACACCTTCACCCCCGATCCCGTCATCGGCCAGGACGCCGAACCGACCGGCGCGACTGCCTCGGGCGGAGACTCGATCCAACTCGTCGATGACGCCTGGACATCCGCCTCCCCGACCCCGAATGCCCTACCCGACAGCGACGACGACGGCGACGGGGACGACGGCGACGGGGACGACGACGGCGATGGCACCACCCCCGGCGAAGTCACCCCGATCGCCGACATCCAAAGCACAGGCGAGGAAAGCCCCCTGCAGGGCAAAAAGGTGACCACCCGCGGCATCGTCACCGCCGCCTATCCCGAGGGCGGCCTCGACGGCTACTACATTCAGACGCCGGGGTCCGGTGGCCCCGACGATGCGACCCCGGGAGCCTCCGACGGCGTGTTCGTCTATTCCCCCGACACCGTCGCCGACGTGGACATCGACGACCACGTCGAGGTCACCGGCACCGTGTCCGAACGCTACGGCCAGACCCAGATCTCCGTGTCCGTCAGCGGACTGACCACGCTCGATGAACCCGCCGAGGCGGTCAAACCGGATGAGGACGCGTTCCCCGACGATCCTGCCGAACGTGAGGCGCTCGAGGGCATGCTCCTCCAGCCCGGCGAAGCGCTGACCGTGGCCGATAACTACAACACGAACACGTACGGTGAGGTCGTGCTGGCCACCGGCGAGGGCACCCTCCCGCAGGCCACCGACGTCGAACGACCCGGCAGCCCCGAGGCGAAGGCCCTGGAGCAGGAGAACCTCGAACGTGAGGTCGTCCTCGACGACGGGGCGACCGTCAACTTCCTCAAGTCCGACACGGACGTGCCGCTGCCCTACCTGTCCAAGGACGCCCCGGTCCGTGTCGGGGCGAGCGCGTCGTTCACCTCGCCCGTGGTCCTCGGCTTCGATCACGAGAAGTGGCGGTTCCAGCCGACGACCCGTCTGACCGGTGATAACGCCGAAGCAGTGCAGCCGACGAGATTCACCGACACTCGCACCGACGCCCCGGAATCCGTCGGCGGTCAGGTCAGCCTCGCGAGCTTCAACGTCCTCAACTACTTCACCACGACCGGTGATCAGCTCGACGGGTGCGAGTACTACGATGATCGCGAAGGCAACCACATCACCGTCCGCGGCGGCTGCGATACTCGTGGAGCGGCGACGGAGGAGAGCCTCAAGCGCCAGGAGACGAAGATCGTCACCGCGATCAACAAGGTCGACACCTCTGTCGTTTCGCTCATGGAGATCGAGAACTCCGCGGCCTTCGGCGAGGATCGCGACGCGGCCCTGTCGACGCTCGTCGATCGCCTCAACGAGGCGGCCGGGGCCGAGAAGTGGGCTTTCGTGCCCTCCCCCACGCAGGTGCCGTCCGATGAGGACGTCATCCGCAATGCGCAGATCTATCAGCCCGCCGAGGTGGCCCCGCAGGGAGTGTCAACGATCCTTGACGATGAGGATGCGTTCTCGAATGCGCGCGAACCCCTGTCCCAGGCGTTTGCACCGAAGGATTCGGCCGGCGAGGTCGAGAAGGACAAGACCTTCGTGACGATCACGAACCACTTCAAGTCGAAGGGTTCGGGCGAGGGCCCGGGCAATGAGGACAGCGGTGATGGTCAGGGAGCCTCGAACGCCGACCGTGTGATGCAGGCGAAATCACTCGTGGACTTCGCCGCAGACCGGCAGGAGGCTGCGGACAGCGACTTCGTCTACCTGCTCGGAGACTTCAACTCCTACACGCAGGAGGATCCGATGCAGGTCTTCTACGAGGCCGGGTACAAGGATGTCGCAGCGGAGAAGACGAAGAAATCGACCTATGTCTATCAGTCACGCACCGGCAGCCTCGACCATGTGCTCGCGCTCGACACCTCGACAGACGGGGACGCGTCGACCGGTGCACAGAACACCGGCACCGAGGCGGCCCTGCCTTCCAGCGGATTCGACGCGATCACCGGCGCCGACGTGTGGAACATCAATTCGGTCGAACCGCTCGCTCTCGAATACAGCCGGTTCAACTACAACGTCGCCGATCTCTTCGCACCGGACCAGTTCCGCGCCTCCGACCACGATCCGGTGGTCGTCGGACTCTTCGATGAGGACTCGGAGGACGGGGCCGACGAGGGTTCCGAGGACGCAGACAGCTCGGACTCTGCCGGCTCGGACGGCGGCGGAAGCAACGCCGACGGCGGCAGCTCGGCCGCTGACGGCGGTGCTTCTGCAAGCGATTCCGACGGGACGAACGCTGGCAGCAACAGCGCGAGCGGCAGCGACGCGGCCGGCCATCTGCCCAGAACGGGTGCCGACCCGACGGTGATGATGGCGATCGCGGCGGGTCTCATCGCGATCGGCGCGAGCGTCGTCCTCCTCATCCGCCGGCGCCGTCTGAGCTGAGGAGAGATGCCTTAGGTGGGAAGAATGGTCGGATCATTCTCGACCTGAGCCGACCAGAATGACCACCCAAGCCAGCGCTCAGTCGCTGACGGCGACCTTCCCGACCATGAGCACCCGTGCGGTGCGGAACAGGGAGGTCGCCGTCACCGTCTGTCCATCGTCGTCCCACACCGCCGAGGCGGTCACCACGCCCGATGGTGTGCCCAGTCGCACCTCGGGGCCGATCCAGTCGGGGCTGTTGCGTTCGATGATCGACCGCACATACGAATCATCGCCGGGCAGCAGCGCGGCCGCAGCCAGGCACATCGCCGCAGTTCCCGGGACGGCCTTGTGCGCCTGTCCCATCGAGATGACGCGGACGAGGATGTCGACATCAACGGCGGGAAGCTCCGTGCCGTCGAGCAGGGTGGTCGACTGTGGATTGCTCACGATCGCCACCTTCGGCACAACCTCGGGCGCCGTCTCCGGCGTCGAGCACAGTCCCATGCGCACGGCCGCTTTGCGTCGCAGCTCGTCGATGAGCCGCATCGTCGGCGCGCTGACGTCGATGGCACCCGGTGCTTCCGTACCGCGCAGCATCACCAGTGAGGACGGCACCACGACGAGCGGCAGAGTGGCGTCGACAAGCGTCGCCTCGAACCGGCACCCGTCCACGTCAAACTTCTCGCGTGCGACTCCAGTCGGCAGCAGTGAACCGGTCCGACTGCCCGCAGGGTCGGGGTAGATGAGTTCGATCGAGGCACCCGTGCCGCTGACTCCCGGCAGCACCAGCTCGCCGTCGACAGCGGCCTGTCCGTCGACGACGTTGAGCCCGACGTCGACGAACTTCGACGTGTTCGTATTGAACAGGCGGAACACGTGCCAACCGTCGGAGGCCGTGACCAACCCGGCCGACAGGGCGAAGGGCACGACACCGGACGACAGATTTCCGCAATTGCCGGAGTAGTCGACGGCCGCCTCGGCGATGGCGACCTGACCGAATGTGTAGTCGAGGTCGACGCCTTCCCGCGTCGAGGCGGACACGACCATCACCTTCGACAGGGAGGAGATGCCGCCGCCCATCCCGTCGAGCTGCCGACCGAAGGAATCCGGGGACCCCAGGGCCGAGGTGAATATGGCGTCCCACGCGGAGGTGTCGCCGTCCTCTCCCAGCGCGGGCAGCGCATCCTCCCGGAAGAACAGGCCCTTGCTCGTGCCGCCGCGCACGAACGCGGCCTCGATCCATCGCGTCATGGGGCCAGGTTAGCCGAAGTGACGGTCAGTGGTGGCTGAACGCCTCCTGCAACCACCAGGCTCCTCCGTCGGAGGAGATATGGGCATCGATGATAAGAGGTTTCGTCGGACTGCCCGCGATCCATTCCGTGACAGCATCGAGGTCGGACAGCGCCTCGACCGTAATCGCGTCGGCACCGAATCCCCGAGCGATCTCCGCCACATCGGTCTGCGGAAACCTCACCGTTTCGAGAGACACCTGCGCACCGCGCGTACCGAAATGGTGAACCTCGGCACCGTAGGCTGCGTCGTTGTAGACGATGCACACGAGCGGCAGACTCAGGCGCACAGCCGTTTCGAGCTCGGCAATGGCCATGTGGAATCCACCATCACCGGTGCCGAGCACCGGAAGCCTGCCCGGCTGCGCCAACGCAGCACCGATCGCCGTTGCCAGCCCCAATCCGATGGATTGGAACGCCTGGGTGAAACAGAACCCATTCTCGTCGGGGACTCCGAGGAATTGAGACGGGTAGCCCATAAAGTTCCCCGAATCGACCGAGACTATCCGCTCATCCGGCAGGATTTCGTCGAGTCGCAGCGTGATCGCACGGGGGTCAACGCCCGGTCCGCTGACGAGATCCGGATCGATCGGCTGACTCCTCCAGTCTCCCTCGGCGATCGCTCTCTTCACCTCCACGGTGCGATAGCCGATTCGAGAGGATCCGTTGCGAGAGCTTCTCCAAGACTGGACAGCCACCCGAGCGGTGGCGGCCGCATCGCCGACGAGAGCAAGATCAATGTCCCGAAAGCGTCCCGGCGCCGCCGCGTCGACGTCGATCTGGACGAGACGAGCCCCATCTGCAAGCAGTCTCCCGTGCCGGGTAGTCCAATCATTGAGGGCACATCCGAAACTGACGATGAGATCCGCATTCATGATCAGGTCGGCAGTTGCCGGCGAGGAGAACCCACCCGATATTCCCAGGTTGAAGTCCGGAGCTTGGTGGCCTGCGGTATTGAATAGTCCCTTCGCCACCGCTGAGGTCGCCACAAGCGCTCCTGTGGCTTCGGCGAATTCTGCGATGGCCCCCGCTGCCCGGCGAGCTCCGCGACCGGCGATGAACACCGGGCGCTCCGACCGATCGAGTTCATCGAACAGAGCCTCGACATCAGCGGGGACAACAGTTGCCGCCCCATCCAGCTGCTCACGCAGACGATCGACAGCTTCATCGACATCTGCGCAATTCAGCACCGAGGCGGATTGCACGTCCAAGGGCATACTGAGCACGACGGTTCGTCGTTCGACAACCGCTGTGCGCCAGGCGTCGAGCACGTCGTCGAGCACAGTCTCCGGCCGATGCAGCCGCCGAGCCGTCGCACCGACAGATTCCGCAAATGCGTCCTGATCGATCGTGAAGTTCGAGTTCACGTCGCCGCGCGCGGATTCTGCGGTGAGGACGATGATCGGAGTCCTCGACTTCGCAGCTTCACCCAGACCGGTCGCTGTGTTCGTCAGACCACAGCCTTGATGGACGCTGACCAGAGTGGGAATTCCACTCATGCGAGCACATCCGTCGGCCATAGTCACCGCTCCGCCTTCGTGACGGGCAGCGACGAAGCGGACCCCGTCGGCGATGAGTGCATTGGTCACAGCAAAGTTTCCCGATCCCACAACTCCGAAGCAGTGTGAGGCTCCGAGCCGCGACACAGCCCTCGCCACCACTTCCGCACCGTTGAGAATCTCATCGCTCTGCATTCCTTCTGCCGTCATCGAGCACCGCCGCCGGTACTGTCAACGAAAGCGAAGACCCGAGCGGGAGAGCCTGTCCCGCCCTCGATCGGCAGAGGCGCCACGACGATCACGGCCCCCTGAGAGGGCAGCCGCTGCAGATTCTTCAGCGAGGTCAACCCATATTTGTCATGCCCGAGCAGGTGATAGTGCATCGGGAATGCCGGCTCGAGAGAGGCTGCTCCACCGGCATCGATACCGACCGTCTCCACTCCTACCCCCGAGATCTCGTCCCGCTCAGCCAACCACTGTGCGCACTCCGCAGTGAAGCCTGGGGTGTGTGAGCCGCCGTCGTACTTGTTGAGGAACTCGTTGCGATCATGCCCGCGGGAGTCCCAACCCGTCCGTACCAACAGCCAGCAGTTGTCAGGGAATGCGCCGTTGGCCGATTCCCAAGAAGCAATGTCAGAGACGTCGATGAGCAGATCAGGATCGTCGGCCGCCCGTTCAGAGAAGTCGATGACGACGGCAGGTCCGACCAGACGCGTTGGCTCGATTTCGGAGACATCCTTGCCACCGCGGCCCGAAATCCAGTGAACCGGGGCATCGATATGGGTGCCGATGTGTTCACCTGTATGGATATTGGCGTGCTTCCAGAATGGTCCCCTGTCATCGTATTCAGACTGGTAGTCGATCGAGAAGTCGATGAGATTGACGAAAGGGTCCGGCAACTCGAGCGTCGGCGTTGCTGCCGACAACGGCGTCGTCAGATCGACGACATTCATTCTCCCGCTCGTCAGAGCGTGAGCCATAGTCGAGGCAGGGCTGGCGATTTCATTGGATTGGGACATCGGAGAATTCCTCACTTAGTGCGCAGCAGCGTCTGGCCCGCGTCACTGACCGACTGCCATGTCGTAGGCTCATCCGCAAGCGGATTGGCCTTCCATCAGCATATTATTGACAGTCTGTGACGCTCGTAACAATTCGGGTAGATTGAATATAGCAGGACACGGCCCGGTCGACCAGAGTGCGACCACGAAATATCCGATCAGACACAGAGGACCGCTCATGTCGAAGGCAGAACCCACCACTACCCCGATCGAAGGCGTCGCATTGGACTCTCGCGTGCAGTGGATCGACACCGATGCAGCCGGGCACCATCACAATTCGTCCATCATGCGGTGGGTCGAAGCGGCAGAAGCGGAGATGATGCGGCGAGCGCGCCTCCCGGAGTACTTCCCCGAGGCACCGCGCGTTCACCAGAGCATCAACTTCTCAGCGAAGCTGGTTTTCGGCCAGCTCGTACGAACGCGGCTGTGGATCGATCGCATCGGAACGACATCGATGACCTTCGCATTCGAGGTTTGCGGCCGGCTCTCGGACTCGCCGGATCCACGACACAGCGACTGGCTGACAGCGGCCAGTGGAGAACTCGTCACTGCGCATGTCGCGAAGGGTGAAACTGCATCGTCCCCTTGGCCCGCAGAGTGGATATCCGCTCTGTCTCCGTTCCTCATCTCTGAAGCGCGGCGGTAGGACTCTCACCGAAGCGTCTAGTGTATTCAGCCGAAAACCGACCCTGATGATAAAAACCCGCCGCAGCAGCGACCGAACCGACGGTCGAACGGCTTGGATCAGCACTCTCGAGCGCAGCCCGCGCCCTCAGCAGCCTCGCGTCTCTCAGCAGCGCTGATGGAGTCGAACCCGATTCGCGCCGCACATGCTCCTGCAGCGAGCGCACCGGCACGTCGAGACGAGACGCGATGTCGGCGACGTTGAGGTCAGCCGTCTCAACTGCTTCGAGCTCGCGGATGAATCGTCGATACACTCGCGCGGACGCGCCCGTACGCCCGCGCTCAGGCATTCCGCTGGTCCACTGCTCGAGCGAGCGCGACAGCGAATGATCCGCCGCATCGAGCAGGCGCACCATGAGCATTTCGACGAGCAACGAGAGAGAATAGGCGCTCGGGGCTGCAGCCGTCTCCACCAGCGCATCATGGAGTTCCCACAGCGCACGGAGGAACGACTGCCCCGCATCAGTATCGAGCCTGAGACCGTAGCCGAGCGACAACTTCGAAGGATCTTCGAATCCATAGTTCGAGCACGCGGCCCGTTCCAGCCGAGAACGCTTGACGTAGACAATGACATGAGCGGCATCCGGCAGCCATTCGAGCTGGCACTCCCGATCGATCGGAGGCAGCGTCGCCATCGTCACCGATGACTCTACTTCCGTGGAGCCGACACGCATCCAGGCACGCGACCGCAACGGAATCTGCACGAGGTAGAAGTCCGAGAGGCCCTGCGGAGAGATCTTCACATGACTGCGGTAGTCAAGCAGATGCAGCCCGACATCGTGCGCCTGCAAGGAACGCACCTGCATTCCCAGTCGGGCATCGAGGACAGCCAAGTCATGTCCGCAGAACATCTCCGCGACGATGCGCTGCGCTTCCTCGGGCTCTTGAGCGCTCTTTACCCGGCGGCCGGGAAGGACCTGATCCGCAAAGGGGAAAGATGCCGGTGCACTCAAGGCCATATGCCGCTCCTCTGTTCAGAACTGCGCGAATCGGATAAACCCAGCGCCTCGTGGCTAGAACCGTGCATTCGCTCACCGGTTGACTGGTGTGACGGAAATCATACTCCGTTTCGGCAATCGACCGATTCGGACCGACCCAATCGAACCTCGGAGGAAAGAAGGATCATGGATGATTCACTTGCCGACCGCGTGGCCATCGTCACCGGCGGAGCAACACTGATCGGACGCGGTGTATGCCAGGTGCTGAGCGACAGAGGCGCCGAGGTCGTCGCGGCCGACATCGACTCCGTCGGACTTGCAGACCTAGCGGAACCGATCGTCACGTCCGAGACGGACATCACCGACGATGCGGCACTCGTGGCTCTGGTCGAAGAGACAGTCGAACGCTTCGGTCGCCTCGACATCATCGTCAACCTGGCTGCAACCTATCTCGACAATGGCAGCGCCACGAGCCGTGCGGATTGGCTGTCCGGACTCGACGTCAACCTCGTCAGCGGCATCCGCCTCGTCGAGGTGGCTCGCCCCCATCTTGCTGCCCACGGTGTCGGCGCAGTCGTGAATTTCACCTCGATCTCTGCCGGGGCGGCCCAGACCGGTCGGTGGGTGTACCCCGCGAGCAAGGCTGCGATCGCGCAAGTCACGCGCTCTCAGGCCCTCGACCTCGCCCCTCAGCGCATTCGAGTCAACTCGGTCAGCCCAGGATGGACATGGTCAGCGATCATGGACAACCTCAGCGGCGGAGACATCGAGAAGACTGATCGCGTCGCCGCCGACTTCCATATCACCGGTCGGGTCGGGCGCCCCAACGAGGTGGGCGAGGTCGTGGCCTTTCTGGCATCCGACGCCGCCAGCGTCGTCACGGGAGCCGACTGGGCAGCCGACGGCGGATACTCCGCTCTCGGACCGGAACAGAAGTCGGAGACCATCCCACTGCTGGCCGCAGACTGATTCTCCTCTCATCTTCACTCGCTCAGAACCACTGACTTCTCAAAGGAATCGCAATGTCACAACGCACCATCACCATCGTCGGAGCCGGACAGAACGGCTTGCAGCTGGGCCTAGGCCTTCAGCAGGCCGGCTATGAAGTCCGTATGGTCTCCAACCGCACGCCCGAAGACATCGCCTCGTCCCGCGTAGCTTCCAGCCAATGCATGTTCGCCACGCCGCTGTCGTATGAGGCACAGGTCGGAGCCGACCTGTGGCCGGACGCCCCGCCTGTCGAGGGCATCGGATTCACCGTGCCCGACCCGGACCGAAGAGGAGAGAAACTGTTCTCATGGACTGCACGTCTCTCTTCTCCAGCTCAGTCTGTCGACCAGCGAGTGAAGTTTCCCGCGCTCATGGACCTCTTCACTCGCCGAGACGGCTCCATCGAATACGTCGACGCCGGCATCGATGAACTCGAGGCGTATGCCCGTGAGACTGACCTCGTCATCGTCGCCGCAGGGAAAGGTGAGATTGCAGGCTTGTTCGAACGCGACGACTCACGAAGCACATTCAGTGCTCCGCAACGAGCTCTCGCTCTGACGTACGTGCACGGACTCGAACCGAGAGAGGGGTACGAAGCCGTGAGCTTCAACCTCATCCCCGGAGTCGGCGAATACTTCGTCTTCCCAGCCACGACCCTGTCAGGGGACTGCCACATTATGGTCTTCGAAGGGACCCCCGGAGGCCCGATGGACCGGTTCAAGGGCCTGACGCCCGAGGAACACCTCGATGCCTCCCTGGCTGTTCTGCGAACCTTCTTGCCATGGGAAGCGGAGCGGGCGGGCCGGGTCGAGCTGACCGACTCGCTCGGCACCCTACAGGGCCGCTTCCCTCCCACAATTCGCCGACCGGTCGCGACCCTGCCCAGCGGAGCGAAGATCCTCGGCGCCGCTGATGTCGTGGTCCTCAACGACCCCATCACCGGACAAGGATCGAACAACGCTTCTCGTTGCGCACAGTCCTATCTGCAATCCATCATCGCCCACGGTGACGCCGCATTCGATGAGCAGTTCATGCACTCGACCTTCGAACGCTACTGGTCGGTTGCAAAGCCTGTAGTCGACTGGACGAACGCACTCCTCCTTCCGCCCGCTGATCACGCTTTCGCCTTGCTTCGCGGAGCAGCCGATCATCCGCAGATCGCTCATCGATTTGCCAACGGCTTCGACGATCCGGCCGACTTCGGCTCGTGGTTCCTCGACCCCGAACAAGGACTCGACTACCTCGCGGCTTTCGACGCGGCGATACCCGAAGCCCCCATCAATTCCGCATCGACGATGGGAGCACGCGCATGAACAGCCCGCACATTGCCATCATCGGAGCCGGAGAAGCCGGGGCACAGCTTGCGCTCGGTCTGCAGAACTCCGATATCAAAGTCACCCTCTACTCTGACCAATCCGCAGCAGAGGTCGCCGAAGGGGAGATCACTTCGACGCAGTGCATGTTCGCTTCGGCGTTGACCGCGCAGAAGGACCTCAGCCTCGATTGTCAGCAGCTCTCCGGAGTGAAGATCACGGGGATGAGCTTCGAGCAAACCGGGGCTGGGACCGGGTTCGCTGCTGAATTCGACCATCCTGCGCAGTCGATCGACCAGCGGCTCAAGGTCTCCGATTGGATCACGCAATTCACTCAGCGCGGTGGCGACTTCCGTATCGAGAAGGTGGGTGTGAGGCTTCTCGAACAGATCACCAGCCGCTACGATCTCGTCATCGTCGCCACCGGCAAAGCCGAGCTCTCACAGATCTTCCCCGTCGACAGGGCGAGATCTCCCTACGACCGCCCACAGAGGGTCGTCGCAGCGACCTATCTGGACCGGCCCTTGCCGGCGGATGACGAAGCCAACCACATTCGCTTCCACCACAAGCCAGAGTCCGGTGAATTCTTCACTTTCCCGGGACTGACGCACGGCAAGGAATGTCAGATGCTCGTTTTCGAAGCAGTCCCCGGTTCGGAGTTGGACGTCTGGGATGACGTGTCCGACCCCGACGAACATCTGCAGCGGACGCGCGATGTGCTCAGACAGCACTTCCCCGACGAGTTCGCTCGTCTTGGGGAATGCGAGCTCAGCGATCGCGGGGCCACGCTGCGCGGACGGATCACCCCAACGGTCAAGCATCCTGTCGGAACTCTTCCCAGCGGTGCCACCGTCATGGGCATCGGCGATGCGGTGATCCTCAACGACCCGATCACCGGCCAGGGCTCGAACAATGCAGCGCTCGCTGCAGCGCACTGCACGGACGCCATCATCAGACGAATCCGGTCCGGCGCAATGTTCGATGACGAGTGGAAGCAGCAGACGTTCGAAGGCTATTGGAGAAGTTGGGGCAAGTGGTCGACCACGTGGACGAACTCTCTGCTCGGCGGATTGCGGAATCACCAGCTCGAACTGTTCTCGGCCGCCGCGACGCATCCGTCGCTGGCCGCGTCGCTCGTCGCAGGCTTCGACGATCCGAGAACACTATTCCCCTGGTGGTCCGACGTGTCTGAGGCACACGCTTTCATCGAAGCGAGCGCTCGCGCCGAATCCGCCGAATTCGATCTGCGCGACTTCCGCACAGCGCTCGGACAGTTCGCTACCGGCGTCACAGTGATCACGACCCGCACAGCCGACGGCCGGAAGGTCGGAATGACCGCAAACTCTTTCACGTCGGTCTCGATGGATCCTCCGCTCGTCCTCTGGTGCCCTGGCAAACACGTGCCCAGCTTGGCGGATTTCGAGTCGAGTACCCATTTCGCGATCAACGTCCTGGCCAGTGACCAGCACGCTCTTTCCAGGCAGTTCGCCACCCCGGCTCCTGACAAGTTCGCCGGTGTGGAGATCATCGAGGGTGCGGCAGGACTGCCGGTGCTCGCGGGAACCGTGGCGTCCTTCCAATGCCGGACCGTTGCTCGCCATGATGCCGGCGACCACGTCATCTACATCGGTGAGGTAGAGCAGTACGCGCATGACCGCGCAGAACCGCTCGTCTTCCACTCCGGAGCGTACCGAGAGACTGCCGATCATCCGGCGGTGTCGTGATGAGCACCCCTCTTTCGTCCCGGAATTCTGACGCCGATGTCGTCATCATCGGCAGCGGGATCAATTCGCTCGTCGCCGCTGCCAAGCTCTCGGGCGCGGGGCGAAAGGTCGTACTGCTCGAAAGCCGTTCGACGATCGGCGGTTTCATCGCCTCGGGCGAGCGAACTCTGCCTGGATTCGTGCACGACACATTCAGCTCATGGCACCCGTTGTTCGTGTCGGGACCCGGTTATGCCGAATTCGGCGATGATCTGCATGAACACGGCCTTGAATATGCGAACACAGACAGGGCCATGGCCGCCACTGTCGGTACCGTCCGAGGCGAACAGCGCTGCGTCATCGCCCACAGATCGCGTGCAGAGACAGCGGAGAGTCTGACCAATAGCGAGGACGGACGTGCCTACCTCGACATGCTCGACGAATTCGATCGACAGAGCCCAACTGTCTTCGGAATGCTGGGAACTGAAGTATCGCAGTGGTCGGCCTTAGCCCGAACGGGCTTCACGGCTCTGCGCACTCTCGGGCCGAAGGGAAGCCTCGGCTTGGTCCGTTCCGGTGCATCGAGTGCACGTGCGCTCTTCGAATCGACTTTCGTCGGCACCGACGTCGATGCGCTGTGGACACCATGGCTGCTGCACTCCGGTCTCGGCCCCGACAGTGCGACAGGCGGGATCATGGTGCCGGTATTCGCTGCATCTCTGCACGGATTCGGCATGCCGGTAGTCCGCGGGGGCGCAGCGAACTTCATCGCCGCATTCACCTCGCTCCTTCGCGGCCGTGATGTCGAGATTCTCACCGACACGACTGCTACAGGCATTGAAACGTCGCACGGCTCCGTCCGTGCGGTCCGTACGGACGGCGGCCGCATCACCACAGGAATAGTCATCGCAAGCACATCTCCGCAAGCTCTCTATCAGAACCTTCTCGCTGATGCCGACGGGGTCTCCCAACAGACAACTGATTCACGAAGATTCCGCAGCGGGAAAGGGGCCGCACAGATTCATTTCGCGTTGTCGAGCCCAGTCCCATGGAGCGATTCGTCTCTTGCCGACATCCCACTGGTGCATCTCAGCGAAGGATCGTCGGGTACCGCCATCTCCATCGCCGAGGCGGCAGCGGGCTTGGTCCCGCGCAGACCCACTGTGGTCGTCGGCCAGCAGTGCGTCCTCGATCCCAGCCGCGCACCCTCTGGGCATGCCACGTTGTGGGTACAGCTGCAGGAGGTCCCGTATCGACCGGAAGGAGACGCCGCGGGCGAGATCGAGGGGCCACTCGAATGGTCAGAATCGTCATTTCGCCGGGCATTCGTCGATCGCATCATCGACCGGATCGAAGAATATGCGCCCGGGTTCCGACAGACGATTCTCGCTGACGATCTGATCAGCCCGACTGACTTGGAAGCGCACAATCCCAATGCGGTCAACGGCGATCCTTACGGTGGTTCGGCGGAACTCGATCAGAATCTCATGTTCCGGCCCTTTCTGTCCGGCGCAGCCCATGCAACGGCAGTGCGGGGAGTCTGGCACATCGGTGCGGCGACCCATCCGGGACCGGGACTCGGAGGAGGGTCTGGGTTCCTCGCTGCCCAGCAGATCCTTTCGCCCGGACGTCTGGCCCGGATGCGTTCCCGATTCACGTCGCGATAGCGGAGGCGGCTCCAGTGGCATACTGTCGGGTGACGACCCCAGACCGGAAGACGACGAAGAATGCCCCTGCCTCAGCCGGCGCTGCGCCACCAAGACCTCATCATCACGCTCTTCGGCCTGTATGCCAGGCCACCCAGAGATCGCATCAGAATCGCGAAGCTCGTGCAGATGATGGGGGATCTCGGCTATGACGCACCGGGCGTGCGATCCGCTGTCTCCCGCCTCAAGAGCAAGGGCATCCTCGTCGCAGAGAAGTTCGACCGCCAAGCGGTGTACAGCATCGATCCATCGATGGCAGAAACGATCGACGAAGGCGACGTGCGCATTTTCGCCGACACCCGCCCCGACAGCAGCGGGCAATGGGCACTCGCCACATTCACCGTGCCGGAATCCCAACGATCCCTGCGCCACCAGATCCGCTCTTCTCTGTCCCGGCTGGGCTTCGGCATCGCAGGGCAAGGAGTCTGGATTGCCCCGGCGGCGAACCTCCACGAGGCGGAAGTCGTGCTTCGCCGCCGAGGCCTCGACGACTATGTCGACTTCTTCGTCGGCGCGTACTCCGACGAAGAGCAGCTGGCGACGAGAATCGGACAGTGGTGGGACCTCGAAGAACTCAACTCACGGTTCGACCCGTTCCTCGCCGCCTACGTGCCCGACGAGAAGACCTGGGACAAGTGGCTCGACGAAGCCGCAGCCACCGAACGGGACGCGTTCCGGATGTACGTGCCCATGCTCACGATGTGGCGCGAGTTGCCATACTCGATTCCTCCGCTCCCACCTGAGTTCGTCCCCTCCGGATGGAACGGGCCTCGGGTTCGCACTCTGTTCTACACAGCACATCGCCGGCTCTCCGCCAGCGCAGAACGCTACGTCGAACAGGTGCTCTCCGAATAGGGCCCATAGGGTCTGGGCCTCACGCTCGATACGCTGGGATTTCTGCGGTTCCCTGGATCTCGATGAGCGCATCAGCCTGCCACAGCCTCGAGACTCCGATTCCCGCCATGGCCGGGTAGTCGGTTCCTGCCATCGCCCTCCATCGACGACCGATTTCGCGCCCGTTGGCCAAGTAGTCGTCAACATCGGTGAGATAGATCGTCACACTGACGAGATCGCGTGGCTCTCCCCCCGCCTCACGCAACGTTGTCAGCACATTCGAGAATGCCTGCTCGAACTGCGCGACGATGCCCCCGGGCACGATATTCATGTCTTTGTCCAAGGCGGTCTGACCTCCGAGGTAGACCCTTCTGCCTGCCCGTACGCCATGGGCATAGCCCGACGGTTTCGCCAACGAATCAGGGTTGACGATCGTGTGGTCGGTTGCGAATTTCTGTGCGTCACTCGTGGTGTCCTCCGAAGACCGTGGGCATTGCTTGCAAAATTCACACTATGTGACGCCCGTCAGATTGTCTATATAAAAATTTTCCTGAACCTCTGTTGCATACTCGATCTTCATGCTAAGTTTCACTTCAATGACGCTCGTCACAAATAAGCAACATGTTAGAGAAAGAGGTGAAGTGATGAAGCTGGCCACCCTTCGCACACAGTCCGGCACTGCCGCAGCAGCAGAGACGAACAGCGGCTGGGCGCTGCTCCCCTACTCAGACATCGCTGAACTGCTCACCGCGGGCGACTGGCGCTCGAAGGCCATCGCCGCAGTCAGCGCGCCGTCAGGTGACTTCGTCGCCAGTTCGCAGGCCGAGTTCGCGTCCGTCTTAACCTCTCCGCGCAAGATCATCTGCTGCGGTCTCAACTACTCCGATCACATCCGCGAGATGGGTCGCGCGCTGCCCCGTCACCCCACCCTGTTCGCCAAATACACGGACACCCTCACCGGAGCACATGACGCGATCGCTACCGGAGGCAGCAACTCAGTCGATTGGGAAGCCGAACTCGCCGTCATCGTCGGCGCTCAGCTCACACACGCGTCAGAGGATGAAGCCTCCTCGGCGATAGCGGGGTACTGCGTCGCCAACGACGTGTCCATGCGTGACTGGCAGAAGCGCACTCTCCAATGGTTCCAAGGCAAGAACTTCACAGCCAGCACCCCACTGGGGCCGTGGTTGACCACTGCCGACGAATTCGATTCCGACCCCCATTTCACTGTCGAAGGGTGGATCAACGACGAACGAGTTCAGTGCGGAGACACCTCATCGCTGGTGTTTCCGCCGGCACAGCTGCTCTCGTACATCAGCGGCTTCACCACACTCGCCCCGGGAGACGTCATCCTCACCGGAACCCCCGGTGGCGTCGGCCAGGGAATGCAGCCTCCGCGCTACGCCAATCCGGGAGACGTCATTCGCACCGCCGCCTCGGGGCTGGGCGAGCTGCTCAACCCGATCACCGTCTGAACACCCTCCCAACGCAGAAGAAAGAGGTTCTCACAATGTCCGAACACAACACCATCGACAATTCGATCTATGCCAACGAACGCGGGCAGGTCGTTCCCGTCGTCACCCGCAAGGGCGAGGAAGATCGCAATACCACTCAGTCCGGCGACTGTGTGCGCGTCTCAGGTGTCTCGATTCAGCACACTCCGGCGACGAAGATCTGGTACGGAGAGGTCTCCAACGAGCCCGGCTATCGTTCGCTTCCGCATCACCACGGCGAGGCGGAGACCGGCGGTCGAGTGCTCAAGGGAAAGGGCCGAATCTACTTCGGCGAGGACTATAAGGAATACCTCGACATGGTCGAGGGCGACTGGGTCTTCGTTCCGCCCTATATGCCGCACGTCGAAGCGAACATGTCGACGACCGAGCAGCTCATCTGGATCACGACCAGAACTCCGGAGAACATCGTCGTCAATCTCAAAGACGTTCCCGATGAGCAGCTCGAAGGCTATCGCCGCGCATGAGCTCCATCGATATCACGACGACTGAGAGAGGCCCCATGAGCACTGACATCACCTCCCCGAGAACGTCCTCGACTTTCGTCGAAGCGATCTCACTGACCCCGGTCGAAAGCGGATCCGACGTCGACTCCTTCACTGCCGTACCGCAGTACGCGCCGTGGCCCAAAGCCTATGGCGGAGATATGGTCGCCCAAGCCACAGCTGCGATGATCGCCACCGCAGGTCAGGACAGAGTGCTCCATTCGACGCATTCGACCTTCATGCGACCGGTGACGATGTTCGAGCCCGTCCGATACGACGTCGAACGAATCCGTGACGGACGCAACTATTCGACTCGTCACGTCCGCGGGGTGCAGGGCGGAAAGACCGTCTTCCTCTCAACCGGGTCATTCCAGGTGCCGCAGAAGGGCCCTGATTATCAGAGGGGCGGCACGGAAGAACTCCGCGTCGACCCGGAGTCACTGGCCTCCGCTGAAACAGCCCTGTCCGGAGTCTCGACCCCGGCAGCCGAGTATTGGGCCACCGGCCGCAGCTTCGACATGCGGCACATTCCCGGTCCGGTCTACCTCAGTGGTGACAACGCTGGACACGGCTCCGCCGGCGCAGAGACGCTGACCGTCACTCAAGCGATCTGGCTGAAATCCTTTACTCCGCTTGCCGTGCAGTCGACAGATTCCGAAACCGCGAATCTGCACCGCATCGCGCTCAGCTATGTATGCGACTACACCATTCTCGAGCCGTTGCTGCGCACGCAGGGCCTCAGCTGGTCATCGGACGGACTCGTCACCGCCAGCCTCGACCATGCGATGTGGTTCCACCGCACTGCCAACGTCGACGACTGGATCCTCTATGCCCAAGAGGCAGAGTCTCTGCAGTCTTCCCGCGGACTCGCACTAGGCCGATTCTTCGATCGCAGCGGTCGGCTGCTCGCCACCGTAGCCCAAGAGGGCATGATCGCCCACTGACATTCCGAACACGAGGACACAGACTCATGGAACTCTCCCGTACAGGCCATCTCGATACATTCGCGCGCGATCATCTGCCCCCGGACGACCAGTGGCCCATTCTCGAATTCACCATCGACGACGTCCACTACCCGGATCGCCTCAACGCAGCCACTGCACTCATCGACACTCCGACGCAGCGCTTTGGCCCCGATCGAATGGCGCTGACGACACCAGAAGGTGAGACCTGGTCCTATGGTCAGCTGCTCGCGCGGTCAAATCAGATTGCTCGAGTCCTTGTCGACGATCATGGTGTGGTCCCAGGCAACAGGGTGCTGCTCCGTGCACCGAACAATCCCTGGCTCGTCGCAGCATGGTTGGGAACCCTCAAAGCCGGAGGCGTCGTCGTGACCACAATGCCTCTCCTGCGGGAGTCCGAGGTCGATAAGCTCATCACTTTGACTCAGCCTACGGTCGCCATCACCGACCACCGCTTCCTCAAAGACATCACCGCACCTGCGGCGGATCATGGGGTCGACCTCATCGCGTGCGGTGGAGATTCCCTCGAGGATCTCACCATCACTTCGGCAACGAAGGAGACGACGTTCGACAACGTCGAAACGGCGGCAGACGACGTCGCCCTCCTCTGCCCCACGTCAGGGACCACGGGTGTGCCCAAGGTGACAATGCATTTCCATCGCGACATCCTCATCAATGCCGACACCTTCGGACGACACATTGTCGGCGTTGAACCCGATGACATCTGTGCGTGTTCGGCACCGCTGGCATTCACCTTCGGGCTCGGCGCTCTCGTCGTCTTCCCTCTCTATTTCGGGGCCGCGTCACTCATGGTCGAGAAGGCCGCACCGCTCGATCTTGCAAACTATGCGGCCGATGCCGGGGTGACGATCCTCTACACGGCGCCGACGGCCTATCGGGTGATCATCAAAGAGGGACGCGGTGACCTGCTCAGCGGTCTTCGAAAGGCGATCTCCGCCGGCGAGCATCTGCCGGTGCAGACCAGAGAGGCAGTTCTCCGAGCAACCGGCCTCGCTCTCATCGACGGAATCGGCGGGACGGAGATGCTCCATGTCTTCATCTCGGCTGCCGGCGATGACATCAAGCCGGGCGCGGTCGGCAAACCGGTTCCGGGATTTCGCGCGGTCATCCTCGACGCCGACGGGAACGAGCTCGGCGACAACGAGCCTGGTCGTCTCGCCGTGCGCGGCCCCCTTGGCTGCCGATATCTCGATGACCCACGGCAGACGAAGTACGTCGTCAATGGGTGGAACGTCACCGGCGACACCTTCTATCGCGATGGGGACGGCTATTTCGTCTACCAGGCGCGCAGCGACAACATGATCGTTTCGTCCGGCTACAACATCGGAGCTCCAGAGGTGGAGACGGCGATCAATGAGCATCACGAGGTCCTTGAGAGCGCTGTCGTCGCGAAGCCCGACGAGGATCGAGGATCGCTGGTCACTGCGTTCATCGTGCTTCGGGCGGGCACAGAGTCCGGGCCGGAGAAGGTCAAGGAGATTCAGGATTTCGTCAAAGCTCAGATCGCGCCGTACAAGTACCCGCGAGAGATCCACTTCGTCGATGAGCTTCCGAAGAATCCCAGCGGCAAGCTCCAGCATTTCCGTCTCCGGGAACAGCTCAGCAGATCAGACGAGCGCAAGGTACCCGAAGGGGTCTGAGTACCCCTTTCCCAAAAACATTCCGTGAGAGCGCGACAGTCCTATCCTGAGCCGCGCCGAACGGTCACCAGATCATGCAATGAAAGGACACCAGTATGAAGATCGCCGTCGTCGGAGGAGGGCCAGGAGGCCTCTATTTCTCCGCACTCGTCAAGCAGCTGCGTTCGGACGTCGAGATCACAGTCTGGGAGCAGAATGCCGCTTCGGACACGTTCGGATTCGGCGTCGTGTTCTCCGACGAGACTCTCGGAGGAATCGGCAACGCCGACCCGGTCGTCGCGGACTACATGGAGCGGCATTTCGCCCGCTGGGCTGACATCGACATCCACTATCGCGGCGAGCAGCTCACCGTCGGAGGTCAGGGTTTTGCGGCGATGTACCGCAAGGACCTGCTCGAAATGCTCCAACAGCGCACACGGGAGCTCGGCGTCGATGTCAGGTTCTCAACCAGAGCACCTGATGTGAATGAACTCGCCGCGGACTACGACCTCGTCGTCGCCGCCGACGGACTCAACTCGCTCATTCGTCGCACCTTCGCTGACAGTTTCAAACCTTCTCTCGATCTCCGCGCGAACAAATACATCTGGCTGGGGACGAGTGAGGTCTTCGAAGCATTCAAATTCTTCATCAAAGAGACCGAACACGGCGTCATGCAGGTCCACGGTTACCCGTTCTCCGATCAGGGGTCGACGTTCATCGTCGAGATGCACGAGGACGTGTGGCGTCGTGCCGGTTTCGACAAGACGGAGAACGAAGTGTTCGGACCCGGGGTCAATGACGACTACGCGGTCAACCGAATCAGAGAGATCTTCGCAGAAGAGCTCGAAGGCTATGAGCTGCTGACGAACAATTCCAAGTGGATCAACTTCACCACTGTGCGCAACCAGAACTGGGTGCATGAGAACATCGTGCTGCTCGGCGATGCCGCGCATACAGCACATTTCTCGATCGGTTCGGGCACCAAACTCGCTATGGAAGACGCTCTTGCGCTCGCCGCGTGCATCTTCGAGAACTCCGACCTCAATACCGCGCTCCGGGCCTACGAGACCGAACGACGTCCCGTCGTCGAATCGACTCAGCGCGCGGCTCAGGCATCTCTCGAATGGTTCGAGAGCATCGGCATGTACGCAGGCCAGGATCCTGTGCAGTTCGCTTTCAATCTGCTCACCCGGTCACGTCGCATCACCCAGGAGAACCTGCGGTTGCGTGATCCGGAGTTCGCCAAGCGGGTCGAAGAGCATTTCGCGACCAGTCAGGCCCTCGCCGAGGTGGCCCCCGCGATGTTCCAGAAGTACCGTCTCGGTGGCGTCGAGTTGGCCAATCGGATCGTCGTATCCCCGATGAATATGTACTCCGCCGGCGAAGATGGAGTACCCACAGACTTCCATCTCGCCCATCTGGGGTCGAAGGCTATGGGTGGAGCAGGCCTGGTCATGGCCGAGATGACAGCGATCTCGCGATCGGCACGGATCACCCCTGCCTGTGTCGGCCTGTACTCGCCTGAACAAGTCGCCGGGTGGAAGCGCATCACTGAATTCGTCCATACGATGACGCAATCGAAGATCGGAATCCAGCTCGGACATGCTGGCCGCAAAGGCTCGACCAAGCGGATGTGGGAAGGAATCGACCAGCCGCTGGAATCAGGAAATTGGGACATTGTGTCCGCCTCGGCGCTGCCCTACGCTTCTGTCAACGCGGTTCCCACAGAGCTCGATCGTGCCGGCATGGACGCTGTCGTCGCCGATTATGTCGCGGCCGCGAGAAATGCCGCAGATGCTGGATTCGACGTCATCGAACTCCATGCAGCTCACGGCTACCTGCTTTCTGCCTTCCTCTCTCCCCTCACCAACAGACGGACGGACGAGTACGGGGGATCTATGGAGAACAGGCTGCGATTCCCGCTCGAGGTGTTCGACGCAGTCAAGCAGGCCTGGCCAGCGGAAAAGGCGATCACCGTGCGAGTCTCGGCCACCGACTGGGTACGGGGCGGGAACACGGTTGAAGACGCACTCGCCATCTCACAAGCCTTCGTCGAGCACGGTGTCGATGGGATCGATGTTTCAACTGGTCAGGTTACGCCTGAGGAGTCGCCGGCTTACGGACGGTCATATCAGACGCCATTCGCAGACCGGATCAGGCAGGACGTCGCCGGACCGGCGAACGTCGCCGTCATCGCAGTCGGAGCGATTTCATCCTTTGATGACGCGAACTCGATCCTGCTTGCTGGGCGAGCAGATCTCATCGCGGTGGGTCGTACCCATCTGTACAACCCTCACTGGACTCTTCAGGCAGCGGCCGAACAGGAGTATCGCGGTTCGGGTGCCGAGTGGTTAGACCAGTTCCGGGCCGGACGACGCAAGCCGCCAGCTGCGCGCACCGACGCCGTCCGACCGCGTCTCTCACTGCTGCGTGAGGACGAACTCACCGACGACCCTCACCTGCGGTGGAAACCCTCCACGAGGGAGAACGCCGCCGTGTGATCGACCTTGACCCGGGTCACCGCCCGGCCTCACCGGCCCGACTGCTCACTTCACCGACCGCGGCACGATGGCCATGGACGCGAAGCCGAGGACCGCGACGGCGGCGAAGAGGTAGAAGCCCCACGGGTAAGCGATACCCGCGGTGACCAGGGCACCGGTGATGAAGGGTCCGACGATCGCGCCGATGCGCCCGATGCCCGATGCCATGCCGAGCGCTGTGCCGCGTGCCTGCGCGGGGTAGATCGCGGAGACGAAGGCGTAGACGAGGACCTGGGCGGAGAAGACGAAGACGCCGGTGATGAACACGGCAATGTTGAGCAGCACCTGGCTGGTCATCGGAATCGACAGCGCGGCGAGGAAGATCGCGGCGAGGACGAACCACATGAGCACGATCTTCTTCGTCCCGTGCTTATCGGCCAGCCAGCCGGCCAGCACGAGGCCGACGACGGCACCGATGTTCAGCACGAAGAGCATGACGAGGGAGTCCGAGACCTCGTAGCCGGCGTCGGCCATGATCTTCGGCAGCCACGTGTTGAGTCCGTAGACGAGGAGGAGTCCCATGAAGCTCGCCGCCCACACGCCGATCGTCACGAGCGCCAGCTTGCCGGCGAAGAGTCCGGCCATGCCCGACTTCGCGTTCGCATCCACGGTGCCGGTCGGGTCGTTCGCTTCGGCCAGCTCCGAGGCGGCCACCGGGTCCCGTTTCGCCTGTTGGGCGACGAGGAACGCCTGGGATTCAGGCAGCTTCCACCACAGCAGTGGAACCATGAGCAGTCCCGCGATGCCGCCGGCGAGGAAGAGCAGGTGCCAGTTGTGCGAGTACGCCACGGCGAGCAGGGAGATCGCGACGGCGCCGGCGTGGTAGCCGGTCATCGTCAGTGTCGTCGCCTTGCCGGTGTTGCCGGCCTTCGTGTATTCGCCGATGTAAGCCAGGCAGCTGGGCATCACGGCGCCGAGGAAGAGTCCGGCGATGAAGCGGAACGTCGTGAACAGCGCGACGTTCGGGGCGAAGGCGACGAAGAGGGTGAAGACGCTGAAGCCGATGACGCAGGCGATGATCGCCCAGCGCCGCCCGATCCGGTCGACGACCGGCCCGACGGCCACAGCGCCGAGGCCGACTCCCACGAGGCTGAGCGTGGCCACGACAGTGGCCGCCTCCGGGGTGAAGCCGAGCGCCCCGGTGGCGAGCAGTTCGGGGATGACCGCGCCGAGGACAACGAGGTCGAAGCCCTCGAGGGCGACGGCGAGCCAACAGAGGACGGCAGGCCAGCGCCCGGCCGAAGCAGCAGCGGCGGTGGCTGAAGAAGGAGCAGGTGAGGACATCGGTGTCTCCTGGGTCAGAACGGGTAGGGCGCGATGGATGAGCGCATCGTCACCCATTGGGTTTCGGTGAAGGCCTCGATATTGGCCTCGGCACCGCCGAAGCGGGAGCCGTTGCCGGAGTCCTTCATCCCGCCGAAGGGGACGTTGGCCTCATCGGAGACGGTCTGTTCGTTGATGTGGACCTTGCCCGTGTCGACGAGGTCGGCGAGCTCCATCGCCATGCCCACATCGCCGAGGATGCCCAATGACAGACCGTATTCGCTGGCGTTGACCATCTCCGCGGCCTCTTCGAGGGTGGCAAACGTCGCCACAGGGGCGACGGGTCCGAAGATCTCCTGCGTCCACGCCGGGTTCGACGGGCTGAGATCCGTGAGCACCGTCGGCGGGACGAAGGCCCCTTCGCCGGGTCCGCCGGCGACGAGGCGGGCACCGTCGGCGGTGGCCTTGTCGAGGATGTCGCGAACGTGGGTGCGCTGTTTGTCGTCGATGATCGGCCCGATCGCGACCTCCTCGGTGGCGGGATCGCCCACCGGCAGGTTCCGGGCGCGCTCGGCCAGCTGTTCGACGTAGTCGTCGACGATCGATTCGTGGACGAGGTGGCGGCCGGTGGTCATGCAGATCTGGCCCTGGTGCATCCACGAACCGAAGGCCCCCGCCGAGGTGGCCGGACCGACCTCGGCGCCGGGCAGGACGACGAGCGCGTTGTTTCCCCCGAGTTCGAGGTGGCAGCGTTTGAGGAGGCGACCGGCGGCTTCGCCGACCTTCCGTCCTGCCGCGGTCGAGCCGGTGAAGGAGATGACCGAGACCTCGGGGGCGGCGACGACGGCTTCACCGGCGTCGAGTCCGCCGGGCAGCACCTGAAGGAGACCCTCGGGCAGGCCCGCCTCGGCGAAGACCTTGGCGATGGACACGCCCGCACACACGGCGGTGCGCGGGTCGGGTTTGAGCAGCACGGCGTTGCCCAGGGCGAGTGCCGGGGCGACGGAGCGGATGCCGAGGATGAGCGGGAAGTTGAACGGGGCGATGACGGAGACGACTCCGGCCGGCACACGGCGGGCGAACGACCAGCGCGGTTCGTTCGAGGTCAGGACCTGGCCCTTGGGGTGGCTCGGCAGAGCGGACGACTCATAGCAGATCTGCTCGGCGGAGCTGATCTCGAGTGCGGCCTTGGCCGGGATGGAACCGGCTTCGCGGACGATCCAGCCCGACAGCTCTTCGGCGTGTTCGGCCCACAGGGCCCCGGCGCGTCGGAGCACCGCGGCGCGTTCGGCCGGGGTCGTGCGAGCCCATTCCTTCTGTGCGGCCGCGGCTCGGGTGGCCGCGGTGTTGACGTCCTCGGCGCTGGCGGCGCCGAGGCGGCCCAGCGTCTCCCCTGTCGCGGGTTCGACGACATCGTAGGTCTGACCCGCACCGTCGGTCCAGGTCCCGGTGAAGATCTTCTCGTGCCACTCGGTTCCTAGGAACGTGGTCTCACTCATCGTCTGCCTCACTTCTTCTCGGGACGGGTCTTCTCGGTGGTCACTTCGATGAGGGTGGGCGCGCCGCGGCTGGCGCGGTCGGCCGCCTCGGCGAGCAGTCGGTCGAGGTCAGCGGCGGTATCCGCGTGATCGGCGTGCATGCCGTACCCGGCGGCGATGGACACGAAGTCGACCTCGCCGAGGTCGAGCCCAGGTGCCTTGTCAACGCCGAGCATGTCCGCGAACCAGTCGAGTGCCCCGTAGGTGCCGTTGCGCAGCAGGACGATGATGACGCCGATGTTCTCCTCGACGGCGGTGCGCAGCGCGGAGATCGAATAGTGCGCGGAGCCGTCACCGATGATCGCGACGACCGGGCGCTCGGGGTCGGCCAGCGCGACGCCCATGGACGCGGGCAGTCCCCACCCGAGTCCGCCCGAGGCGGGGAAGAAGTAGGAGCCGGGCCGCTTGAGGTCCATCTGCGTCCAGAAGGCGGCGTTCGTCGAGGTCGATTCGACGACGAAGCGGGTCTCGCCCGGCACCGATTCGCGCAGGCTTGCGAAGACCTCCTCCGGGTGGAGGGCCCCATCGATCGCCGAGGTGGCCGGACCGGGAATGGCCCGTGAGGGTTTCGTGGCGGCTGAGTTGGCGGCCGTGGTCGGGGTGATATCGAGGGTCTTCGCCAGCGCGAGGATCGTCTCGACTGGGTCGGCGATGAGGGCGTCGCCGAAGGGGGCGCGGGCGGCGGCTGCGGAGTCGTCGCCGACCTGGATGAGTTCGGTGGTCTCGGGCAGGTACCGGCCGGGCTGCCACTGGTGATAGCGGAAGACGGGGGCACCGATGACGAGTGCGAGGTCGTGTTCGCCGAGGATCTGCCCGATCGGGGCGATGCCGGCGGGCAGGACTCCGCGGAAGTTCGGATGCTGGTTGGGAAACGGCAGACGCGGCAGCGAGGGGGCCGCCCAGACGGGCAGGTCGAGAGCCTCGGCCAGCGCGATCGTCGTCGTCCACACGCGGTCGGCGTCGACATCGGGACCGAGGACCAGCACCGGCGAGTCGGCGCCGCGCAGCTTGCCCGCAAGGTCGGTGATGGCGGCCGGATCGACGGTGCGGGCGGAGGACACGATCCGACTCAGCTGGGCGATGACCTCGGCGGGCACCTCAGCGTCCCAGTCGTCGTAGGGCACGGAGAGGTAGACGGGGCCATCCTCGGCGGCGAACACGGACTGGGAGAAGGCGCGGGGAACATCACGAGCGCTCAGCGGTTCGAGCGATTGGTGGACGAGCGGTTCGGCGAGCTTGGCGGCCTGCACGTTGGCGAGCATGACCTCGGGCCCGACCATGTCACGGACCTGCTGGCCAGCGGTGATGACGAGCTTCGACTTCGAGATCGCGGAGTTCGTCAGGGCCCCGAGACCATTGCCGGTGCCGGACGCGGCATGGAGGTTGATCAGGGTGGGCCGGTCGGTGATCTGGGAGTACCCGTCGGCCATCGCGACGACGGTGGCTTCGTGGAGGCCGAGGATGTAGCGGGCGGGTAGATCCTTGAGGAAGGGCAGCTCATTGGAGCCGGGATTGCCGAACATCGTGGTCATTCCGTGGAAGGCCATGAGTTCGTGGACTGCTCGGCGGACCGTGACTGTCGTCATCGACGTGATGCTCCTTGAGATGGTGGTGATGCGGGCACAGTCGATCGCGGACTGTGGTGCACATCTCGCCACATTAGTGATACGAACCACGCAGGACCATAGTGGTCCCATTGATTGAGAATTTTGGGCGCGAACCGCTAGACTCCGGGGCATGGCGAACTCCCAGTCCGGTGACTCGATGATCGATCGGCTCGTGCGTGTGCTCGCGTCCTTCGACCCGGATCATCAGAGCCTGAGCACCGAGGAGATCGCTGATCGCGCCGACCTGCCGAAGTCGACGGCTTACCGGCTGATCACCGATATGATGCGCCACGATCTGCTGCAGCGCGATCCGACCGGGCGGATCCGCATCGGCGTAGGCATGTGGGAACTGTCGAATCGGGCTTCGGATGCCGTCGACCTCGCCTCGGTCGCCAGGCGGCACATGATGGCCGTGCACGAGTTCGTCGGCGAGAACACCCAGCTGGGCATTCTGCGGGAGCGCGAGGTGCTCATCATCGAACGGATGTCGGCGCCGAACGCTGTCATCCACAGGTCGAAGACGGCCGGGCGCCTGCCCGCGCATGCCTCCTCGTGCGGGCTGGTGCTGTTGGCCTATGCGCCGAAGCATGTGCGCGAGGCGTATCTGCGCGGGCCCCTGGCGGCGATCACCGAAAAAACGACGACGGATCCCGCCGAGCTGAGAAAGATGTTCTCGACGATCCGGTCCCATCACTTCGCCGAGCTCTCCGGTCATATCGATGACGGGACCACGGGCATCACGGTTCCGGTCTTCGACGCCGGCGGCGCGGCGATCGCAGGACTGGGCGTCGTCATCGATTCGGAGCACCGGAAAGGAGTGCCCGCGATCATGCGGGCCTTGAGGACCGCCTCGGCGAGGATCACGCAGGACCTCGCCGCCGAGGACACGGTCTCCGCGGGCTGAGCACTCACCCACCGCAGCGATCACATGGCGATTCCCAGGACGAGCAGGACGACCGCGAGGAAGGGGAAGATGCCCTGCTTGATCGCCGAGGCGACGAGATCGGCGTTCGAGAAGAGCAGGACGAAGGCGGCCGCGAGCATCGATCCGACTCCGGTGAGGACGAGGGTGTAGCCGATCTCGGCGGCACCGCCGGAGACACAGAGGATGCCGATGATCACTGCCACTGCGAGGAAGAGGTTGTAGAAGCCCTGGTTGTAGGCCAGGGACTTCGTCGCCTCGGCCTCCTCGGGTGTGGTACCGAAGGTCGCTCGAGCGCGCGGACTCGTCCAGGCGATGGATTCCATGTAGAAGATGAAGACGTGCAGGGCCGCGGCGAGGCCGGCGAGCACGAGGCCGATGATGATCATGCGCGAGCCTCGTATCTGGCTCGGCGCTTCTCGGCTTCGACTTCGCGATTCTTCGGCGGCGCATTCGTCACGAGAGCATCGAGGAGGTGCTGGGTGATGTGGGCGATCTGCTCGACCGCCTCGTCGAAGGCCTCAGTGTTGGCTTGGGAGGGCTTCGTCGTGCCGGCGATCTTGCGCACATACTGCAACGCCGCAGCATGGACTTCATCGGAGGTGGCGGCGGGTTCGAAGTTATGGAGTGTCCTGATATTCCTGCACATGCTCAAACACTACGCGGCGGCACTGACGCGAGAACAGGAATCAGGTCGATAAACTGGGTGAAATTCGTTCATCGGGAGGATCATGTCGCCAGGCGAACCCACACTGA
The DNA here is from genome assembly GCF_011617245.1 of Brevibacterium atlanticum. Taxonomy (NCBI): domain Bacteria; kingdom Bacillati; phylum Actinomycetota; class Actinomycetes; order Micrococcales; family Brevibacteriaceae; genus Brevibacterium; species Brevibacterium atlanticum. Next base: position 993,825 of record NZ_CP050152.1, on the reverse strand, counting down.
CGCCGCAGCAGATCGAAAGTCTCCGTACCCTGCGCCAGGACTTCTCCCGGCTGATCATGCAGCACCGCTTCGTCATCGACGAGGTGCTCACGAAGATCTCGATCCTGCGCGAGGAGTCCGCTCAGGCGCACAGCTACAACCCGATCGAACACATCTCCTCGCGCGTGAAGTCACCGCAGAGTCTGCTTGAGAAGGTGCACCGTCGCGGGCTGCCGCTCGACATCAACACCATCCGTGAGCAGATCACCGACATCGCGGGCATTCGCATCACCTGCAGCTTCATCTCCGACACCTATCAGGTTCTCGAGCTGCTCACCGCTCAGAACGATATCCGGGTCGTCGAGATCAAGGATTACATCGCCCGCCCGAAGCCCAACGGCTACCGCAGCCTGCACGCGATCCTCGAAGTCCCCGTGTTCCTCAGCGACGGCCCGGTGCCGGTCATCTGCGAGGTGCAGATCCGCACGATCGCGATGGACTTCTGGGCCAGTCTCGAACACAAGATCCATTACAAGTACAACGGCGCCGTCCCTGATCGCCTCATCGACGAACTCACCGCTGCCGCCGAGGCCTCTGATCAGCTCGACAGACAGATGGAGCGGCTCCATTCCGAGGTTCACGGCGGAGACCCCGATGTCGATTCCGGCGAAGACTTCAACGAGGAGACTCTGCGGATCCTGTGGGAGCTCAGTCAGCGGAAGAGCTGAGGTTCACGGCCGCTTCGGCCGGTACGTGCGTCCGAAACTGCTGCGGTTGGCGTCGTCGATCTCGACGAGTTCCCAATCGACGCGTCTGCCGCCGGGGACATCGAAGATCCGGGTTCCGTCGCCGAGGAAGACCGGGTCGACGTAGACCTGAAGTTCGTCGATGAGGTCGGCTTCGAGGGCCCGCCGCGCGATATCGGCGCTGATGATCTGGATGTCGCGATCGCCGGCGATGACCCGGGCCCGGTCGACCGCCTCGGCGATGGTGCAGTCGAGAGCCGTCACCGAGGCGTCCCCGGCGAGCTCCTCGGGACGATGGGTGAGGATGAACTCCGTCCCCGACCAAGCCCCGCCGTACGCTTCCGAGGTCAGTTCGTCGCGTTCGTCAACCTGAGCCCTGGCCGCGTCGTAGCCGCGGCGTCCTGAGATGATCACCCCGACCTTCGCAGCCATGTCCTCGGTGGAGTCCTCGGCCATCGGCTCCGAGGCCGACAGCCAGGACATATCGTGCCCCGGCCCCGCGATGAACCCGTCGATCGAACAGGTGAAACCCCATGCCACTTTCCCCATCGCTCCCCCTCGAGCGGATTCGATGCATACCTGGCCTCGGCCGATCCGCATGAAGTGACGACCGACGAGACTGCGGAAACAGCTATCGCCGTACAATAATCATGGAACCCATAAACCATGTAGTGCTAGATTATCTGATTTGCAATTGCATCGACCCCATTCGAGCTTATGCCAATTTATAGAGTTTATACACGTTTATAGAGTTTATAGACCCTCGATGGGCGTGTGGACAAATCGCTATTGCCTTAAGCTTCCGAACACGTCAACATGGGCGCAACTGACACCAGAGCAGCAGGCAAAGATTGGATAGATCGTGGCGAAGGATTTTGATGAACCAGCAACGGGAATGAACCTCGAGGCAAGATGGCCAGAGATCTTCGAAGGCATGACATCACGCCAGATACACACCGTTTCGGAGATCGTTGCTTCAAGCTGGCACGAAGGTCGGGAACCCGAACGAGAGCATACTGCGCGACTGGCAGCACGCGTCCGAGGCGATCTATCCAAGGCTGAGTATCGCCGACTCGAGGGACTGCCGCCGACCAATACGTAGTTCGGGTTCTTCCGGCTGCATTTAGCACTGATTGCGCGAAGCAGGGCCGCGAAGCTCGTGGGCAGGGACGTTCAGCAAAGACGCATTGCGCGCTGTTCGAAGATCACTGAGAAGAAATTCCAACGCCCCGAATAACGTTATTCCTGGTGAGGGCCACAAGTTCCCGGCCCGTCACAGCAGATGAAAGAAGGCAATGGCAATGGCAGACTTCACAGGCAAGGTCGCTCTCGTCACCGGCGGAGGCTCCGGACTGGGCGAAGCCATCAGCAAGGACCTCGCAGCCAAGGGCGCGAAGGTCGTCGTCACCGACATCAACTTCGACGCCGCGCAGCGCGTCGCGGGCGAAATCACCGAAGTCGGCGGAACCGCCTCGGCGATCCAGCAGGACACGAGCGCGCGCGACGACTCCGAGAAGGTCGTCAAGTTCGCCCTCGACACCTACGGCGGCCTCAACTATGCAGTGAACAACGCCGGCATCGGCGGCGTCCAGGCACCCGCCGGAGAGACCGACCTCGACTCGTGGGACAAAGTCATCGACGTCAACCTCAACGGCGTCCTCTACGGGATGCGCCACCAGATCCCGGCCATGCTCGAGGCGGGCGCGAAGGACTCCGCGATCGTCAATATGGCTTCAATCCACGGCACCGTCGCCGCGATCAACAACGGCGCCTACACGGCCGCCAAGCACGGCGTCGTCGGCATCACGAAGAATGCCGCCGCAGAATACGGTGCCGAGGGTCTGCGCATCAACGCGGTCGGACCGGGCTACATCACGACGCCTCTGTTGGAGAACAGCCTCGATGCCGAGACCCTCGAGGGCCTCAAGGCCAAGCACCCCCTCGGCCGCCTCGGTACCGCCCAGGAGGTCGCGAAGGTCGTGAGCTTCCTGCTCTCCGACGACGCCTCCTTCGTCACCGGCGCGTACTACCTCATCGACGGCGGCTATACCGCGGTGTGAGGTTCACTGCGGCGGACAGTGCAACGAGGACGGCAGACTCAAGTTCCTCGCACCTTCTGCACGTGCCTGCGTACTATGCACGAATATACGGCATTCGTATATCTGTGCACAGTTCGATGGAGTTCACTCCCACCGAGGCCACAGGATCGGCATGCCCGGTCGCATCGCCGGTGCGCAGTTGCACGCTCGCTTCGGCATCGGGAGAGCTGAACCGGACGACTCGACCGGGGGTGAACTCCTCAGTGCTGAGACCGAGGAAGCCGGAATAGAACGCCCGCGCGGCGTCAACGGCCGAACCCTCACCACTGATCGTGATCGAATACCTGGCAGAACACGCTTGTCATCTGCTCGCTGAAGAGGACGAACTGAACCTCATCGATCGCGTCCCAGCGCCCGCGCGACCGTCCTTCGACGATGACGGCATGGGCCGCCTCGGCGACGTCCCTCGGTGACCACCCATAGACGCCGCCACCGATAGCAGGGAACGCGATCGAGGTGGCACCGACCTCCTCGGCGAGGTTGAGGCTCGATTCGAAGCACGATTCGAGCACCTCGGGATCGGCTTCACCGGCATTCCGGTTCGGCCCGACCGTGTGGATCACCCAGCGGGCGGGCAGGTCACCGGCAATCGTGGCCACCGCCTGCCCCGGCGGCAGCCCGCGCACGTGGGTGGTCCGCCTGACCTCGCGGCAGGCCTCGAGCAGTGCGGGACCGGCCGCACGATGAATGGCTCCGTCGACCCCGCCCCCTCCGAGCAGGCCCGAATTCGCCGCGTTGACGATCGCGTCGACGGCCACCTCGGTGATATCGCCTTCGAGAACCGTGATCTTCATGCCTCGAGTCTAGTCACCTGCTCCCCGATGACTGTTACTAACACTTAGATCCGTATCTGTTAGTAACAGTCGAACCCACTTACACTGGACGCCGCCATTCGCACCGGGGCGGTCGCGCGGTTCCGCACGCCCACCGAGGGCGCCGAATGAGCTGGGCTGCGGGGCCGGGTCGATGGGCTGCGGGGCCGGGCCAGGGCTGCGGGGGTGGGTCAGTCTGTGAAGCTCAGGCTTTCTGGACGGTGATGGTCCAGCTGGCGTCGGTGACGCGGTCGAAGTGAGTGACCGGGTAGCCGTTCTCAGCTGCCCACTGCGGGATCGCCTCGGTGGCCTGGGTGCAGTCGAAGTTGATGACGAGCTCATCTCCGGCGTTGAGACCGGTCATGGCCTCCTTCGCTTCGACGAGCGGGAAGGGGCAGACCTGACCGTCTGTTTCGAGTACTTGCTTCATAGCGTCCTGCTTTCCGCCGCGGGCGCTGCGGCCTGCGACTGTTTGGGTTTGATGGTGGCCTTGGCCGCGATTCCGGCGCCGGCGATCATGAAGACCATGGAGACCCAGCCCTGGTACTGGAACTGGGCGGTCGAGACCATGGCATTGCCGACGGTGCAGCCGCCGGCGATGGCCGCACCGACGCCCATGCCCATGCCGCCGACGATCGACTTGATGATCGTGGCCTGATCAGGAACGCGGATCCGGAACTCCCCGGAGGCCTTCGCTGCGATGAACGACCCGACGAGGATGCCGATGACGAGCATGACGCCCCAGTCGATGAGTTCGGTGTCGCCCGTGCTGAGGTAGCCGACGAGGTTCGCCGAGGGGGTCGTGATCCCCAGGCCCGAGTTGCGTCCCGTCGCGGCAGACAGCGGCCAGGCGATCGTGGCGATGATGCCGATGCCCACCGCCGTGGCGAAGGGGTTCCAGCGCTTCTCCGTGAGCAGGTGGGCCAGGCCGGTCTTGCGCGGGGGCAGGGTGGCCATCGGGGTCTTGAGTTTGCGCGCATGGTGGACGGTCAGCCAGATCGCGATGGCGGAGATGATGACGACGAAGACCCAGGGACTCAGCCCCGTGCTCGCCTGCAGGCTGCCGTTGTCCAGGGTGATCCCGCGGATGCCGTCGGTGAATCCGGCGGCGGGACCGAGCTTCATGATCGTGGAGAACAGCGCATAGAAGATCAGCGCGAACCAGCTGCCGACCAGGCCCTCGCCGGCCCGGTAGTAGGTGCCCGTCGCGCAGCCGCCGGCGAAGACCATCGAGAAGCCGAAGATGAGGCCGCCGACGATCGAAGCGAGCCACGGGAAGGGCTCGGCCTCAAGGGTGATGACTCCGAAGCTGTTGAGCAGGAACAGGCCGATGGAGTGCACGGCGATGAGCACGATGAGCGCGGAGAACCAGCGCGTGTTCCCCGTCAGGGTGAGGTCACGGAACGCCCCTGTGACACAGAAGCGTCCGCGCTGGAAGACGAAGCCGAGAACCAGTCCGACGACGAGTCCGGTGATGATCATAGAACCGCTTTCTCTGTGAGACAGGGTCGCAGGCGACCACAACAACGGCCCATTTTGCTCAACAATCCAGATTCCGTCAACCGTAATCGCGCGCACCACCACGCAGCGGCCTCGATGTGACATGGATCTCACTAAAAGTATCTTGACGTCAAGATACTTTCGAGCGCATGCTTAGGAATACCTAACCTAACTAGGAGAGGTCACAATGACAACGACAATCACGCCCCGCGCAGCTCAGACAGCGACAGCGGAGGCAGCACAGACAGAAGTCCAGTCACTCGCAGAATTCGTCGACCGGGCCTCGCTGGACATGCTCATCGAGCAGGCTCTCGAACAGCTGAAGATCCGCGTTCTCGACACGATCGGCGTCGCCATCGGCGCCCTCGACGCTCCCCCGCTGCAGGAGATCAGATCTCTCATCGAGGATCTCGACGCCGGGCACGGCGCCACACTCATCGGCGGCGGCCACGCCAGTCCGGACCATGCGGCGTTCTACAACTCGGCCCTGAGCAGGTATCTCGATTTCATGGATGCCTACCTGGCCAAGGGCGAGACGAATCACCCCTCGGACAATATGGGCGCGGTCCTCGCCGCCGCCGAGCACGCCGATGCCAGCGGTGAGGACTTCCTCACGGCCTTCGCCGTGGCCTACCAGATCCACGCGCGTCTCTCGGACGTCGCTCCGGTCCGTGACCTGGGCTTCGACCATACGACGCAAGGCGCGTTCGCCGCCGGCGCCGCCTCGGCGAAGGCCCTGGGTCTGAGCCCGGAGCAGATCGCGAACGCCGCTGCCATGGCCGGCACAGCGAATGTGGCGCTGCGCGTGACCCGGACCGGGGACCTCAGCCATTGGAAGGGCCTGGCGTATCCGCACGTGTCGAAGGAGGGAGTCTTCGACGCCCTGCTCGCCGCACACGGAATCACCGGCCCGGCCGAGGTCTTCGAGGGCAACAAGGGCTTCAAGGCCCTGGCCGGGGACTTCGACCTCGATTGGTCGAGAGAGGACCTCGAGAAGGTCACGGGCACGATCATCAAGAAGCACAATGCGGAGATCCACTCGCAGTCGGCACTCGACGCCGCGCAGGAGATCCGACGTCAGGAAGGCTTCCGTGCCGATGCCATCGCCAGCGTGGAGTTGACGACCTTCGACGTCGCCTATTCGATCATCGGCGGCGGCGAAGAGGGCGACAAGCGCTCGATCCGAACGAAGGAGGAGGCGGATCATTCGCTGCCGTGGATGGTCGCGGTCGTCCTCCTCGACGGGGAGCTCAACCCGGCCCAGTACGAGCCGGAGCGCATCGTCGATGACGATGTGCAGGACCTCATGCACAAGGTGACGATCACGCCCTCGCCGGAGTTCAGCGATCGCTTCCCCGAGCACATGTGCGCCGACCTGGTCGTCACCCTCGGCGATGGGACGCAGTTCCGCGCGAGCACCGATGACTACGAGGGCTTCACCACGAATCCCCTCGACTGGGAAGGCGCGCGTCGGAAGTTCGACGCCCTGACCTCCCCTTTCGCCGAGGCGGAGCTGCGTGATGAGATCGCCGACCTCGTCCGCGATCTTGAGAACCATCAGGTCCGCGAGCTCACCCGAGTGCTGGCTCAGGTCCGCCAGACTCGCAGCTGAGGCTGCGTCACCCGCCGGAGATCCCGGCACCCCTGCCGACAGGAGGTCGGCAAACCCGCCGACGAATCGTCGGCATCCGAAGAAAGGAATCACCATGTCGAACGCCATCGATTTCGATGTGTCCATGAACTTCGTTCCCCGCGCCTACCGCCCGGCCAAGCCCCGCACCATCGGGATGACCGAGATCCGCGCACCCTACTATTCGACCTTCGGCACCCGGCATCTTCAGGACGTCTTCGACGTCGCCGGACAGTGGGTCGACGGCATCAAGTGGGCGGGCGGATCGTTCTCGCTCGTCCCTGCCGACCAGGTGAAGGCCTTCAGCGACATCGCCCATGAGAACGGGGCGTATGTGTCTTCGGGCGGCTGGATCGAGACGGTCCTGCGCTACGGAGACGACGCTGTCGACCAGTACCTCAAGGAGGCTAAAGAGGTCGGCTTCGACGTCATCGAGATTTCGACCGGCTTCATCATGCTGCCGACCTCAGGTCTCGAGCGGCTGGTCGAGAAGGTCGTCAAGGCCGGGCTGAAGGCGAAGCCGGAACTGGGCATCCAGATCGGCTCCGGCGGAGACTCGGGTGAGGCCGAGCTGGCAGCGGAGTCCGCGAAGGACATCGGCGACCTCGTCGACCGCGGCAAGCGTGCCCTGGATGCCGGGGCTTCGATCATCATGATCGAGTCCGAGGGCATCACGGAGAACGTCGATGAGTGGAACACCGCCGCGGCTGCCTCGATCATCAACGGGCTGGGGCTGGAGAACGTCATGTTCGAAGCCGCGGACGGCCCGGTCTTCGAGTGGTACATCAAGAACTACGGAAACGAATGCAACCTGTTCGTCGACCACTCGCAGATCCTCCAGCTCGAGGGCCTGCGCCAGAACATCTGGGGCAACAAGTCCACCTGGGGACGGGTGATCAACCCGGCTCCGTGAGGTGGAGCGGCATAGCTGGCATCGAGCTCGGGGTGTCCTTTCAGGAGGGCGCCCCGAGCTCTTCCTTCTGGCACTGACGCCACTCGTCCGGAGCCGCGACCAGCCATACTCAAACATGTCGGCCGAATCGGATCACGGGAGGTTGCGACAGTTTCCACCGAGTCCACCGATCAGCCCAGCGTTGCTCGCTACGGAGGCGGGCACAGATATCCACCCAGTCTCGTGCCGGGCCTGGAAGGCTATCTCCAGTTCTGAACCGAGACCCAGCAATCCGCCGAGGAGATTTGTGGGGACATCTGTCGTATAGGAGCCGTCACCATTCGACGTGGTGTTCGACGCAAGGCTGAACCCCGTGATCGGAGCCAGAACGGAGCCGAGGCCGCTGGTCGATGCAGTGACGTCGATATTGCTGAGTTGATAACCGACCGGTGGTTTCCAGAAGATTCGAACGCGAGCACCGAGTCCGAGGACTCCCGGTATGTAGGTGCAGTCCCTGGTCAATACTGGTGCCGGAACCGTGCCGGCTTTGAACTGTCCTGCACTCGTTTCGTCGTCCTTCCACCCAGCGACGGTCCCATTGACCACCGAAGGCACGAGGACGATCGCCGACAGCGCGACTACAGCGAGAACGATTCGGACTCGTTTCCAAGAAACCGTTCGAGTCATGGCTGCCTCGACCTCCGCGTCCGCGAGACGGCAACTGACCCCACGAGGATGAGCACGAACGCAGCCAACAGGAACCACTGCCATCCGTCGATGCCGGTCCACGGCAGTTCTCCCGACCCACCAGGCCGTTCTGCACCGGGATCGTCCGAGCCCGACCCGTCGGACCCTGCGTCAGCTTCGCCCGGATTGTCCGGCCCCGGCTCCCCTGGCCCCACGGAGAGCTCCTCCCCCTGTCCCAAGGCGGTGATTCTGACGCTGCTCGTCTGCCCTTCGACCTCCTTCACGTCGGCATCGGGCAGCAGCGAGACGGTGACATCGATGCGGCGTTCGTCATCACTCGGCATCTCGTCGAGCACTCGATTATCGTCCGGCACACGACCCAAGTCGGTCAGTGGCACTCCTCTCAGCAAGCTCTGCGATCCCTCCGGGCACCCTTCGTCGATCGCGGTCCGATCGCAGCTGTGCACATCGACAACCAGCGCCGAGGCGAGCGGTTCAGTTACTTGTCCCGCACCGATCTCGAGGTCGACCGTACCGGGATCGGCATCCTCGACCCACACGTCGACGGTCCAATTCGCTGATGCACCCGGGCTGAGACCGAGCATCTTCGTGTCGTCGCCGAAGGCCCGCAATCGCAGATACTGACCGTGAACCTCCGACGTGGACTGGGCTGAGACACTTCCTACGCTTCCGCTCGCAAGCGCGTCGACTCCGAATCCGTCCCCTGAGACTCCTCCACCGAGAAGCAGCGCGACGATGAGAGGAGCTGCCACGGCGTGCTTGGGCGAGCGCGGGGCGGCTCGCAATCGGTCGAGCCCATCCAATTCATCACCACGCCGTGGCCAGAATGCCCACACGACGAGGAGGCTCGCCGCGATCGTGATGCCTCCGAGCAGGAACGGGTTGCGCCACTGCTGGAGAATCGGTGCGACCCCGGGAATCGAGAACATCACCGTGCGCACAGTCGTCGCCGTGTACGGCTCCGGGTCCTTCTCCTCATTGGCGTCACCGCGCAGTTCGAACGCGACTCTCCCCGTCTGGGCATCCGTGTCGAGGATGGAGACCACCCGGTGGGTGACCGGCAGGATCTTCTCCCCACGGTCGACGGTGACCACGTCACCGACCTTCATCTGTGCAGCTGGGGTCTCCCGGACGACGGCGATCGACCCAGCCGGAATAGTCGGGCTCATCGACCCGGTCTTGAACATCATGATCGAAACATTGAAGACGACGCTGAGGATGACGAGAACGATGCACACCACTCCGAGAACGGCGAGGATGTTGAGCACAACTCCGCCCATCCACGCGCTGACGTTCCGCTTACTCGCCATGATCAATTCTCCGGAGAGACGGACTCGGCTTCGAAAGTCCACGTGTGTGTTGCCGACTGTCCCTGCGCGTTGGTCGAGGCATCACTCGGAAGGCTCACTTCGAAGCAATAGGCCTGGATCGAACCTCCGACCGAATCGAGTGTCGGCTCATTCGGGCTGGTGATCGGAGACTTCAGCCCGACGGTGCTCGACGCTCCGCCGAAGGCATAAGCCGCCGAGCCGGTGAATCTGCCCTCGTCGCAGGCATATCCGCCGACCTCACCGCTGGTGATCTCCTGTGTGACAGCCCGATAGACCAGAGCATTCGCCATGGCATTCGGGGACCCGATTCCATTGCCCTTGACGGTGAGAGCGCCCCCAATTGTCGTGTCCGGGCTGGTCCTCACAAACACGGGAGCGTAGACCTTCGATCCCGGAAACATCGGCGCGGCATCGAAGGTCATCTCATTGGTGCTGGTCCACTGGCTATCGATCGACAGTTCGATATCGAACGTGCCCGCGGCGAACGAGCCCTCAGTGTTCTCGCTGTCCGTCCACGCGGCAACGGTCGCAGCCGAACCGACGCCGAAGACGAGCCCACCGGCGAGAATCGCTTTGATGCGTTGGTTGCGCAGCCGACGCCGCTGTCGCATCTGCCGTCGACTCGGCGGGCGGGCACTCGACGGTGCCCGCCCTCCTGAGAAGAGAAGGCGCAGTCGCGACAATGAGAGGTGCATCGATCAGCTCGACACGGTCAGTCGACCGAAGTTGCGGTGAACTGCCATTGCGCGGTCGCGTTCTCGCCCTCGGTGAGGTCGTTGCCCGCGGTGACTGTGAAACACAGTGTCACGGGCTCGCCCGCCGCATCGTCGGCACCGGCCGTGAGGCTGAAGCCCTGCTTCCCCGTCGTTGAACTCAGTGGGGTGCCGGAGGGAACGATCTGTGTACCGGCTGCACCGACAGTGCAGGCTCCGGCATTCGCGACCTGAACGATCCCGTAGGACAGGTTGGTCGCATTGGATCCCGTTCCGGCCGCGCTGGTGAGGTCGACCGTCGCGTCGTATGTGGTGGATTCATCGAGACGAAGCACGAACGGAGCAGCCACGGCATCCCCGGGAGACAGGTTGTCACTGGCCGGGAGTTCGAAGTCCAGGGATGCCGCACCATCCGCGCTCTCGTGGTCGGTGAAGGCTGTACCGTCCGTACTGCCCTCGACATTGAACGAACCGGCGCCGAAGACACCTTCGGCCCATTCGTCGTCGGTCCAGGCAGCGAGGGTCACTGCCGCACCGATGCCGAGGACGATGCCGCCGGCGAGGATGGCTTTGAACTTGCGAGAGCGGGTTGTGGAAGCGGTCACGGAGACTCCTAGTCCAGGGGTGCATGAGCACCGATCACAATGAAGAGTGGTGGGGAATGACTTCATGATGACCGATGAATTACTTTCGAAGAACTTTTCTTCATCACTTCTGTGATCTGTTATAGAAAAGTAACCACGAGGACAACCCTCCGGACGACCACATCACCAGCACCACCCGCCTCAGCACCCAACCTCTCATTCATTGAGAACGCCATCGCACCGTGTCAGTGACCAGGCGCACACTGAAGAGACGAGAGTAGGCAAGGAGGCCACGGTGCCAGAACTTCAGACAGACGTCGCGATCGTCGGCGCAGGACCCGCAGGGCTCATGCTCGCCCACCTGCTGCACAATGCCGGCATCGAATCCGTCGTCATCGACAACCGCAGTCACGACGACATCGCGCACACCCACCGCGCCGGGATCCTCGAAGCAGGATCCGTGCGGATGCTCGAATCCGCCGGCGTCGAATCCCGCGTCCACACCTCGGGCCACCGACATGACGGCATCGACATCCGCGTCAACGGCATCTCCCACGCCTTCGACTTCCCCGAACTCGTCGGCGAATCCGTCTGGCTCTACCCGCAGAACGAGATCTTCGTCGATCTCGCCGCCGCCCGCGAACGCACAGGCGAACCCATCTTCTACTCGGTCACGGACACCCGCCTCGGCGATATCGAATCCGAGACGCCCTGGGTCACGGCCACCACCGCAGACGGCGAAGAGCTGCGCGTCACCGCCCGTTACATCGTCGGCTCCGACGGTTCCCGCGGCCCCTGTCGCGCGATGATCCCCGAGGGCACCCGCCAGCGCTTCTTCCACGAATACCCCTTCGCCTGGTTCGGCATCCTCTGCGAAGCTCCACCCAGCCATGAAGTCCTCATCTACTCCCGCTCCGACCACGGCTTCGCCCTCATCTCCCAGCGCAGCGACGCCGTCCAACGCATGTACTTCCAGACCTCGCCTGACACGGATGTCGACGACTGGTCCGACGACCGCATCTGGTCCGAACTCCAGCAGCGCGTCGACGGACCCGACGGCTTCGAACTCAAGACCGGGTCGATCATCGACAAGACCGTCCTTCCGTTCCGTTCGGCAGTGACCGAGCCGATGCAGCACGGTTCCCTCTTCCTCGCCGGCGACAGCGCACACACCGTCCCACCGACCGGCGCGAAGGGTCTCAACCTCGCCTTCGCCGACGTCTCCGTGCTTGCTCCGGCTCTCATCACAGCAATCAGGGAATCCGACACCGAGGCGCTTGCCGCCTACTCGCAGACCGCGACCAAGCGGGTCTGGAAGGCGCAGAACTTCTCCTACCAGATGACCCGGATGCTCCACACCGACCCCAGTCAGGACGCATTCGAAACGAAGCGCAGCCTCGGCGAGCTCCATTCCATCCTCGATTCCGAGCACGGGCGGCGCTACCTGGCCGAGTGCTACACAGGGTGGCCGCACGGCTGAGCCGCTCCCCCACCCAGCCCGCGCACCCCACACACATATCAGCACCACAAGAGAAAGGTTCGACGATGAGTCAGCACCAGACCTCGGACACCGATGAGCCCACCGAGGCTTTCGATTCCCCGACCGTCATCAACGAGGCAGTGAAGGGTCCCGATGACGCCGCCGAATCCCAGGCGACCCTGTCCGCGGAGATCGACAGCATCGAATCGCAGTACAAGCAGGAGGTGGCCGCCGGGAAGAAGCCCGAGACCCAGCCGCGCCTGGACTACCGGCCCTACCGGTCATCGATCCTGCGCCACCCGACGAAGGATCCCCGTCACACCGACCCGGAGACGATCGAACTCTTCTCCCCCGCCTTCGGCCACCGCGACATCGGAACCCTCGAATCGGACCTGACGATCCAGGCCGACGGCGAGCCCATCGGCGAGCGCATCCGTGTCACCGGACGCGTCCTCGACGGTGACGGCCGACCTGTGAAGGGCCAGCTCGTCGAGATCTGGCAGGCGAACTCGGCCGGCCGCTACATCCACAAGCGCGACCAGCACCCGGCCCCGATCGACCCGAACTTCACCGGCGTCGGTCGCACTCTGACCGGGCCGAACGGCGAGTATTCGTTCACCACGATCAAGCCGGGCCCCTACCCGTGGAAGAACCACCACAACGCGTGGCGGCCCGCCCACATCCACTTCTCACTCTTCGGATCCGAGTTCACCCAGCGCATGATCACCCAGATGTACTTCCCCGGGGATCCGCTCTTCGCCCTCGACCCGATCTACCAGTCGATCACCGACCAGAAGGCCCGCGACCGCCTGGTCGCGACGTATGACCACAACATCACCGAGCACGAATTCCTCATGGGCTACAACTGGGACATCGTGCTCACCGGAGCCAACCGGACCTGGATGGAGGAAGAGGACGATGACTGATCTCACCGGAACCCCGGACCTGACACCCACCCCTGGCCAGACCGTCGGCCCGTTCTACGGCTATGCCCTGCCGTATGACCACGACAACGAACTCGTGCCCGCCGGCTCCGCACGGGCCGTGCAGCTGACCGGAGCCGTCTACGACGGTGCGGGCGAGCGAGTCCCGGACGCGATCCTCGAGATCTGGCAGCCCGACGAGAACGGCGAGGTTCCCCGTCAGACGGGTTCGCTGCGCCGCAACGGCTTCACCTTCACCGGCTTCGGTCGCGCCGCCGTCGACCCCGAGGGCGAGTTCAGCTTCTCCACCGTCAACCCCGGCACCACCGAGGCCGGCAAGGCCCCATTCATCAGCGTCGTCATCTTCGCCCGAGGCCTCCTCAGCCGCCTCTTCACCAGAATCTACCTGCCCGAGGACACCGAAGCGCTGGCCGCCGACCCGCTCCTGTCCTCACTCGACGAGGCCGACCGTCGACGCCTCATCGCCACCCGAGGGGCTGACGGATCGCTGCACTTCGACATACGGTTGCAGGGTGAGGAGGAAACCCCCTTCCTCCGATTCCCCGGCCACGAGGACTGACGCAATGACCGACACCACCCACACCCGCTTCCTCTTCGCCCCCGGCGACTTGAGGGGCGCCGAAGCCATCGACGACACCGCGCTCATCTCCGCGATCGGGCAGGTCGAGACCGCGTGGATCGTCGCCCAGGGACGGGTGGGGCTGGTGCCGTCGGAGACCCGCGCCGAGGTGGCCGCCGCCATCGATGCCACCGTCCGATCGCTCACGGACGATCACACCGAGCTCGAGTCCCTGGGTGAGGCCGCCGAGTCCGGCGGCAACCCGCTCATCCCGTTTCTCGGCCTCGTTCGCAAACGGCTGGGCCCGGAGGCCTCACGGTGTCTGCACCGGGGCCTGACCAGTCAGGACGTCATCGACACGGCCATCGGGCTGCTCGTCTCCCGCGTGGTGCGCCAACTCCAGGCCCGGCTCGAGGTCATCGGCGCCTCCCTCGTCGACCTCTCGAACTCCCATGCCGAGACCCTGTGCCTGGCGCGCACTCTCACCCAACCGGCGCTGCCGACGACGTTCGGACTCAAGGCAGCCACATGGGCCGCCGAGGTCAACGAAGTCCAAGGCCAGGCCCCCTATGTCGACTATGTGCAGGTCGGCGGGGCCGCGGGCACACGGGCCGCCATCCGCTGGTTCGCCGGAGAGTCCACCGACTCGCTGCTGCGCGAATTCCACGTCCAGATGGTCGGCCCCGATGCCGCGCTCACCCAGATCCCCGTCCCCTGGCACACGGACCGCGTGCGCATCCTCTCCTGGGGATCCCACCTCGCCCAATGCGTGACCGTGGGCGCCTCGATCGCCCGCGACGTCCTCGTCGGCGTCCGCCCCGAGATCGGGGAGCTGTCGCTGTCGTCGACCGGCGGATCATCAGCGATGCCGCACAAATCGAACCCCACCTCGGCGGTGCTCCTCCACCGCAACGGCATGCGCGTGCCCGGAGCGCTGTCCACGCTGACCACGGCCGCCGCCGAAGCGGTCGAAGAACGCTCCGACGGTGCCTGGCATGCCGAATGGCCGGCGCTGTCCGAACTCATGACCTTGGCGATCTCGTCCCTGACCATCCTCGATGAGATGATCGTGGGCCTGCAGGTGAACCCCGAGGCCATGCGGGCGAACCTCGATGCCGCCTCCCCCGGGATCTTCGGGGAGAAGCTCGCCATCGTCTTCGGCGACCGACTGACCAAGGACCAGGTCGCCGCCATCATCGCCCCCGACTCCGACCCCGTGGCTGCGCTGCGCGAGGCGGTCGGTGACGAGGACGGCATCACCGAGTTCTTCACTCCTGAGTCCTACCTCGGAGAGGCCGAGGACATCCGCCGGACCATCCTTGCCACCATCGACGAATCCGGACCGCAGGAGATCGACCTGCCGCCCTTCGACTGACACATCCCGACTGAGAAAGTGACATCCATGGAGCTCACCGCATCCGTTCTCGCCGCCCCCACGACCCCGACCGGCGAGGCCCGGGTCCTCGTCGTCCTGCCCTCGCTGGGCACCTCCGTGGCCGCGCTGTGGCAGCGGGCCGCGACCGAATTCGCGGCGGTGAGTCCGGAGACGACGGTCATCGGCATCGACCTGCCCGGTCACGGCCGCTCGACCCCGGTCACGGTTCCAGCGGAGGCCTCGGTGGCTCCGCGGATCACGATGGCCGACCTCGCCGAGGCGGTCCTGTCCACCCTTGAACGGGTCCTCCCCGACGTGGCGAACCCTTCCGTGCCAGTCGACCTCGCCGGCGATTCGATCGGCGGAGCCATTGCCCTGCAGCTGGCCCTCGACCACGCCGACCGCTTCGGACGCATCTCCGTGTTCTGCACCGGCGCGAAGATCGGTGAGACCACCGCCTGGGAGGAGCGCGCTCAGACTGTGGCCACCTCGGGCACACCGACTCAGATCATCGGTTCGGCACAGCGCTGGTTCGGTGAGGGCTTCATGGACCGCGAGCCGGAGGCCTCGGCCGCACTGCTGCACTCGCTCCAGGATGCCGACCGGTTCTCCTACGCCTCCCTCTGCTATGCGCTGGCCGACTTCGATGTCCGCGAGCGCCTGCCCGAGATCACCCGCCCGGTCCTCGCCGTCGCCGGCTCCGAGGATCAGCCGACCCCGCCCACGAAGCTCGCCGAGATCGCTAACGCCGTTCCCGGCGCCCTCCTCGAGGTCATCGAGGGAGCCGCCCACCTGGTGCCCGCCGAGGCACCGGAGGTGACCGCGGGACTGCTCGCGGACTTCTTCGGCGGCAAGGGCCTCGGCGCCGGAGCCGGCGGTGCCGCGGGTGCCGGAGGATCCGCCGGTGCGGGGGTTGCCCCAGGTGCAGCCGCGCTGCCCACCGCTTCGGGACCGCGGGGGGCCAGCCGCGACGAGGTCCGCGAGGCCGGGATGACCGTGCGCCGCGAAGTCCTCTCCGACGCCCACGTCGATCGGGCGAATGCGAAGGTCGACGACTTCACTGCCGACTTCCAGGACCTCATCACCCGCTATGCGTGGGGCGAGATCTGGACGCGGCCCGGTCTGGAACGTCGCATGCGCTCGGCGATCACGCTCACGGCCATGATCGCCGGCGGTCACGAAGCCGAACTCGCGATGCACGTCAAGGCGGCACTGCGCAACGGGCTGACCCGCGACGAGATCAAGGAAGTCCTCCTCCAGTCGGCCATCTACTGCTCGGTGCCGAGCGCGAACACCGCGTTCTCCGTCGCCTCCCAGGCCCTCGCCGAGGTCGATGCGGAGGAGAACGCGGACTGAGCGGTCTCCTCGGCGAGGGTGTCCGACGTCGGGCCGACGCCTGTTCGAATCGTCACATTGCGTCCTTCTGCACTTCCGAGGAGCCGCGATGGGCAATAGGCTGGTGCGGTCGTCCCCCACACCCCATGTCTCCGAAGGAGTCCTATGAGCGATGCCCCGGTCTCCCGCGGAGTCTATAAATTCGCCGTCTTCGCCCTGGCGATCGGCGCCTTCGCCATCGGCGTGACCGAATTCGCGACGATGGGTCTGCTGCCGATGATCGCCGACGAACTCGGCATCACGGTCCCCCAGGCCGGCCACGCGGTGTCGTTCTACGCGATCGGCGTCGTCGTCGGAGCACCCCTGATCACGACCATCGCGGCGCATATGGACCGCAAGATCCTGCTCCTGTGCCTGATGGGACTCTTCGCCCTCGGCAACCTCGCTTCGATGCTCGCACCGACCGCGACCCTGTTCAACATCGCCCGCTTCGTCTCGGGCCTGCCCCACGGCGCCTACCTCGGCATCGGAGCGGTCGTCGCCGCCTCCCTCGTCCCGGCCAACCGCCGCGGACGCGCAATGTCCCGGGTGATGCTCGGCCTGACCATCGCGAACATCTTCGGCGTCCCCTTCGCCGCGGCACTGGGCAACATGCTCGGCTGGCGCAGCGCCTACGCCCTCGTCGCCGCCCTCGGCGTCCTCACCGTCATCATGGTCGCCCTCGCCGTCCCCCGCGTGAGCATCGGCGCCGGAGAGGTGCCCTCGGCTCGCGGGGAGATCAAGGCGCTCGGTCGCGTGCAGATCATCCTCACGCTCGTGGCCGGATCCGTCGGCTTCGGCGGCATGTTCGCCGTCTACACCTACATCACCCCGACCATGACCGACGTTGCCGGTGTCCCCGAGATCGCGATCCCCTGGGTGCTCGCCGTCTACGGACTCGGCATGACCGCCGGCTCCCTCATCGCCGGACCACTCGTCGACAAGTCCATCGAACGCGCGTCCACCGGCGGCATGATCCTCTCCGCCCTCGTGCTCGCCGCCTTCGGTGCCTTCACCCAGATCGCGGCGATCGCGATCGTCGCCCTCTTCCTCATCGGCATCTCCGGATCGATGATCACCACAGCCCTGCAGATGCGCCTGTTCCGCGAATCCCACGACGCCCCGAGCCTGTCCGCAGCCATGAACCACGCCGCCTTCAACCTCGCCAATGCCCTCGGCGCGTGGCTCGGCGGCATCGTCATCACCGCAGGCCTGGGCTACCGTGCACCCGCCTGGGTCGGCGTCGGGCTCTGTCTGGCCGGACTCATCGTCATCTCCGTCGCGATCTTCCTCCGTCGAGGCGGCTCCCCCGACAAGAGCACCCGCACCTCCGTCGAGACCTGAGCGCACCTCCACCCGGGACCCTGTCGAGACAACGGCCGAGTGCCGAGACCACTGTGTGTGCACAGGTGTCTCGGCCCTGCGGCGTTGTCTCGATCACGGCGACCGCGATCGCGGTCGTTCGCGCGGCCGCTACGATGAAGGCATGGATCACCCTGCGCGCAGTCGCTCTCATGCCCTCACCCATCGACCGAAGTCAGCCGCGCTGCTGGCCCTGGCAGCCCTCGCTGTGCTTGCCCTTCTGCTGCTGACCGGGTGCGGATCGTCCGATTCGGAAGATGACGGTGCGACCAGCGCGGAGACCTCGACCGAAGCCGCAGCCGGCACCTGCTCCTACCTCAAGGACTCCCAGTCCGGGGCCAAGGACGTCGACACCCCTGATGAGAAGCCGCAGGCGAAGGGCAAGGTCACAGCCACGATCGCCACGAACGCCGGCGATCTGGCCGTGACCCTCGACGCCGACGGAGCCCCCTGCACCGTCAACAGCTTCCTGTCCCTGGCGAAGCAGAAGTACTTCGCCGACACCGACTGCCACCGCCTGACCACCGAAGGCATCTTCGTCCTCCAGTGCGGCGACCCCACCGGCACCGGTTCGGGCGGACCCGGCTACTCGTTCGCCGACGAGGTCGACGGCTCCGAGACCTATCCGGCCGGGACACTGGCCATGGCCAACGCCGGACCCGACACCAACGGCTCCCAGTTCTTCGTCGTCTACGACGACAGTTCGCTGCCGCCGGACTACACCGTCTTCGGCTCCCTCGACGAGGACAGCACGAAGACCGTGTCCGACATCGCCGACAAGGGCACGGACTCCGGTGCCGGCGACGGCGCTCCGAAGGAGAAGGTCACCATCACCGGAGTCTCCGTCGACGACTGAGCCGTGCCCACAGAAGAGGCCCGACCGCATCCCTGCTGGTCACCCGCCCGCGAAAATATTCGGATGACCGAGCAATCTCGACTTTCGAGACGCGGAAAGCGCATCTCGTGAGACGGGCGTAGTGTCTATCCGTCGCCGTCGATGCTGTGCCCACACAGCATCGACGGCCCTTTTCCACTGACACGAGCACCACCCGCCCGTGCCTGCACTCACGAAACAGCGGAGCACAACGACACCATGTCCACCGAAACACAACCGGGGAACCCGAACCCCTCACCCGACGCCGACGTCGAGTCCGACGCCATCGCAGCGACTCGGAAGAACAACACCCGCGGCAAGGTCCTGACCGCCTCGATGGTCGGCACCACGATCGAATTCTTCGACTTCTATGCCTACGCGACCGCCTCGTCACTGGTCTTCCCGGCCCTCTTCTTCCCCAACCAGACCTCGACGACGCAGCTGCTGAGCTCGTTCGCGATCTTCGGCGTCGCCTTCGTCGCCCGCCCCCTGGGCTCGATCATCTTCGGCCACTTCGGTGACCGTGTCGGCCGGAAGAAGACACTCATCGCCTCCCTGCTCATCATGGGCATCGGCACGTTCCTCATCGGCCTTCTCCCGACCGCCTCGGCGCCGGGCTGGGCCGTCCTCGCTCCCGCGATGCTCGTCCTCCTGCGCTTCTGCCAGGGCGTGGGCCTCGGCGGCGAATGGTCAGGTGCAGCGCTCCTGGCGACCGAGAACGCCCCGAAGGGCAAACGCGCCATCTGGGGCACCTTCCCGCAGCTCGGTGCCCCGGTCGGCTTCATCATCGCCAACCTGCTCTTCGTCGGCCTCAACTCGTGGACCTCGCCCGAGGCCTTCCTCGCCTGGGGCTGGCGCATCCCGTTCCTGCTCTCGGCGATCCTCGTCGCCGTCGGGCTCTGGGTCCGCCTCTCCCTCATGGAGACCCCGGCCTTCCAGCTGGTCGCGCAGAAGCAGCAGATCTCGAAGGCACCCATCGGCCGCGTCTTCGCCACGAGCTGGAAGCCGCTGGTCCTCGGCACCTTCATCATGCTCGCGACCTACGTGATCTTCTACTTCATGACCGCGTTCACCCTGACCTACGGCACCTCACCGGCCACCGTCGAACAGGCACAGACCGTCGCCGAGGCGGCCGGAACGTCCTTCGACCCCGCGGGGTTCGTCGCGGGGCTCGGCTACACGAAGAGCGAGTTCCTCACCTACCTCATCATCGGCGTCGTCTTCTTCGGCATCTTCACCGTCGTCTCCGGTCCTCTGGCGGAGAAGCTGGGTCGACGGAAGATGCTGCTCGGCGTGACGGTCGCCATCGCCGTCTACGGCCTCGTCGTCAACGCCCTGTTCAACGCGGGCACCGCCGGCGTCGTCATCGGCCTCATCGTCGGGTTCATCCTCATGGGACTGACGTTCGGGCCGATGGCTGCCTATCTGCCGGAGCTGTTCCCAGCGAACGTCCGGTACACCGGCTCGGCAGTGTCCTACAACATGGCCAGCGTCATCGGCGCAGGCCCGGCTCCCTTCGCGATGGTCGCGCTGTGGCAGGCCGAGGGTGGGACGATCTTCTACTGCGGCCTCTACATCATCGCCGCCGCAGTCCTCACCTTCGCTGCCCTGTGGCTGGCCAAGGACACGAGCGACCTCGACATGGAGGATCAGCTGAGCTGAGCGGCTGCCACTGAACCGAGCTCAGACAGGGCCCGACCATCGTTCGCGATGGTCGGGCCCTGTCTCATCCCCACACGGCGGAAGAACTACGATTTCGTCACAACCGCCTCGGCGGTCATCGGATGGTCCGAAGTGTGACTCAGTTCACGGTAGGATTCCTCTCAGACGTTGCTCAGGTACGACCACCTGGCAGCCTGCGAATGCGTGACACACCCGTCACCGACTCACTGGAGGAACCATGAAACGACGCTTGACCCTGGCCACTGTCGCCGTCGGCGCCATGCTCGCCCTGTCCGCCTGCGGCGGAGGCGATTCGGAACCCGCAGCGACGGCGGAAGGCGGTGTCCCTCTCGTCAAGGAGGGCAAGCTGACGACCTGCACCCACCTGTCCTACCAACCGTTCCAGTTCGAGAAGGACGGCGAGGTCGTCGGCTTCGACGTCGACATCGTCGACGCCGTGGCCAAGAAGCTCGGCGTCGAACAGGAGATCATCAACACCTCCTTCGAGACGATCACCTCGGGCGCGGAATTCAACCAGAACAAGTGCGATGTGGCCGCTGCCGCGACGACGATCACCGACGAGCGACAGGAGGCCACGGACTTCTCCGAGCCGTACTTCGACGCGAATCAGGCGATCCTCACGAAGGCCGACAAGACCGCGAAGGACGAAGCCGGGCTCAAGGGCTTCAAGATCGCCGCGCAGGCCGGAACCACCGGTCTCGACTACGCGACCGAGAACTTCAAGGATTCGGAGGTCATCACCTACGAGGACCTGCCGCTCTCACTCGAGGCGCTCAAGACCGGTCAGGTCGACGCCGTCATCAACGACAACGGCGTGCTGTACAACTACAACACCGAGAACAAGGGCTTCGCGGTCGGCTTCGACATCAAGACCGATGAGCACTACGGCATCTCGATGAAGAAGGGCAATTCGGAGATGAAGAAGGCCGTGGACGACACGATCAAGGAGATCAAGGACAACGGCGAGTACGACAAGATCTACGAGAAGTGGTTCGGCGACGCTCCGAAGTGATCGCACCCGATCGGGCGGCCGCCTGCGACGACGAGGTCGCAGGCGACCGCCCGTTCACTTGAGTTCGACAGCCCAGTCCCACCCGCCTCTCACGGCACGCAATCCGGCGGGCGCCCCCGCCACCGTCTCCGAAGGACAACACCATGTCAGTTCCCACTGCGAGTGAGGACGGCCGCCAGACCGGCTCAGCCGTCCCGGCCGCCACCGCCACTCCGAAAGCGAAGATGAGCAAACGCCAGAAGGCGAAGCTCTCCCGTAGTATCCAGTACGCCATCCTCGTCGTCATCGCGGCCCTCATCGCGATCTTCGCCGACTGGCCGACGCTCATCGACTCCTTCGGTCGCATAGACATCGCCACAGGCATGTTCCCCGACGTCATCACAATGGCGTTGAAGAACACCGTCGTCTACACGTTCCTCGGCTTCGCTCTCGGGCTGATCATCGCCCTGTTCGTCGCCCTCATGCGACTGTCCTCGGTCGGCGTCTACCGCTGGCTCGCGACCATCTACATCGAGTTCTTCCGCGGGCTGCCCGCCCTCGTCGTCTTCCTCGTCCTCGGATTCGGCGTGCCCGTCGCCTTCCCCGGATTCAACATGCCGCAGCTGGTCATCATCATGATCGCCCTCGGCCTCGTGTCCTCGGCGTATATGGCCGAGACCATCCGCGCCGGCATTCAGGCGGTGCCTAAGGGACAGATCGAGGCCGCCCGATCACTGGGCATGTCCTCCTCGCGCGCGATGTTCACGATCGTCCTGCCGCAGGCGATGCGGATCATCCTGCCGCCGCTGACGAACGAGCTCATCCTGCTCGCCAAGGACTCCTCGCTGGCCTACATCCTCGGCTCCTCGGTCGACGGCCGTGAGCTCGCAGCACTCGGCCGAGCAGAGATCGTCAACACCGCGAACCTCACCCCCTTCATCGTCATCGCGCTGTGCTACCTCATCATCACAGTCCCGCTGTCCTATCTCTCACGCGTGCTCGAACGCAAATACGGTTCCGCAGATTCTGGAGTGAAATGATGAACGTTCCCACCACCTCGGCGACGACCGCAACCCCGATCATCGCGATCCGCAACCTGCAGAAGAGCTTCGGCACGAACCAGGTCCTCACCGACATCAGCCTCGACGTCGACAAGGGCGAGGTCGTCTGCGTCATCGGGCCCTCAGGCTCGGGAAAGTCGACGATGCTGCGGTGCATCAATACGCTCGAGACCCCGACGGGAGGTTCGATCGTCGTCGACGGCATGGACATGACCGATCTGGACCTCGACATCGACGCCGCCCGCACCCGCATCGGCATGGTCTTCCAGTCCTTCAACCTCTTCGGCCACCTCACGGTGCGCGAGAATCTCACGATCGCCCAGACCAAGGTGCTGGGCCGGTCGAAGGCCGAAGCGAACAAGGTCGCCGAGACGAACCTCGCGAAGGTCGGCCTGTCCGAGAAGATGGAGGCCAAGCCCGGATCACTCTCCGGCGGTCAGCAGCAGAGGGTGGCGATCGCCCGGGCACTGAGCATGGACCCCGATGTCATGCTCTTCGACGAACCCACCTCGGCGCTCGATCCCGAGACCGTCGGTGACGTCCTCCAGGTCATGCGCAACCTCGCCGAGGCGGGAATGACGATGGTCGTCGTCACCCACGAGATGGAGTTCGCCCGGCAGGTCGCCGACCGTGTCGTCTTCATGGACGGAGGAGTCGTCGTCGAAGCCGGACCTGCCAAGGACGTCATCGGCAGCCCGCAGGAGCAGCGGACGAAGGACTTCCTCTCCCGCGTCCTCCACCCCGGACAGCTGGGGTAGGTGCCACTCTTCGCCGAGCCGACCCCGTGGCGGCGAGACCACCCTCAGGACAGGGTGGTCTCGCCGCCACGGGGTCCGCTCACCCGCACTCTCCCCTAGCCACCCAACGCTGTCAGAACGGCCTTGATCTGCCTGAAGGGTTCGGCGCGGAAGAGGTCGGCCCACACCAAGTTGAAGACCCGGAATCCGGCGTTGAGCAGTTTCATGTGCCGCTCGTGATTGGCCGAACTGGCTCGATCCGGACCTCCTGCGTTGAGGTAGTACTTGCCCACACCGTGGAATTCGACGATGACGTCGAGATCCTCATGGCGGAAGTCGTTGCGAGCGATCCATCTTCCTGCACTGTCGCGCGTATTGACCTGCGGGATCATTCCGGTGATGCCGAAACGATGGAACTTCACCGCACACAAGGACTCCCCCGCCGATTCGTGCCTGGCATCGGCGAGCTCGAGGGCCAGGCGAGCGTCTCGGCAGCCTCGCCGGCTGGCAATGATTCGCTTCGCCAAATCATTCGTCGAGGCGTCGCCGCGTCGCAGCGCCTCGGAGATGATCGGAACCGAGGTCTCCAGTGGGTAGTCATAGGCGATATCGAGCAGCGTCCGGCGGATCGTCGTCACGGGCAGGTCGCCGACGAGCGTTCGATCGGTCTCTGAGATCTCGCGATCCCTGATAACGAGAGTCGGCCGGACTTTGCTGATTCCGCGCCTGACCACCTCGGCGCATTCTGCTTCCAGGGCCGGCGGATCGAACCCATGGATGATCGCCGCCGACACGTGCGAGAAGACAGTGCCCTCAGGGAGCTCACCAGCGTGTGACCGAATGCGGATCTTCACCGTCTCGATTTTGTCGCGGATGTCGCCGAAGTTCGCCGGGTACGGAGAACCCGCCGCCATGTGGATCTCATGAAGGGACACATGTGCCCGATTCTCACAGGCGCGGCGCAGAACGAACCGCCCACGCCTCACCTTCTCCAGACAGCAGTCCAACGCACCACCGATGTCACCGTCGGAGTACCCGAGAGAGTGAAGCTCACTCGCGCTGAATACAGTCACCATAGATCAATAATGCATATCAAATGCCATTAAACACAAGCAAACTGTAGATATTTTTCTGGTCTGTCAGGTTCCCGTCAACCCCGACATACAACGAGCGGACCCTGGAGCGACGAAACCACCCCATACAAGAGGTGGTTTCGTCGCTCCAGGGTCCGCTCGGCGGCAGGAGGCAGAAAAGTGATCAGCCCTGCCGTGTCGCTCAGCTCTCGAGGGCGTCCGGCAGGATCACGCGGTAGCCCAACCTGGCCTCGTAGCCGTGGATCTCGCGGGTGTCGAGCGCGGACATGAAGTCGAGCACCTCGGCGGTGATGACCTGCCCGGGCACGAGCACGGGGAACCCCGGCGGGTAGGGGGTGACGAACCCGGCCGAGACCGGCTGCTCCCCTCCATCGATGCGACGGCGCAGCTCATGTGGGAGCACATGTTCGATGTTCTGCCGACGCAGGCCCGCGTAGTAGGCGGTGCGCAGGTCGCCGTCCGGCAGCTGCTTCGACGGATCGGCGGTCGGCACCTCGGCGGCGTAGTCGGGAGCGAAGGCAGAGAAGTCCGGCAGCGGCGGCATCACAGCGGCCGGTTCGGTCAGTGCGTCCTGGGCCTGCAGCTCATGTGGGTCCGTGAACTTCCCTGCGAGCTTGACGAGGACCTCGATGAGGTAGGCCACGGCCGACCGGGAGGTGCCGATGTTCGTCATGAACAGCACCGTGTTCCGGCTCGTCTTGTTCACCTGGATGCCGTAGCGGTCCATGAGGTGCTCGTGCTTAAACGTGTCCCCGTCGACGCCGGTGCCGGAGATCTCGACAGTGATACGGCTGGGGTCGACGACGAATTCGTCCTTGACCCACGCGTTCCACATCGTCGCCAGGCCGTCGCGCAGCGGCATCGTCCGCTCGGTGACCCGGTACTCGGCTGGGATGAGGTCGGCGGCGGTGAGGACCTTGAACGTCTTCTTCAGCAGCGGGTGCCGCGCGATCGCCGAGGACAGACTCATCGCCAGGTCGAGCTGCTTCTGCACGAGCGCGAAGCCCTCCATCTCCACCTGCCTACGGCCGAGGTCGAGGGAGGCGAGGATCTGATAGTTCGGCGAGGTCGAGGTGTGTGTCATGTACGCCTCGTGGAAGGCCTCCTCGGCGCCGGCGGCGAAGTCCTGATCGTAGACGTGGATCATCGAACCCTGCCGCAGAGCGGTCAGCGTCTTATGCGTCGACTGCGTCGCATACACGCGGATCGTCGCGTCCGGAGGCGGCAGCAGATCCTCGGCCAGCCACACCTCATCCGGTGCCGAAGCCCCGGTCTCGGGGTCGAACAGGCGCTCGCGCTGTTCCCGGTAGGCCGCGGCATGGGCGTCGGTGGACAGGGTCTCCTCGAGGCGTTCGGCCGCGACCATCGCGGTGCGCTTGCGGGTGACCGGGTGGAAGCGGGCGAAGGCGAACCAGGCCTCGTCCCAGAGGAAGACGAGGTCGGGTTTGATCGCCAGGCATTCGGACATGACCTTGTACGGGTCGTAGACGATGCCGTCGAATGTGCAGTTGGTCAGGGTGATCATCCGCACTTCGTCGAGGCGGCCGGCAGCCCGGTAGTCGAGCAGGAGTTGTTTGATCCGGCTCAGCGGCACCGCCCCGTAGAACGCGAAGTCGTTGAGGGGGTAGGCCTCGAGGTACGCGGTCCTGGCGCCGGTGAGCATGAGCGCATGGTGGTGGGATTTGTGGCAGTTGCGGTCGACCATGACGACTTCGTCGGGTGAGACCACGGCCTGGTGGACGATCTTGTTCGCCGTCGATGTTCCGTTCGTGACGAAGTAGGTGCGCTTGGCTCCGAAGGCGCGCGCGGCCAGCAGCTGCGCCTTCTTCAGCGTGTTCACCGGAGCCAGCAGGGAGTCCAATTCCCCCGAGGTGGCGCTGGATTCGGCGAGCAGCAGGTTGAGCCCGTAGAAGTCGATGAAGTCCCCGATCCACTTCGAACCGACGACCGATCCGCCGCGGGAGACGGGCAGGGCGTGGAAGACACCAGCCGGTCGGCGGGCGTGCTCACGGATCGCGGTGAAGAACGGGGTGTCGTAGAGATGCTGCAGCCGGCGCAGCAGCGACAGGTGGAGTTCGAACTGGTCCTCCCGGCGGAAGACCCGCCGGAACCGGTGCGTCAGAGCGCCGGCGAGGCTTTCGATGTGCGCACCGGCCATGAGGTAGAGGTCGAGTTCGGGCCGCAGGTTGGCCAGCGTATCGGCCAGCCGCAGCACTCGTCGCACCGAGTTCAGCGGGCTCATCGGGCCCGTCGGCAGGGCCTTCGTCGTCTCGTGGGCGAAGGCTACGGCATCGCGCAGGTCGCGGCTGAGGACTTCGCGGGTCTCGTCGGTGAAGCCGGGGCGGATGACGCAGGCGAGCAGGTTCGGGTTCGTCAGGGCCGCGGCGACGGCGTCGTCGGCGGTCGGGACGATGACGTAGTCGTAGATGAACTGGTCGGAGGGGTTGCGCAGCTTGAGCAGATCGGAGTGGAGTTCATCGCGTCCGCCCTCGGTGGTCTCGTCGACGATGAGGACCTCGAAGCGGGGGCGGGGGTCCTGCCTGTCCTTGAGTTCGGCGCGCTCCTCCTCGGTGAGGTCATCCTCGCCGACATCGGGCACGGTAGTCCCGCGCAGGCGGTTGACCGCGCGGGTGATCATGTCATGCGCCCGGTCGAATTCGCCGTCAGAGAGCAGATCTGTGATGTCCTCGACGTAGCGCTGCCCGAATCCGCCCCAGTAGAGTTCGATGGTCTTCAGCGACCGCAGCGACCGCCAGACCTCTCCGTCCTCGGCGATCATCGAGAAGTCCCCGCCGCTGGCGGCCAGACGTTTGATCGCGAACTTCAGGTACTCCCACGCGTCCGAGCGCAGTCGCCAGGTGCTCGCCGGCATCCCCGGATCCCGTTCGAGCTTGGCCTTGCGCGGCTTCGACTGGAATCCTGCCCGCCCGCGCCGACTTCCCGCACCGTCGCCGGTGGTGGAGATCGCCGAAGCCGATGGATGGTCGGAGTCGATGCCGGTCATGCGTGAGCCTCCTGGCTGTCAATCGTCATTCGCCGCCTGATCGGCGACGATTCCATGCTCACGGGCTCAGGCGGGTGCCCGCACTGATTCCGTTGTTGCCCGATCTTACGGCCTTGGGCGGTCGAATGCGCCGGGCGGGGACCACATGAGACAAAAGAATGATAAGCATGGAGTATGGACACCTCAGCGTCGCCTTCCGCCGGCCACCTCATCGTCGAGGAGCTCGAAGCGCACGGGGTCCGCCGTGCCTATCTCGTTCCCGGCGAATCCTATCTCGACGTCATCGACGGCCTTCACGACTCCTCCATCGTGCCCGTAGTCTGCCGCCAGGAGGGCGGGGCGTCCTATATGGCCGTGGCCGAGGGCCGGATGACCGGGATCCCCGGCATCGCCATGGTCACCCGCGGGCCCGGTGCCGCCAACGTCAAGGTCGGCATCCACACTGCCTATCAGGACGCGACCCCGCTCGTCGTCTTCGTCGGGCTCATCCCCACCGATCATCGCGACCGGGAGGCCTTCCAGGAATTCGACCTGCACGGCTGGTTCGCCACCACCGCGAAGAAGGTGCTCACCCTCGATGACCCGGACAAGGCCGCCGAGGTGGTCGCCGACGCCATGCACACCGCCGTGACCGGCCGGCCGGGTCCCGTCGTCGTCGGCCTGCCCGAGGATGTGCTCGTGCGCCCGAGTGCCGGGACCGTGGTGCCGCCGCGGGTGCACGGTTCGGCCTCCCCATACGCCGGGGATGTCACCGAGCTGCGGGCCCGCATCACCGCCGCCGACCGTCCCGTGCTCATCATCGGCGGGGAGGACTGGTCCCCGTCGACGTCTCGGCGGATCGCGCAGTGGTCCCGCGATCGCGGGCTCGGGGTGCTCGGGACCTTCCGTGCCTACGACGGCATCGACCACGACTGTCCGAACTTCCTCGGCATCCTCGGCTTCGGTGCTGCCCCGGTGGCCACACAGACCCTCGCCGAGGCGGACCTGCACATCTTCTTAGGCTGTGTGCGCACCGATGTGGCCACGAACGGATTCAGCATCGGCACCGATCAGCGCACCGTCGTCATCGGCCCCGACCCCGACGCCCACGGCCACTTCGGGCGCCTCGATCAGCACATCGTCACCTCGGTGTCCCGCTTCGCCCGGGCCCTGTTCACCGAGGACGGGACACGGACCTATTCGGTGTCCTCGGACGGTTCGATCGACGAACCCCCGCTCGGCGACGCCCTGTCCGAGGCGGCCGAGGACGCGGTGCCGCTGCCGGACTGGGTGGTCGGGGCCCGCGCCGAACTCGACGCCTGGCGGCAACCGCAGGTGCCGCCGGAAGGGTCGGCCGCCTCGGCGGGTTCGGGCTCGTCGGGCACCGGGTATGTCGACATGGACGAAGCATTCGTCCACGTCAGAGACCTGCTGCCGGACGATGCGATCATCACCTACGGGGCGGGGAACTTCTCCGGCTGGGCAACGCGCTTCCTGCCCACGCACGGATTCCCCTCAGCGCTGGGACCGCGGAACGGATCGATGGGATTCGGTCTGCCGGCCGCGGTCGCCGCCGGGCTCGTCCACCCCGAACGGGCGGTGTTCTGCATCGCCGGGGACGGGGACTTCCTCATGAACGGCCAGGAGATCGCCACCGCCGTGCAGTACGGGGCGAACATCACCGTCGTCGTCAACGACAATGCGGTCTACGGTACGATCCGCGGCCACCAGGACCGCGAATACCCGGGCCGGGCCACCGCCACGGGGCTGGTCAACCCGGACTTCGCCGCCATGGCTCAGGCTTTCGGCGGGCTCGGGATCCGGGTCGAGAAGACAGAGGACTTCCGCGACGCGTTCGCTCGCGCTCTCGAGCACGAGGGGCTCTCGCTCGTCCACTGCCTCACCGACCCGGACATCCGCGGCGCCCGCTTGCCGTGAACGTGGACTCAGTGCCTGAGCGAGTGCGTTTCTGACTAAGGTGGAGCCATGAGAATCGACGCGATCTTCACCGACCTCGACGCACACACCCTCGATCCGGCCAGGCCGCGGGCGAGGAAGATCGGGGTGCTGGGCTCCCGGATCGTCGGCTTCGACGAGGAACTCGACGGCATCAGCGCCGACCGGGTCGAATCGCTCGGCGGGGCGACGGTGCTGCCGGGCTTCCACGACGCCCACTGCCACACCGCCTGGTTCGGGCTCACCCTCGCATCGGTCGACGTCACGGCGCTGCCGGGCGGGCTGCCCGATGTCTATGCCGCCCTCGAACAGGCCGCGGCGACGACGCCGGGCGGGGAATGGATCAACGCCACCGGGTATGCCCACCGCGACTATGACGGTCAGTACCCGGACCTGGCCCGCCTCGACGAGATCACCGGGGACCGGCCGCTGTTCATGCGGCAGACCTCGGGTCATGCCGCGATCGTCAACACCGAGGCGATGCGCCGGGCGGGCATCCTCGCGGACGGGTTCGAAGAGCCTGTCGGCGGCAAGGTCGTCCGTGATGCGGCGGGGCATCCGACGGGTCTGCTCGAGGAGACCGCTCAGGCGCTCGTCCAGGATCTCATCCGGCCGTATTCGCTCGACACGCTCGTCGAGGCGATCGATCTGGCCACCGCGTACTACGCGAAGGAGGGCCTCACCTCGTTCGGCGAGTGCGGGATCGCCTACGGGTGGATCGGGCACTCCCCCATCGAGATCTCCGCGTACCTGCGGGCCCGGGAGGAAGGCAAGCTGCGGGCGCGGGCCCAGCTCATGCCGCAGGCCGACGGTCTCCATCCGATCGCGGCGAACTCGGCCGACGGATTCGGCATCGGTCTCGATGCGGGACTGCGCACCGGCCTCGGCGATGATCTGCTCTCGATCGGTCCGGTGAAGTTCTTCATGGACGGGGCCCTGTCCGGGGAGACCGCGGCGCTGCGGGAGAACTATGCGGGCAAGGATCATCCCGGGTACCTGCAGGACGATGCCGAGGTGCTCCGCCAGCAGATCCTTGACACCTATGCGTCCGGCTGGTCGGTGGCGGTGCATGCGATCGGCGATGCCGCCGTGGATGCGGCGATTGAGAACATCGTCGACGCGCAGAACCGGTACGGTCGGCGGGCCGTGCCCAACCGGATCGAACATGCCGCGATGGTCCACGATGAGCATCTGGCCACACTGGCCGAGCACGGCATCGTCGTCACCCCGCAGTCCGCGTTCGCCGACGGCATCGGCGACGGAATGAACAGGTCGCTCGGGCCGCAGCGGCGCAGGCTGCTCTATCGCGCGAAGTCATTCGTCGATGCCGGTGTGCTGCTGGCCGGCAGTTCGGACCGGCCGTGCGCGGATGGGAACGTGCTGCGCGGCATCGAAGCCTTCGTCACCCGCGCCACCCGTGAGGGCGATGTCATGGGATCGGCCGCGGAGTGCCTGAGCGTCGACGAGGCGATCGCGGCCTACACGGTCGATGCCGCGGTCGGTTCGGGGCAGGGTGCGGACAAGGGCACGCTCAGCCGCGGCAAGCTCGCGGACTTCGTCGCCCTGGAGACGCACCCAGGCAACGTCGCCCCCGAAGAGATCTCAACGATCCCGATCCGGGCCACCGTCCTAGGCGGCACCTACACCCACCACCTCCCCTAATTACTACTGTGAGGATTGATAGTGGCTGGTCTGGGACTGGCTGGCAGAGTAGGAACTGACCGTCCCATCGATCATCATGACTCGAATTACTGCTGACTCAGACGATGTCATCGTCAGGATCTGTCTGATGATCGGTGGGCGGTCGGCCCCGGCTCGGCCCACATCGGTAACTTGATCAGAAGGTTGTCCGTTCCTGACCGAACGTGACTCATCACAGTAGTGTTCCGACGTGACTATCTCCCGGACCGGAGCCGACCGTTCGACGGTCGGACATCATCCGCTCTAACACGGGAGAATCACGAACCGTCATGACTATCATCTCGCACTTGTACGCGTTTGTCGTCGGCGTCGACACACACGCGAAGAACCACGTCTACGCCATACTCACCAACCGCGGTGAGCACCTCGATACCCGCGAATTCCCGACCACGAATACTGGCCTGGCACGCGCGTTGGACTGGGTCGGGCGTCGCACCGGCGGGCACCTGGACACCCTGTGGGTGATCGAAGGCATCGGCACCTACGGAGCGATCCTGGCCGAGAACGTCGCTGAGGCTGGGTATACGGTCGCCGAGGCCGCGAGCATGAGTGCCCGCGACCGTCACAGCACGGGTAAGGATGACCAGATCGACGCCCGCAGAATCGCGACCACCGTCCTGCCCTTGGAGCAGTCGCGGCTGCGCGTGCCCAGACAGGCCGATGGGCCGCGTCAGGGACTGCGGATCCTCGTGGGTGCCCGCGAGTCCATGACGCGGGAGAAGACCCGCACCATCAACGCGCTGACCGCGTTGTTGCGGGCGAACGATCTCGGTATCGATGCCCGACGGAAACTGTCAGTCGCCAAGATCCGCACGGTGTCGAAATGGCGGGGCCGGAACGAGCCTGTGGCCCGTTGTGAAGCACGTCGGGAAGCGATCCGGTTAGCCAAACGCGTCATCGAACTCGATGCCGACATCAAGGATTACGCCACACGGATTCTGGCTCTGGTGAAGGACAGTCCTGCCGCTGTGCTGCTGGCCCAGCCGGGGATCGGACCGATCACTGCCGCCGTGTTCTATCTGGCGTGGTCTCATCCAGGACGGGTGCATTCCGAGGCTGCGTTCGCGAAGCTGGCGGGGGTGAATCCGATCCCAGCATCGTCGGGCAATGTGGTGAGATTCCGACTCAACCGCAGCGGGGACCGCCGGTTGAACTCCGCGTTGTACATGGTGGCCATCACGAAGCTGTCCTTCGATGAGGAGACCCGAGCGTACATGGCTAAACGACTTGGGGAAGGGAAGTCGAAGAAGGAGGCTATCCGGTGTATCAAGCGGTTTGTGGCCCGGAGAGTTTATCGGCTTCTCGAGGCGACGAGCGTGGTTGGGCAGGCCGCTTGACAAGCATAGAAGGATCCTGACGGCGGCCCAGCTACCTCGCGCGAGGTTGCTGGGCCGCCGTCAGGTAGTAATAGCAGGGAGTGCTAGCGGGAGAAGTCGAGGTCGGTGAGGACCTTCTCGAAGATGCCGAGGCCACGTTCGAGGTCCTCTTCGCTGATGTTGATCGGCGGGACCACGTGCAGCCGGTGGTAGTTGTTGAACGGCACGACTCCGTGCTCCTTGAGCGCGGCCACGACCGAGGCGACCTCGGGTGATCCTCCGCCATAGGGGGCCAGCGGTTCTTTGGACTCCTTGTCCCAGACGAGTTCGATCGCCCAGAACGCCCCGGTGCCGCGGACCTCGCCGACATGCTTCGAGTTCTCCGCGATCTGAGCCAGGCGCGGTCCGATGATGGTCTCGCCGATGTGTGCCGCGTGTTCGATCATGCCTTCGTCGGCCATCGCGGTCATCGTCGCCACGGCCGCCGCGCAGGCCAGCGGATGGCCCGAGTACGTCAGCCCGCCGGGGTAGACGCGCTCGGCGAAGGTCTCGAAGATGTCGTCGCTGATGACGACTCCGCCGAGCGGCACATACCCGGAGTTCACACCCTTGGCGAAGGTGATGAGGTCGGGGACGATGTCGAAATGCTCGAAGGCGAACCACTTGCCCGAGCGACCGAACCCGGCCATCACCTCGTCGGCGATGAACACGATCCCGAACTCGTCGCACAGCGCTCGCACTCCCTGCATGTACGCAGCACTGGGCACCATGATGCCAGCGGTTCCGGGAATGGACTCGAGGATGATCGCGGCAACCGTCGACGGGCCTTCCAGTTCGATGGTCCGCCGCAGGTGCTGCAGCGCCCGCTCGGTCTCCTCGGCCTCGGTGGTCGCGTGGAACTCCGAGCGGTAGAGGAAGGGTCCGAAGAAGTGGACGATCCCCGATTCGCCGGTCTCGTTCTCCCAGCGGCGCGGGTCGCCGGTGACGTTGACCGCGGTCTGCGTGCCGCCGTGGTAGGACCGGTAGCGGGAGAGGACCTTGCGACGTCCGGTGTGCAGGCGGGCCATGCGGATGGCGTGTTCGTTCGCGTCGGCTCCGCCGTTGGTGAAGAACACGTGGTCGAGTCCGGCCGGGGTGCGTTCGGTGATCAGCCGCGCGGCCTCCGAACGTGCGGCGTTGACGGTGGCCGGGCTGATCGTGCACAGCACGTCGGCCTGGTCCTTGATCGCGGCGACGACGGCCGGATGCTGGTGGCCGATGTTCGTGTTCACCAGCTGCGAGGAGAAGTCGAGGAGTTCGTTGCCCTCGCCGTCGACGATCGTCGACCCGTACGCTCGGGCCACGACAGGTGGGTCGATGAGTCGCTGCGCCGACCACGAGTGGAAGACGTGCGCACGGTCGAGCTCACGGGCTCGGGCGGATTCGTCTCTGATCGCTGCGAGTTCGTCGTCGCCTGCCTGGTGCACCATTGTCGCCCTTTCGCCGGGGAGGGAAATGAGCGCGTGATCCGCACTCGTGGGCACATCGTAGAACACATTCGACTGCGGTGGACATTCGACTACAGTGGCGACCATGTCGTACCGGACGATCGCCCGCAGCGCCGAAGCCGAGATCGAGATCAAGAAGTCCCGATTCCTCGCCCGCCTCTCCCCCGCGGCCAACGAGGCAGACGCGCGGGAGACCATCGCCGAGGTGCGCGCCGCCCATCCGAAGGCCCGCCACCACTGCACGGCGTTCGTCCTCGACCCGGACTCCCGGACGCACCGCTTCAGCGACGACGGGGAGCCGGCCGGGACCGCCGGTGCCCCGATCCTCGACGTCATCACCGGGCACGATCTCACGTACGTCGTCGCGATCGTCACCCGGTATTTCGGTGGGACCCTGCTCGGTGCGGGCGGGCTCGTGCGCGCATACGGTCAGGCCACCTCGGAGGCGGTGGGGCGGGCGTCGATCATCACCCGGCACGAACTCGTGCCGGTGCGCGCGGACGTCGACTATGCCCAGGCCAACGCCCTCGAACGTGCGGCTGGGAACCGGGGGTGGACGACGCGGGCCGATTACGGCGGTCAGGTGGGGCTCGA